>SFEB01000008.1 GCA_004558105.1 Clostridiales bacterium
CGGGTATGGGCGAAGATAAATCCATGTTCTTTTAGAGATTTTAATAAAGTTGAGTATGCAAAAACCGTAGAGGCAGGGATTCCTCTGCGGTTTTTTTATGCCGCTTATTCTTACATGCCGCCGTTGACAAAGTCACAGGGGGCGCAAGTGATTTAGTCCCTTTTTTTGGATTTTTTTGGTTTTTTGATAAACGTGAGTGGGTAAAAAAATTATTTTTTCGGAGTTTTTTGTTGTGCAAAAACGATAAAAGTTGTATAATTAATCGGGATTAACGGTTAACAGTGGATATGAACGCCGTATATAAAGAAAGAAAACGGCAAGATTTTTAAACGGAGGAATGAATGAGACAATTTACCGTTACCGGTATGAGTTGCGCCGCATGCAGTGCGCGGGTGGAAAAAGCGGTGAGTAAGGTTGAGGGTGTGACTAGTTGCACCGTCAGTTTGCTGACCGCCACTTTGAGCGTAGACGGGGTGGCGACGGATAAAAAAATAATAGAGGCGGTGGAAAAAGCGGGATACGGCGCGGCGGTAAAAACGGAGGCGTTAACCCAGGAAACCGCTTTTCAGTCGGATAGGATAAAAGACGCCGAAACGCTTGCCTTAAAAAATAGGTTGATTGCGTCGGTTGTCTTTCTCGTATTGTTGATGTACCTGTCGATGGGACACAACATGTGGGGCTGGTGGGTGCCGAAACCGTTAGAGAACCACGTCGTCAACGGTTTTACTCAACTTGTCCTTGCGTTGATAGTGATGGTAATAAACCGTAAATTTTTTATAAACGGTACAAAAGGACTTTTTCGCGGCGCGCCCAATATGGACACGCTCGTTGCATGCGGTTCTGCCGCGGCGTTTGTATACAGTACAGCAGTGTTGATTAAAATGTGCGTTTCTTCTGACATGGGCGGTATGCTCGGTCACGACCTTTACTTTGAGTCGGCTGCCATGATACTTGCGCTCATCACCGTCGGCAAGATGCTCGAAGCGTATTCCAAGGGAAAAACAACTTCGGCTTTGAAGGGGCTGATGAAACTTGCGCCCAAGTCGGCAAACGTGATAGTCGACGGACAGGAAAAAACCGTTCCGATTTCGCAGTTGGCGGTGGGAGATATCTTTATAGTTCGTCCGGGAGAAAATATCCCCACGGACGGGGTCGTTGAAAAGGGCGAAAGTTCGGTTGACGAGTCAAGCCTCACGGGTGAAAGCATACCCGTTGACAAGGCGGTGGGCGACAAGGTTTTTGCCGCAACGGCAAACGTTGCGGGGGTTTTGTACTGTCGCGCCGAAAAGGTCGGCGAAGATACGACTTTTTCGCAAATAATAAAGACGGTCAACGATATTTCCGCAACCAAAGCGCCGATCGCCAAGATAGCGGACAAGGTTTCGGGCGTGTTCGTGCCTATCGTAATGGGTATTGCGTTAGTGACGATAATTGCGTGGCTGATTGCCGGACAAGACTTCGGCTATGCGCTTGCGCGAGGTATATCGGTACTCGTTATTTCCTGCCCCTGCGCTCTCGGTCTTGCGACTCCCGTTGCGATAATGGTGGGTAGCGGGGTAGGCGCAAAAAACGGAATTCTGTTTAAAACGGCGTCGTCTCTGGAAATTGCGGGGCAGACGGGGGTGGTTGTCCTGGATAAAACAGGGACGATTACCAAGGGACACCCCATCGTTACCGATATTCTGCCCGTGGGCGGCACGGAAGAAGAGTTACTCACGCTTGCGTATTCTCTGGAGACTAACAGCGAACATCCTCTTGCCGTAGCCGTTTCGGACAGGGCGAAGGAAAGCGGAATCGTGCCGTGCGAAGTCAGCGGTTTTACGTCCCTTGCGGGCAACGGCTTGACGGGAAAAATAGGTAACGACACGGTGACGGGTGGCAGTTTAAAGTTCATTTCGGAAAAAATCGATTTATCCGACGAGGTTAAAAGTCAGGCGGAAAGATTGTCCGAACAGGGTAAAACGCCGTTACTGTTCATTAAAAACGACCTGCTGGCGGGCATTATCGCCGTTGCGGACGAGGTAAAGGCGGACGCAAAAGATGGCGTTGCGGAATTGAAGAATATCGGTCTAAAAGTCGTAATGCTGACAGGCGACAACTCACGCACAGCCAAAGCGATAGCGCAACAGGTGGGCGTTGACGAGGTGGTTTCGGACGTACTGCCCAACGGAAAAGAAGGCGAGATAGCGAGACTTTCGGAATTCGGAAAAGTGGCGATGGTGGGGGACGGGGTAAACGACGCACCTGCACTGACTCGCGCGGATATAGGTATCGCTATGGGCAAAGGCACCGACATAGCGATAGATTCCGCAGACGTGGTGCTCGTCAACGGCGGAATAAAAGACGTCGCGGCGGCAATTCGCCTCAGCCGGGCAACCAAAAGGATAATAATAGAAAACCTTTTCTGGGCGTTCATATACAACGCTTTGGGAATACCCTTGGCGGCAGGCGCGTTCGTGTCGTTGTTCGGTTGGACGTTAAATCCCATGTTCTGTGCGGCGGCGATGAGTTTGTCGAGTTTTTGCGTGGTAAGTAACGCGTTGCGGCTTAATCTTTTTAAACCGCACGACGCACGGCACGACGGAAAAATAAAAGAAAAAAACGCTAAAAAAAGCCAAAAGGAGAAAAAGACCATGAAAAAAACTTTGGTTATTAACGGTATGATGTGCGCTCATTGCGAGGCGCGCGTGAAGAAAGCCCTCGAAAGCGTAAAGGGCGTTACCGAAGCCGCAGTCAGTCACACCGACGGTACCGCAATCGTTACTTTGTCGTCACCCGTGTCCGATAAAACGTTAACGGAAGCGGTCGAGGCACAGGATTATACCGTAGTTGAGATAAAACAATGAAAAAGGTTAAAATAACGGTAATAAGAAAAGCCTGCTACTCCGACTTGTCGGCAATATACGAAAACGAGATAGAACATGCCTGCGACCTGAGCGAAGGACAGGTTTTCCTCAGCGTAGACGCACGGAAGCCGGAAGGACTTTGCGACAGCGCATGGGAAAGTATGCGTTTCTTCGTTGAAGAACTTGCCCGCGGCGGCGGTAATTTTTACGACGGGTGGATGAAAAACCCGTATTCCGCTATGATTTCCTGTAACGACGGATTTCGCCCCGTGTCCTTTTTGCTGGTTGCGGAAGAGGAATAACGGCGGTTTGGCTTGCGTGCGGAGTTCTGCGATGGGAAAAATTCTATCAATATAATATACGCATGCGTATGCGAGAAATAAAAACGGCGTTCCGGTACGGAGCGCCGTTTTTTGGTGTTTGATTGATTGTGTCGCTATTCGCTTTTGCCGTGGTCGTCGGACGACTTTTTGCCGTTTGCTTTTGCAAGTGCTTTTTCTTCCGCCTTGCGCTGTTTTGCAAGTTGCTTTTCTTCCGCTTTACGCTGTCTGGCAAGTCGTTTTTCTTCCGCTTTACGTTGCTTTGCGAGTTGTTTCTGTTCGGCTTTTTCTTTTCTGGCGGCCATGACTTTTGCGTCCAGTTTGAGACGTCTTTTGGACGGAGCGGTCTGTACGACTTCTTCGCCTTTCAGCTTTTTAAAGGCGTTTTTGATGGAAGTGACGGGTTTCATTAGGTTTTCTATGTCTGCTTCCAGACCTTCGATGACCATGCCGAATTGGCTTTCTATGATTTTATAAACTACGTCGAAGATAATCTGAAATATCCACATAGCCACCATCGCCGCCGTCAGCAGGACGGAAATTTCCGAAACTTTTTCTACGGTAGTGCAAACGCTGTATATTGCCACTCCGAGGGCGTAAGCACGTATTGCGAGTTTAGTCCACTTAAAAACGTTTCTGCCGCCGTTTTTGAGTTTTTTGATTTCGCCGTCGGGATTTTTGCCTTTTCGGGTTACGACGAGGTAAAAAACGAGGTAGGCGCAGGAAATCGTAAGCAATATTATGTTGACGACGAGATTTGCTCTTTGGGCGATTATCGCGTAGGTCAGGTAAAGGATATAGACGATTTGCAATACCAGATTAAGGATAAAGCCCATCTTTTTAAAGTTGTCTATCATCTGTCTGACGGCAACTTTCGTATAATCCAACATTGTTTTTTTCTCCTTTGACTCGGTTTTTACCAATTATATATCAAGAAACGCACAAAACAAAACCAAAAAAGCGAGCGTCGAAATAATTTCATTAAAATTTCACAATAAAAATTTTTGAAACTTTTTTTAAACGCTTGACACTTGACTTGATAAATGATAAGATTGTAAGGCTTGCACTGGGCGAGTAAAGGTTTTGTTGCGCCAAAACCTACGACACGCACGGCGCAGTGGTATTAATGAATAGGAGAAAGATTATGGCAAGTCAAAAAATCAGAATCAAACTCAAAGCATACGACCACAGCCTCATTGATCTGGCGGCAGAAAAAATCGTTGAAACGGCGACGAAAATGGGTAGCAAAGTTTGCGGACCTATTCCTCTCCCTACGGAGAAAGAAATCGTCACGGTTCTTCGCGCGACGCACAAGTACAAGGACAGCCGCGAACAATTCGAGAGTCGTACGCACAAGAGATTGATCGACATTTACAGCCCTAATGCCAAGATGGTAGAAAGTCTCACCAAACTCGACCTTCCTGCCGGTATTGACATCAAGATTAAGTTGTAATCAGTCGTGTTAGTCAATTAAAAACAAAACCAAAATCAAAAATATTTTATATAGGAGTGAACTTTATCTATGAATAAAGCAATCATCGGAAAGAAATTGGGGATGACGCAGGTCTTTATGGCCGACGGCACGATGGTCCCCGTTACGGTAGTCAAGGCGGGCCCTTGCACCGTAGTGCAAAAGAAAACGGTAGAGAGAGACGGTTATTCCGCAATCCAACTCGGTTTTGACGAAGTTCCCGAAAGAAAACTCAACAAGCCGGAATTGGGACACCTCAAAGTTGCGTCCGCAAAACCCGTAAGAGTTTTGAAGGAATTCAAGTTGGACAATCCCGATCAATACACTGCCGGTCAACAGATAGACTGCAGCGTATTTGCAGCCGACGACATGGTAGACGTAACCGGCACCACCAAAGGTCGCGGATTTACGGGCGTTATCAAACGCTGGAATCAAGGCCGTTTAAAGGAAACCCACGGTGTAGGCCCCGTCCACAGAGAAGTTGGTAGTATGGGCGCCAACTCCACGCCTTCGAGAGTTTTGCCCGGCAAGAAGATGCCCGGTCAATACGGCGTAGAGCAGGTCACCGTTTTAAATCTCAAAGTAGTAAAAGTCGATACGGAACGTGGCGTTTTGCTGATTAAGGGCGCTATTCCCGGAGCAAAAAACAGCGTAGTGTACATTCGCAACGCCGTAAAAAAAGCGTAATAGGAGTTAACACAAATGCAAGTTAAAGTTTTCAATACTAAAGCTCAAGAAGTGGGCAAGACGGAATTGAATGATGCGGTATTCGGCGTAGAATACAACGAAGCTCTCATTCACCAAGCAGTTGTGGCCTATCAAGCTAATCAACGTCAAGGCACCAAATGCACCCTTACCCGCAGCGAGGTTCGCGGCGGCGGCATCAAACCCTGGAGACAAAAGGGTACGGGCAGAGCCCGTCAGGGCAGTATCCGCGCGGTACAATGGATAAAGGGCGGTATCGCTTTCGCGCCGAAACCCAGAGACTTTTCCAAAAAGCTCAATAAAAAAGCAAGAACGGGCGCTTTCCTTTCTGCTTTGAGCAAGAAGGTCGCTGACGGCGAATTGGTTGTCGTCGATAAAATCGAACTGGAACAACCCAAAACCAAATTGGTTGCCGAAATTCTTAAAAACTTCAATTACGACAAACGCACCTTGTTCGTCGTAGCAGACAAAGACGACAATCTTTTGCGCGCAGGTCGTAACATCGAAAAACTCACGATTTCCGTCGCGGACTTGGTCAACGTTTATGAAGTAGTCGTTAATGCCAATATCGTCATGACGAAAGACGCAATCAAAAAGATTGAGGAGGCAAACGTATAATGAACGCTTATGACATTATCATTAAACCGGTTATGAGTGAAAAAGCCTTTGACGGCATTTCTCAGACACCGAAAAGATATACCTTTATCGTCGCAAAGAACGCCAACAAAGTTCAGATCAAGCAAGCGATCGAACAAATCTTTGACGTAAAGGTTGCAAAGGTCAACACAGTTAACGTAAGAGGCAGACTTAAAAGACAGGGACGCTACGAGGGTTACACCGCATCCACCAAGAAGGCAGTCGTTATCCTTAAAGCCGACAGCAAAGTGATTGAGTTCTTTGAGAGCTTGTCCTAATCGGAGGTAAATATGGCTATCAGAAGATATAAACCCACATCGCCGGGTCGTCGTTTTATGACGGTTTCCATGTTTGATGAAATCACTTGCGACACCCCGGAAAAAAGTTTGTTGACGGTTAAAAACAAGACCGGCGGCAGAAACGCAACCGGTAAACTTACCGTCAGGCATATCGGCGGCGGAAACAGAATCAAGTACAGAATCATCGATTTTAAACGCGATAAGTACGATATTCCCGCAACCGTAAAGACTATCGAATACGATCCCAACCGTACTGCCAACATCGCTTTGTTGGTGTATGCGGACGGCGAAAAGAGATACATTCTCGCCCCCGTCGGTCTCAACGTAGGCGACACCGTCATTTCTTCTTCGACGGCGGACATCAAGACGGGCAACAGCCTTCCCCTGGAAGCAATTCCCGTAGGTACGGTTATTCACAACATCGAGCAGAACCCCGGCAAGGGCGGTCAGATCGCAAGAGCGGCGGGTATCAGCGCTCAGCTTATGGCTAAGGAAGGCAAGTACGCGACTTTGCGTATGCCCAGCGGCGAAATGCGCCTCGTTCTCCTCAAATGCCGCGCAACCATCGGTCAGGTCGGTAACCTCGACCATGAGATCGTCAACATCGGTAAGGCGGGCAAAACCCGTCACATGGGCGTTAGACCGACCGTTCGCGGTAGCGTTATGAACCCCTGCGACCACCCGCACGGCGGCGGCGAGGGCAGAAGTCCTATCGGTCGTCCCGGTCCTGTTACCCCGTGGGGCAAACCCGCTTTGGGTTACAAGACACGCAAGAAGAAGAACGTCACCGACAGATTTATTATCAAGCGTGTTAACTAAGGGAGGATAAGATGAGTAGATCAGTTAAAAAAGGACCTTTCGTGGAAGAAAGACTCCTTAAAAGAGTAAGAGAAATGAACGAAAAAGGCGAAAAGAAAATCATCAAGACTTGGTCTCGTTCCAGCACTATTTTCCCTGATTTCGTTGGTCACACTATTGCCGTGCACGACGGCAAAAAGCATGTTCCCGTCTATATTACGGAAGAAATGGTAGGCTTGAAGCTCGGCGAATTCGCGCCCACGAGAACCTTCAGAGGTCACGGCGGCTCCAAGACCTCGTCAGCCAAATAAGGAGGATAGTTATGGCTACAAGACAAACTCAAAAAGCAGCGGCTATTAGAGAAAACAGGGACAGACGTCCTTACGCCGTCGCAAAATACATCCGCATAGCCCCCTCCAAGGTGCATGTCGTTCTCGATATCATTCGCGGCAAAGATTACAACGAAGCTGCGGCGATATTGGAAGCCACACCCAAGGCGGCTGCGTTGCCCGTATTAAAGTGTCTTAACTCCGCTGCTGCAAACGCAGAAGTTAACAAGGGCATGAACAGAGACAATCTTTACGTTGCAGAGTGCTACGCCGATATGGGTCCCACGCTCAAACGCGTACAACCCGTATCCAAGGGCAGAGCATATCGCATCTTGAAACGTACCAGCCACATCACCGTCATTCTTGACGAGCGCAAGGCTTAATTAGGAGGCACAAATGGGACAAAAAGTTAATCCTCATGGTATGAGAGTTGGTATCAATGCCGGCTGGGAAGCCACTTGGTACGCAGATAAAAAAGACTTCGCGGCTTTCATTAAAGAAGACGACGTTGTCAGAAAGTATATTAAAAAGACCTATTATTCCTCCGCAATAAGCAAAATCAGCTTTGAGAGAAGCGAGGGTAAATTGGTTGTTAACGTCTTTACCGGTCGTCCCGGCACGCTTATCGGCAAGCAGGGCGCAGGTATCGAAGAAATGAAGAAAAACGTTCAGAAATTGATCGGCGACAAGCAACTCGTCATCAATATTATGGAAGTTAAAAACCCCGACGCGGACGCTCAATTGGTAGCGGAAAACATCGCCGCTCAACTCGAAAAGCGTATTTCTTTCCGCCGTGCAATGCGTCAATGCATGCAAAGAGCAATGCGCTCCGGTGCAAAGGGTATCAAAACAATGGTCAGCGGCAGACTTGACGGTGCGGAAATCGCACGTAGAGAGCAATATCACGAAGGTAGTATTCCTCTTCACACGCTCCGCGCCGACATCGACTATGGCTACGCTATTGCTAACACCACCTATGGCGTAATCGGCGTCAAGACTTGGATTTATAAGGGAGAAATCCTCGCAAAGTCCAAGAAAAAGGAAGGAGGTAAAGCTAATGTTAATGCCTAAAAGAGTACTTCACCGCCGTCAATTCCGCGGCAGAATGAAGGGTGCTGCTCACAAGGGTACGACAATCGCTTACGGCGAATACGGCCTGGTAGCAGAAGAATGCGGTTGGATCAAGAGCAACCAGATAGAAGCGGCTCGTGTCGCAATGACAAGATTTATCAAGCGTGGCGGTCAGGTATGGACGGATATATTCCCCCACAAGCCCGTCACTAAAAAACCCGCCGAAACCCGCATGGGTAGTGGTAAGGGTAGTCCCGAATACTGGGTAGCGGTAGTTAAGCCCGGCAGAGTTATGTTTGAAATGGCAGGTATCACCGAAGAACAAGCCAGAGAAGCTCTCCGCCTTGCTTCACACAAACTCCCCGTAAAGTGCAAGTTCGTCGCTAAGTCGGCAGAGGAGAAAGCAAATGAAAGCAAATAAAGTGCATGAGATGTCCGATGAAGAGTTGGTCGCCAAGTTGGAAGAACTCAAAAAAGAGTTGTTTAACCTGAGACTCAACCACGCCACCGGTCAGTTGAATAACCCTCTCGCTCTCAACAATTGCAAAAAAGATATTGCAAGAGTTATGACAGTTATGCGTGAAAGGCAACTTGCCAAAAAGGCGTAAAGGAGGGCTAAGTTATGGAAAGAAATGAAAGAAAACAAAGAGTAGGTACTGTCGTTTCCAATAAAATGGACAAGACGATCGTCGTGGCAGTTATCGAAAAGTTTAAACACCCGTTGTACAAAAAGACAGTCAGCAAGACCAAGACCTTTAAGGCGCACGATGAAAACAATCAATGCAACGAAGGCGATACCGTCTTGATTGAAGAAACTCGCAAACTCAGCAAGGACAAGAACTGGCGCCTCGTTGAGATTGTCGAAAAGGCTAAGTAAGGAGAAGGACTATGATACAACCGTTTACAAGATTAAAAGCAGCCGACAACAGCGGCGCTAAAGAAATAATGTGTATCAAAGTGCTCGGCGGTTCTAAGCGCAAGTACGGCAGCATCGGCGACGTCATCGTTGCCAGCGTCAAGAGCGCCAATCCCGGCGGCGTCGTTAAAAAGGGCGAAGTCGTAAAGGCAGTTATCGTTCGTACTGCTTTCGGCGTCAATCGTAAAGACGGCACCCATATCAGGTTTGACGATAACGCGGCTGTCATTATTGACAAAGACAAGCAACCCAAAGGCACCCGTATCTTTGGACCGGTAGCAAGAGAGTTGAGAGAAAAGGACTACATGAAAATCGTGTCCCTCGCTCCGGAAGTGCTTTAAGAGGAGATACAGATATGAGTTTGAATATTAGAAAAGACGATACAGTCGAAATCATGGTCGGTAACGAGGAGAATAAAGGCAAGCGCGGTAAGGTTATCAAGGTCGACGCCGAAAAACATGCGGTTATGATTCAAGGTCTCAACGTCGTTAAACGCCACACCCGTGCCAAGAACGCTCAGACGCCCGGCGGCATCATCGAGAAGCCCCGTATGATCGACGTCAGCAACGTAGCTCTCGTTTGTCCGTCTTGCAACAAGACCACCAAGGTCAAGAAGACGGCTGTCGAAGGTAAGGACGGCAAAGTTAAGTACGTCCGCAGTTGCCAGCACTGCAACGCCGTTATCGAAGCGAAAGCGGCTAAGGCAACCAAGAAAAAGACAACCAAAAAAACAACCAAAAAGGCTAAGACCGACGCTACGGTAGAGAGTACCGAAAACGTCGAACAATAAGGAGGCTGAAAAATGGCTGATAAGGCTAAAAAACCCGCTGCGGCAGAAAAAGCGCCGAAAGTGGAAAACAGAATGAGAGTTCGTTACAACCAGGAGGTTGTACCTTATCTCTTCAAACATTTTAACTATAAAAACGTTAACCAGGTTCCTAAGCTTGAAAAAATCGTTATCAACGCTGGTCTGGGTGACGTTAAAGACAACGCAAAGAGTTTTCAGATTGCAGTAGACGAAATCAAGGCTATTTCCGGTCAACGTCCCATCATCACGAAGGCGAGAAAGTCCGTCGCTAACTTTAAAGTCAGAGAAGGACAAAACATCGGCTGCAAGGTTACACTCCGTTCTACGAGAATGTACGAGTTTATGGATAAACTCATTGCCGTCGCTTTGCCAAGAGTCAGAGACTTCCGCGGTGTTCCCGGTAATTCTTTTGACGGCAGGGGTAACTACACCCTCGGTATGAAAGAACAACTCATCTTCCCGGAAATCGTTTACGACCAGGTCGAAAAAACGAGAGGTTTCGATATTACTTTCGTTACCACCGCCAAGACGGACGAAGAAGCGAAAGAGCTTCTCAAACAATTGGGTATGCCCTTTAAGGCTTAAGGAGTAAGGTATGGCAAAGAAATCTTTGATTAATAAACAACAAAAACCCGCAAAGTTCTCAACGCGTGCTTACACCCGTTGTTCTATTTGCGGCAGACCCCACGCTGTTTTACGCAAGTACGGCATGTGCAGAATCTGCTTCAGGGAAAAAGCCTACAAGGGCGAAATCCCCGGCGTAAAGAAAGCAAGTTGGTAAGGGTAGGAGGAAAGATATTATGGTAGTTACAGATCCTATCGCGGATATGCTGACAAGAATTCGTAACGCTATCGTCGCAAAACACGAAGACGTGATTGTTCCCGCTTCTAAGGTAAAGAAGGCAATCGCTCAGATTCTTTTGGACGAAGGTTATATTTCTAACGTCGAAGTTTTGGAAGATCCCATTCAAGACAATTTAAAGATTACGCTTAAATACAGCAAAGACGGTCGCGTCGTTAACGGACTTAAGCGTATCAGCAAGCCCGGTCTGAGGGTTTACGCCAAGAGCGCTGAGTTGCCCAAGGTACTCAACGGTTTAGGCATAGCGATCATCAGCACTTCTAAGGGTATCATGACCGATAAAAAGGCAAGAGAACTCAATCTCGGCGGCGAAGTAGTCGCTTTCGTGTGGTAAGGAGGGTAAGAGAATGTCAAGAATAGGCAGAGAACCAATTACCATCCCCGCAGGAGTAGAAGTCAAGCTCGATGGTACAATTATTACCGTCAAAGGTCCCAAGGGCACTTTGACAAGAGATATCGGTAGCGACATCAAGTGCGATATTCAAGGAAACGTCATTCAATTTACGAGAGACAGCGAGCAAAAAGAAATCCGCAGCAAGCACGGCTTGTACAGAGCTTTGGTCAACAACATGGTCAAGGGCGTAACGGAAGGTTTTGCAAAATCTTTGATTATCAACGGCGTGGGTTACAAATGCAGCACGACCGGCAATAAATTGACGCTCAATATCGGATATTCTCACCCGATTGAAATGGAAGCACCCGCCGGCATCACCTTTGAGTGCCCCGCAGCAACGGAAATCGTAGTTAAGGGTATCGACAAAGAGTTGGTCGGCCAGACGGCTGCCAACATCAAGGCAACCAGAGAAGTCGAGCCTTATCATGGCTACGGCGTCAGATACAAGACCGACGTCGTCGTTCTGAAAGAAGGCAAGAAAGCCGGTAAATAAGGAGTAGCAGTATGATTACTAAAATGGATAAAAACGCGGACAGAAAAATCCGCCACGAAAGAGTGCGCAAACACGTGAGCGGCACGGAACTCAAACCCAGACTCTGTGTTTATCGCAGCACAAAGTATATCTATGCTCAAATTATTGACGACGTTGCAGGCAAAACGCTGGTCAGCGCTTCTTCTTTGGCTATGGCGAAAGAACTCGAAGGCAAGACCAAGAAAGATGCAAGCAAAGAGGTCGGCATTGCAGTTGCTAAAAAGGCTATCGAAGCAGGTATTACCGAAGTCGTCTTCGACAGAGGCGGTTATATCTATACAGGCAGAGTTGCTTCACTTGCGGAAGGCGCAAGAGAAGGCGGATTGAAATTCTAAGGAGCGGATTATGAACGAAGAAGTTATGAATAATACTGAAGCGGAAGTTGTTGAACAACCGGAAGTTTCCGCAGAACAACAAGGTTCCGACAAAAAGAGGGATTTCAATCGTGACGGCAAGCGCCGCGACGGCAAACGTCCTTTCAATAAAAACAAGCGTGCAGAAGAAGACGACGGTCTCATCAAAAAGACCGTGTCCATCAACAGAGTATCCAAGACCGTCAAGGGCGGCAGAACCATGCGTTTTGCGGCATTGGTAGTTGTCGGCGACGGCAAAGGCAGATGCGGCGTAGGTATGGGCAAAGCGGCGGAAGTTCCGCAGGCAGTAGAAAAAGCTCAACAACAAGCCAAGCGCAATATGGTCAACGTTTCTCTTTGCGGAACGACCATTCCTCACGAAACGTACGGCGTGTTCGGTAAAGGCAAGGTTTTGCTTTTGCCCGCACAGGAAGGTACCGGCGTTATCGCCGGCGGTCCCGTCCGTAGCGTGCTGGAAGTCGCAGGCGTCAAGGATATTCGTACCAAGAGTTATGGTTCTAACAACCCCATCAACTGCGTAAAAGCGACCTTTAACGGACTCGTAAGTTTACGTTCGGCCGAACAAGTTGCGAAACTCCGCGGCAAGACGGTTGAAGAACTATAAGGGAGGATATTATGACAAGAGAAATGAACGGCCACATCGTTAAGGAAGCAAAAGCACCTCTCTACAAGCAAAAGGTAGAAAAAGGTTTTCATCCTTACGAATTAGGCGATAAAAAAATCAAAGTGACTTTGGTAAAGAGCCCCATCGCTTGCCTTAAAGACCAACAACAAACGGTCAAGGCTTTGGGTCTTACCAAAATCCGTTCTTTTAAAATCCACAACGACAACGCGGCGATTCGCGGTATGATTTTTAAGGTCAAACACCTCGTCACGGTTGAAGAAGTAGAGTAGGAGGCAAGAGAAATGAGAATTCACGAACTTTCTCCCGCTGAAGGTAGCACGACCGCTCCCAAGAGATTGGGCAGAGGTATCGGCAGCGGTTTAGGCAAAACAAGCGGTAAAGGCCACAAGGGTCAATGGGCCCGTAGCGGCGGCGGCGTTCGCCCCGGTTTCGAAGGCGGTACGATGCCTTTGACTCGTCGTTTACCCAAACGCGGTTTTTACAACAAGTTTGAAAAAACCTACACGATCATCAATATTTCATTGTTGGAAAAATTTGACAACGGTGCAACTGTCACTCCTGAATTGTTACTTGATATGGGTATTATCAAGAACAAGGGCAATGTCGGTCTGAAGGTTCTGGCTGACGGTCAATTGACAAAATCTTTGACGGTTTACGCTCACAAGTTTTCCGCTGGCGCCAAGCAAGCGATAGAGAGCGCAGGCGGCAAAGCTGAGGTAATCGAATAATGATTGAAACCATAAAAAATGCCTTTAAAATTAAGGAAATCCGCAACAAGATCTTTATGACCTTTTTGTTGGTACTTATCTATCGGATAGGTTGCTACATTCCCATCCCGGGTATCGACCGTGCGGTTTTTGAAAGTACGGTAGCGGGAAACGACTTTTTCAGCATCATGAGTGCCATCACGGGTGGCGCGTTAAGTCAAGGTACTTTATTGGCATTGGGTATTTCGCCGTACATCAACGCGCAGATTATTATGCAGTTGTTGACGGTCGCTATCCCTGGTTTGGAAAGACTTTCTAAAGAAGGCGAAGAAGGCAGAAAAAAGATAGGCAAAATAACCAGGTGGATGACTTTGGGTATTGCCATTATCAACGCCGTAGGTATTTTGTTTGCTTTTGACGCTTCGGAATGTTTTAACACCACAATGTTCGGTAATGAAGTGGTTCTTCCCGTCTGGGCATTGTTCATCATGGTCACTGTCATTTTGGTGGCAGGCAGCATGCTTACGATGTGGCTTGGTGAACGTATCACCGAACACGGCGTCAGCAACGGTATTTCAATTTTGATTTTCGTCGGTATTCTCGCTTCCGGCGGTCAGGCCATTCTCAATAACATTTACGGAATCGTTGATAACGGCTTTACGAACGGCGGCGGCTGGAACCTCATTCTCTTTATAGGTATCTTGTTGGTAGTGTTTGCGTTTATCATATGGGTGGACGGAGCCGAGAGAAAACTCAAGGTTCAATACGCCAAGCAGGTCAAAGGTAACAAGATCTACGGCGGTCAGGCAACCTACATACCTATTAAGGTTAACGGCGGCGGCGTTCTGCCTCTTATCTTTGCGTTTTCATTGCTCAGTTTCCCGCAGATGATACTCAGCTTCTTCGGTACGGGCGAAAACAGCGCATATATGTGGTGGACGCGCAACATGACCGCAAGCGGCGGAACATGGTGGGGTACGGTGCTTTATCTCGTCTTTATGACGGTATGGATTTTCGTCTTTGCGTTCTTCTATGCGCAAATTCAATTCAATCCTACGGAAATCAGCAAAAACATTCAACAGAACGGCGGCTTTTTGCCGGGTATCAGACCGGGAAAGGCAACGAGCGATTATCTGTCGGGTACGATTATGCGTATTACCTTCTGGGGCGCGGTCTTCCTTGCAATAATGGCTTTGCTTCCTTCGACGGTGTTCACTCTGGTAGGCAACAGTGCTTTGACTAACGCTTATTCCGCTTCGGGCTTGCTCATCGTAGTATCCGTAGCGCTCGAGTTTGACAAGGCGTTGCAGAACCAGATTATGATGCGTCACTATAAAGGCTTCTTGAAATAAGAGCATCAGAAAATGAAAAGCAGTTTAAAGATTGTCATGGTGGGTGCGCCCGGTTCGGGTAAAGGAACGCAGGCGTCGAGAATGACCAAAGAGTTGAATATACCGCATATCTCCACAGGTGAGATATTCAGAGAGTATATTGCAAACAAGCACCCGCTTGGCAACAAAATCAAAGAATTTATCGATCAGGGCGCGTTGGTTCCCGACGACGTGGTTTTGGAAATCGTTTCCGACCGTATCGGCAGGGAGGATTGCAAGAGAGGATTTATCTTCGACGGTTTTCCCCGCACTTTGGAGCAAGCCAACGCCCTTGAACAGGTTTCGCAAATTGACTACGTAATCAATCTTGACGTTCCCGAAGAACGTTTGATGGACCGTCTGACCGGCAGACGCACTTGCAAATTCTGCAAACACATCAGTCACGTCAGTATCATCGGCGACAGCATGATTTGTCCCGACTGCGGCGGCGAACTTACTATTCGCGCAGACGACGTGCCCGAGACGGTGCGCAAAAGGCTGGAAGTGTACGAAAGCCAGACTAAACCCATCATAGATTTTTACAGACAGCGCGGCAAGTTGATTGACGTTAACAGCGACCAGGCTCCGGACAAGGTTTTTTCAGATATTCTGGAGGCGTTAGGAGAAACATGCTAAACGTCAAAACAGCGGAACAGATTAAACTTATCAGACAAGCGTGCAAAATTGTAGGCGACACCTTGAAGGTTGTTGAAGACAATATTCGCGTTGGTATGACTACGGCGCAACTCGATAAAGTGGCTTATGACTTTATCGTCAAATGCGGCGCGCGTCCCAACTTTTTGCACTATAACGGTTTCCCCGCCAGCAGTTGTATTTCCATCGACGAAGAAGTCGTGCATGGTTTTCCTTCCAAACACAGGTTTATTGAAGAAGGTCAGATTGTGTCCGTTGATCTTGGCGCAACAATTCACGGATATAACGGTGACGCGGCAAGAACCTTTTGTATCGGAGAGGTCAGCCCTGCCAAACGGCAACTTGTCGAAGTGACCAAAGAGTGCTTTTTTAAGGCGCTTAAGGTCGTGAAAGGCGGCGTACGGCTCGGGGATATCGGATTTGAGGTTAGCTCTCACGCCCATAAATTCGGTTACGGCGTGGTGACGGAACTTGTCGGGCACGGTATCGGCAGTCAACTGCACGAAGATCCCAACATTCCCAACTACGGCTTTAAAGGCAGAGGTATCAGATTGCCGTCTAATATGACTATCTGTATCGAGCCTATGATCAATATGGGCACTCCGGAGGTTGTGTTTTCCTCCAACGGCTGGACAGCCTTGACGAAGGACGGTCAGCCTTCCGCACACTACGAAAACACCATTCTTATAACGGATGACGGGGCGGAAATTCTGACGTTGTGATTATGAGAAAACAAAACGATATAGATATAGGCAGCGTGGTTTTTTCATTAAAAGGCAGAGACACGGGAGTGTGTTATGCCGTCGTCGGCGTCAGGGACGGACAAACGGTGTGGGTGAGTGACGGGTATCGTCACAAACTTTCACGGCCAAAGCTTAAAAATATTAAACATCTTCGTTTTGACGGTGACGTGTTGACCGTTATCGCGGAAAAACTCAACACCGGCAAAAAGGTTTTCGACAGTGAACTCAACAGCGCGTTGAGATCATACCAGACAACTTCAAAATAAAAAGGAGTAAATATGTCAAAAGACGATGTAATAGAAGTAGAAGGCAAAGTTGTGGAGGTTTTACCCAACGCCAACTTTATCGTAGAACTCTCAAACAATCACCGTATTACGGCATATATCGGCGGTAAACTGCGCGTCAATTATATAAGAATAATGAAAGGCGACAGCGTCAAGGTTGAAATGAGTCCGTACGATCTGACAAAAGGCAGAATCATCTGGAGAAGTAAATAAACCTCGCGTAAGCAAAAAGGTTGAATCAATCAAATTAACAAATAGTCAAAAAGAAAAATAAGGAGGACTTAATAATGAAAGTCAAACCCAGCGTAAAGCCCATGTGCGATAAATGCAAGGTCATCAAACGCAACGGCAAGGTTATGGTCATTTGCAGTAAATATCCGAAACATAAGCAAAGACAAGGCTAAAAATAATCTCTTTTTACCCGGCGCATTCATTCCGAAACACTTTGCGGCGGTAAAAAGACGTGTACTATATACCAATTAAAAATTAAAAGAGTTAAGGAGAATTTTAAATGGCTCGTATTTCCGGTATAGAATTACCAAGAGAAAAACGTATTCAAATCGGTTTGACCTATATCTACGGTATCGGTTTGCCTACGGCAGACAAAATACTTGCGGAAACAGGCGTCAATCCGGACGTCCGCGTCAAAGATTTGACGGACAGCGACGTCACCAAATTGCGTGAATATATCGAACACCAACTCCAAGTAGAAGGTGATTTGCGCAGAACCGTTCAACAAAACATCAAGAGAATGATTGAAAACGGCAGTTACCGCGGTCAACGTCACAGAAAAAATTTGCCGGTCAGAGGTCAATCGTCCAAACAAAACGCTCGTACCCGTAAGGGCCCGAAACGTACCGTATCTCGCTCTAAGAAGGCAGACAAATAAGGAGAACAGACATGGCAGGTAAGAAAGTTATAAGAAAAAGAAAGGATATGCGCCGTGTTGACGCCGGTCAGGTTCACGTACATGCGTCCTTTAATAACACCATTATTTCTATTACAGATATGAACGGCAACTTGCTTTCGGCATGCTCCTCCGGCGCCCTCGGTTTTAAGGGCAGCAGAAAGAGCACTGCTTTTGCCGCACAACAAGCAGCGGAAACCGCAGCTAAAGCAGCAAAAGAGTACGGACTTCGCACCGTAGAAGTTTACGTCAAAGGTCCGGGACAAGGCAGAGAGTCGGCTATCAGAGCAATGCAAACGTGCGATCTCGAAGTTACGCTTATCAAAGACGTGTCTCCGATTCCTCACAACGGTTGCCGTCCTCCCAAACGTAGAAGAATTTAGTAGTTAAAGGAGTATTATATATGGCAAAATATACAGCGGCAGATTGCCGTCTTTGCAGAAGAGAAAATCAAAAATTGTTCCTTAAAGGCGACAGATGCTATTCTCAAAAATGCGCTTTGACTCGCAGGGCTAAGATCCCCGGACAACAGTGGGCAGGCAGAAAGAAGGTTACCGAATACGGTCAACAGTTGAGAGAAAAGCAAAAGGCAAAGAGAATTTACGGTCTTCAGGAGAAACAATTTCATAAGTATTACACCGAGGCTGAACGTATCAAGGGCGTTACGGGTACCAACATGCTCATCATGCTCGAAGAACGTCTGGACAACGTCGTTTATCGTATGGGTATCGGCGTGAGTCGCAGCCAAAGTCGTCAATTGGTCAATCACGGTCACATCACCGTTAACGGCAAGACAGTCAATATACCGTCTTACGCCGTCAAGGTCGGCGACGTTATCGCCGTTAAAGAAACCAAGGTCGACAATAAGTTCTTTACGGAACTCAAGGCAATGAAAAAGCCGACCAATCTCCCCAAGTGGTTGGATTTTGACAATACTACGTTGTCAGGCAAAATACTTGCAAAACCGCAAAGAGAGGACGTGGATCTCGTTATCGCGGAACACATGATTGTTGAGTTGTACTCCAAGTAATGACAGCGACAAAGATTTTGTTTTCCCACCACCCCTCAACTAAATTAAATAAAGGAGATTATTCGGTATGATGGAAATAGAAACCCCAAAAATCGACGTAAAGGACCAAGGCGAAAACGGCTCTAAAACGACTATTGTGGTTGAGCCTCTTGAAAGAGGATTCGGTATCACTCTCGGCAACGCAATGCGCAGAGTACTGTTATCTTCTTTGCCCGGTGCGGCGGTCGTCGGTATCAAAATCGACGGTGTGCAACATGAGTTCTCTACGATAGAAGGTGTGACGGAAGACGTTGCGGAAATCATCCTCAATATTAAAAATATCACGTTAAAAACAATGAGCGACGATGACAGCTTCCGCAAGACTCTTACCCTCAACAAAGTAGGTCCCTGCGAGATTTTCGCAAAGGACATAACTACCGACGCTGAGGTTGAAGTTCTCAATCCCGACCTTTACATTTGCACTTTGGCAGACGGATACAGTCTCAACTGCGAACTTACGGTCGGCAGGGGCAGAGGTTACGTTTCGGCAGCCAAGAATAAGGAAATCAACAAAGAGTTGAAACTTAATTATCCTATCGGCTACATTCCGACAGACAGCCTTTACTCTCCCGTCAGAAAGGTCAATTACAACGTCGAGGCGGCACGTGTAGGTCAGAGTATCGATTTTGACAAACTTACTATGGAAGTCGAAACCAACGGTGCTTTTTCCGGCAGCGAAATCGTGTCCCTTGCGGCAAAAGTCCTGACCGAACACATCAAGCTGTTCGTTGGGCTTTCCGAGTTGGGTGACCGCGACTATATGGTCAACAGACAAGAAGATCAACAGCAAAAGATTTTAGAGATGAGCATTGACGAAATGGATTTGTCCGTCCGCAGTTACAACTGCCTCAAACGCGCCAATATTCAAACCGTCGGCGATCTCACACGCAAGACCGAAGAGGACATGCTTAAAGTCAGAAACCTCGGCAAAAAGTCCTTGGACGAAGTTATCGCAAGACTTGAGTCTTACGGTCTTGGATTGAAAGTTAAAGAAGATTAACACAGGAGGATACCAAACAATGATAAGTAAATTGGGTAGAGCAACCGATCAAAGACTCGCTTTGTTAAAAAATCAGGTATCATACCTTTTGTGGAACGGCAAACTCGAGACCACTTACGCTCGTGCCAAAGCCGTTCAAAGATTGGCTGACAAATATCTCACACTGGCAATCAACAGTTATCAGGACGTTGAGAAGGTCACTAAGACTAAAAAGGTAAACGGCGTTGACACACAGGTAGAAGTCGTCAACGACGGCGCTAAGAAGTTGGCGGCAAGACGCAAGCTCATGGCTAACCTCGCGGATTTGCAAGAGGTCAAAGGCGAGAGAGAAAGCGCAACGGCTTACAAACTTCGTACGGCTGATGTAAAACATCCTTTGATTGAAAAAATGTTCAATGAATACGCACCCAGACTTGACAAGCGCGCTCAGGAACTCGGACAAAAGGGCGGATACACGACGATCCACCGTTTGGACGCACGTCGCGGCGACGCAGCAGAAATGGCAATCATTGAGATTTTATAATCGACAATAAAAACACAAGCAAAAAGCCTTTCGTAAAACGAAAGGCTTTTTTGTCGCCCTTTTTTGCCCGTCAATCGGTCATTGACGAAAGGAAAGAATAATACAATAAGGGTATGAAAAGATTTAAGCAAACAATCGGCGGAGTAATACTGCTTGTCTTTGTGATTACCTGCGTTGTGTTCGTCCTTCCGGGAGTAGGCAGAGGCGGAACAACCGACAAAGCAGAAAGTAATTCCGCAACCGTACTCACGATGTGGCATATAGAGGGCTTCGAAGGCGGCGTAGGCAGCCGATGCGATTGGCTGGGTAAAAGAGCGAGAGAGTTTGAAAAACGTAATAAAGGCGTATATCTGGACGTAATAAAACTGACTGAGGCTCAACTTAAAGACAGATTGGCGCAAGGACAGAGTTTTGACCTTATCAGTTTCGGTTTGGGCGTCGGAGAAAGCGTTTTACCGCATCTGGCGGCGTTTGACGGGAGTATTTCAGCCGATATTCACGAAAACCTTTTAAGCGGCGGAAAGATAAACGGCAAGACGTTCGCATTGCCGTACATGTGCGGTGGGTACGTATTAGCGGCGCGAACTCGTGACCTCACGTCGTTAACTCGGTATATTTCCTTAAAGCAAAGTGTTTTCGATTGTTATACCACTAAAAAAGTCGGTAAAAAAACCGTGGAGTTGTTTTCCGTAATGACGGCAAAAAGCGACTATTGTTGTCCGTTAGTCAGTCTTGCTATGTTGGCTGACGGCAAAGAGCGGGATATTGCAAAAGTTTGTTGCGAGCCGACGTTGACGCAATACGGCGCGTACGAAAGGTTTTTGTCGGGAAACGCGGCAACTATTTTGTTGGGGACTCAGCGTGACTATTGGCGGCTTAAAGGGCGAATGGATAACGGTAAGATAGGCGAGATTTGTTTTGCCGCATTGAGCGGTTATACCGATTTGGTACAATACGTAGGGATAGGAAATTCAAAAGATAAAACACGTACGGAATTAAGCGAAAGTTTTGCAGAGTATCTTACGTCAAAGGCTGTTCAGGAAAAACTGTCGGGAGTGGGAATGTTGCCGGTGATTGATTCCGCAATATACGTCGAAAAGGTTTTAAATGAGTTGTCTGCCGGTATCGGGGACGCAAAAACGCTTAACGTTTTTACTTCTCATGCGGTATTGAGTAAGTTGTACGAAGAGTCAAAAAAGGTAATTGCCGACGGTGAAAAAAACCTTTTGAAAAAATATCTTGCGTAGCGTTGAAAAAATATGAAAAATAGTGTAAAATATCAGGAGCGGATTTAATGTGGTTCGATGAATTTTTAAAGCGTTTTTCCGCGTGCGAAACAAACGCCGATTTTAAAAAACTGACCACCGTAAAAACCGGAGGCAAGGCAAAGGTACTGTTCAGACCTACTTGTGAAAACGATATTGCGGCGGTAATAAAGTTTTCTCACGACAACAGCGCGCCGATTTTCGTTATCGGCGGCGGAAGCAACTGTCTTGCCGCGGACGAGGGGTACGACGGAATAGTTTTAAAACTTTCGCCTTACTTCAGTCAGATTGATTTTTGCGGCGAAGTCGTAAAAGCAGGCGCAGGCGCAAGAACGGCAATGTTGTATTCTTTTTGTCTGGCTAACGAGTTGGGCGGATGTGAGTTTCTGGCGAATATTCCTGGAACGGTCGGCGGCGCAACGGTTATGAACGCAGGGTGTTTCGGGAGTTGTATCGCAGACGTTGTCACAGGCGCAGACGCGGTATCTGAAAAAGACGGGAAGTTTACGCATTTAGAAAGAGACGAGTTGAAGTTTTCGGAAAGAAGAAGCGTTTTCAGCGACGGAGAGTACGTCGTAACCGCCGTATACTTTTCTTTTTTTCATTCGGGCAAAAAAGAAATAATAAAAAAATATAACGATATTGCTCTTGCAAAAAGAGCGTCTCAGCCGCTTGACAAGCCGTCTTTCGGGAGTGTGTTCAAACGGACGGAGACGGGTAGCGCAGCAGTACTGATAGACGCCCTGGGTTTTAAAGGTTTTTCGATTAACGGTGCAAAAGTCAGTGAAAAACACGCAGGTTTTTTTATAAACGAAAAAAACGCAACGACGGACGATTTTTTGACTTTAATCGATATCGTCGGGCAAAAAGTACGCGACAGATACGGCATAATTCTTTCACCGGAGGTGGTTTACGTTGGAAATCAGGACGATTTGGGGAGATTACCATACGCACACTTTTTATAGCGGACGAAACGGTCACGCGAAAAGCAGACCGCAGGACGTTTACGCCGTTGCGAAGGAAAAAGGTCTAAAACAAGTAGCGATATGCGATCACGGATTTCGTCATTTTTGTTTCGGCACCACCCGTGCGCGCATGAGAAAACTCCGTGACGAATTGGACAAGCTCAATGCGGAGGGCGACGTAAAAATGCTTCTCGGGATAGAGGCAAATATTTATTCTTCCGACGGTCTTGTCGATTTGAAACAAGCGGACAGGGGCATGCTGGATATAGTGGTTGCCGGGTATCACAAACTCACATGGGCAAAAAATCCGTCAGACGCATTCAGGTATACCTTACCGGCACTTTTCGGCGTTGATGCCGAGGCGGCAAAAAAGAGGTATACCCGTGCTATAGTTAACGCCATAAAAACGCAGAAGATAAATATTCTGAGTCACCCGTGTTACGGATTGCCAATGGACATGAAAGAGATAATAAAAGCCGCCGCCGACTACGGAGTGATGTTGGAGTTGAACGGTAAACGCATCAGCATGACGGACGAAGAAGTTTTAATGATGGCGGAGAGTAAAGTGGCGATAGTGGCAAACAGCGACGCACATACGCCTGAAAGAGTGGGGGACGTGGCGGTGCCTGTTGCGCTGTGCGAAAGGTTGAACATTCCTCTGACGAGGATAAGCAATTTTAACGGAGTATTGGTGACGGGTGACTGATATGGCAAAGGTTACGACTACGAGAAAAATAAAAAAGGAAATTTTGACGAACGTAACGGGTTTCCTCGATGCGTGTTGTCAAAAAGCCTTTCTTTCGGGCGTGTTTTTTGCCATCGGCAGTCTCACAATACGGGGACGAGATATGGTTGTTTCTCTTTCGACGGAAAACGAACAACTGTTAAAAGTGGTTCAATCGATAATGCAAACCCGTTACGGAGAATACTGCGAGTACGCACCCGTGTACAACAATAAGGTAAAAAACAAAACGGTTTTCGAAATGGTCGTGCATTGTACGGACGCCATGTACGACGCTCACGTATTGGTAAACGACGGAGGTATGACGTTAGCCGACAGTATTCACCCGTCGGTAGCGGAAAAAGACTGTTGCAGTCGTTCTTTCGTAAAAGGTTTATTCGTGGGTTGCGGAACGGCGTCTTTTCCTCCGGAAAACAGCAACAGCGGCTATCATCTTGAGTTTTTCGTTTCCCGTCCTGCCGTTGCGGACAGTCTGGTAGAGTTTTTGGGGACGAAAGGCTTTCACTTTAAACAATCGACGAGGGGAGACGGGGTGGTTGTTTACGTAAAGGACAGCGGTACCGTTGCCGACTTACTGTCGTATATGGACGCTCCTCAATCGTTGTTTGAATTGGAAAACCTGCTGGTCAACAAAAGCATACGCAATACGGTAAACAGGCAACAAAACTGTTATATCGCCAATCTCGGCAAAGCGGTTGCCGCTTCGGTCAAGCAGGTAAAAGCAATAGAGTATATAGAACGGGAGAAAGGGCTGGATTACCTTCCCGACAACCTTGCCGCGGTGGCTCGCGCCCGACTTGCCGACACGTCCGCGAGTTTAGAAGAGTTGTCGGAACAGTTTGAAGGATTGACCAAGAGCGGAATCGCGCACAGGTTGCGCAAAATCGAACAGATAGCAAAAAAATTAGGAAAAGAAGATTAACGCAAAAGAAGATACGGAGATAAGCAATGGAACAAAAAGAAATGGCGCAAAATCAACCCGAACGCAGTCGGGACGGAAACGGGCAGTTCGTTCATCTGCACGTCCATACGGAGTACAGTTTGTTGGACGGCGCCGCTCGCATCAATCTTATGACGGAGGGGGACAAAGCGAAAAAAATCGAGCCGAGGAGCCGGTTTTTTGAACTCTGCAAAGAAAAAAACATGCCTGCCGTGGCGATTACCGACCACGGAAACATGTACGGCGCCTACCAGTTTTATAAACTTGCAAAACTGTCGGGGATAAAGCCCATTATCGGTTGCGAATTTTATATGACGGAGGATCTTAACGTCAAGACGGGCGACGTAAAGCGAGAATTGTACCATCTCGTTTTGCTGGCCAAAAACGACGTGGGATATAAAAATCTCGTAAAACTCAATTCCATTGCGTTTGTCGACGGCTTTTACTACAAGCCCCGTATAGATTTTGAAACGTTGAAAAAATACCACGAAGGGCTTATTTGCCTGTCGGCTTGTATCGCAGGACAGTTACCCCGTCTGTTAAAATTCGACAGATGGGACGAGGCGAGAGAGCTTGTCAGGCAATACAAAGAGCTTTTCGGAGAGGACTACTATATCGAAATTCAGGACCACGGTATAGAGGACGAAATAAGAATAATGCCGAAACTTGCCAGAATTGCGCAGGAAATGGAAGTCGAGCTCGTTGCCACCAACGACGTACACTATATCCGCGAGCAAGACGCCGAGATGCATGATATTTTGCTTTGCGTGCAGACTGGTGCCTATTACGACGAACCCAACCGTATGCGTTTCGAGGGTACGCAGTTTTATCTAAAAGACTACGACGAGATGTACGAATTATTTAAAGCCTACCCCCGTGCCCTTTCAAATACGCTGGTCATTGCCGACAAATGCAACGTGGAAATCAAGCGTAAACCGCTTTTGCCGCCCTACGTTCCCGAAAACGGCATGTCGGCTTACGATTTTCTCAAAGACCTGATGGAAAAAGGTCTGGTCGAACGTTACGGAACGATAACCCCCGAGATCAGGGCCAGAGCCGACTATGAGTTGGAAATAGTCAGCACGAAGGGTTTTGTGGAGTATTACCTCATCGTATGGGATTTTATCAACTACGCGCGCAGTCAGGGGATACCCGTCGGTCCGGGAAGAGGCAGCGGCGCGGGCAGTATCATCGCCTACGCCATAGGTATCACGCAGGTCGAACCGTTGCGTTACGACTTGTATTTCGAGCGTTTTTTAAACCCCGAAAGAAAAAGCATGCCCGACTTCGATATCGACTTTTGCATGGACCGTCGGCAGGAGGTTATCGACTACGTCATTCGCAAATACGGCAAGGAACGGGTGTCGCAAATAATAACTTTCGGCACTATGGCGGCTAAAAACGCCGTAAAAGACGTCGCGCGCGCCCTGCGAGTCCCGTTCGACGAGGTCAATAAAATAACCAAACTTATGCCCAACGGCAAAGTCCAGTTGGGAAATATTCTCGGTTTAAATCCCAAAAAGCAAGACGAGGCTATTCAGGAACTGGTCGATTTGTATAACGGCGATTATTCCTTAAAACGCATTTTCGACCTTGCCATGGCGGTGGAGGGTATGCCCAGACAGACGGGCATGCATGCCGCGGGCGTAGTTATTTGCAGCGAGGACATTTCCGACAATATTCCGTTGCAACGAAGCGGAACGGATATTACTACTCAATTTGACAAAAACGAAGTTGAAGAACTGGGCATGCTCAAAATGGACTTTTTGGGTTTGCGCACACTGACCGACATTGACAAGACGATAAAGAAGGTAAAGAAAAACACGGGAGAAGATATCGATTTCAGCAAATGCTCTTACGACGATCCTGCCGTGTTCAATCTTATCGCCAACGGCGACACCAACGCCGTGTTCCAGTTGGAAAGCAGCGGAATGCAAAAGATGATGAAGGAGTTGAAACCCGACTGCATGGAAGATATTCTGGCAGGAATAGCGTTGTACCGCCCCGGTCCCATGCAGTTTATAGGCGACTACATCAACGGAAAGCACAATCCCGATAAAATTTCCTATCTGCACCCGTTGCTCGAACCTATTCTTAAGACGACCTACGGTTGTATGGTTTATCAGGAACAAATAATGGCTATCTTTCGTGAACTGGCTGGTTATTCGTTCGGACAAGCGGACATCGTCCGTCGTGCCATGGGCAAGAAAGATATGCAAAAGATGATAAAGCAACGCGATATCTTTATCAACGGCGACCCGAACGACCCCGTTCATCCGATAGAGGGCGCGTTGGCGAGGGGCGTCAGCGAAGAAGCGGCAAACGCGTTGTTCGATCAGATGCTTAAATTTGCAGAGTACTGCTTTAACAAGGCGCATTCGGCGGCGTACGCATACGTTACTTATCAGACGGCGTATCTAAAACTTTATCATCCCGTCGAGTATTTTTGCGCCGCACTTGACAACCGCATTACCAACATCGACGACATCAAAAAGCATATCGGTTTTTGTCTGGAAAAAAACATTAAGATTCTGCCGCCCGACATCAATAAGAGCGGAGTAAACTTTGAAACGGAAAACGGACAGATTCGTTTTGCTCTTGCGGGCATAAAAGGAATCGGTGCGTCGAGCATAGAAAAGATTATAGAAGAAAGGGACGCCAACGGACCGTTCAAGGATATTAAAGATTTTATCAAACGGGTTGACAGCAGTGCGCTCAATAAAAAGTTAGTGGAAAACCTTATCAAAGCCGGTGCTTTCGATTATTCCGGCGATACCCGTTTAGGGCTTATGCGGCAATACGAGCAAATGATGGACGCCGCCGCAAACGATAAAAAGAAAAAGGAAAGCGGACAGTTCAGTTTGTTCGACATGGGGCTCGGCGAGGACGGGCTGAGTTCTTTTAAAATCGACAACAGCGAGGAGTACGGCAACAAGGTTAAGTTGCTGTACGAAAAAGAAGTTCTCGGTCTTTACATTACCGGCAACCCGCTGGCGGAATATCAGGCAGAACTTGCCAAATTTGATTTCAATACCGGCGTCGTCAATATGTCCGCAGACGAAGAAAGCGAAGAGCAGATTGACGAAACGGTAGAAGAATTGGAGGGCAAGCGCGTCAGACTTGCCGGTATTCTTACCAACGTCAAAAAAATAGTCACCAAAAAGAATCAGGCGATGGCGACGGCAAAAGTAGAAGACCTTTACGGTTCCATCGATATCACGGTTTTTCCAAAGGCTTATGCGCCGGTTAAGGACAGTCTTGTAGAAGACGCCGTCGTTATCGTGGAAGGACGTTTGTCGCTCAAAGAGGAGCATCCGAAAATGTTGGTGGATAAGGTCACCCCGTGGGAGCTCAACACCCAGCAGTCGGGGCAAACCGTAAAGACGGGCAACGCTTCGGACGTACGCGACGAGTCGAGCAGGTTTTACGTAAAACTCTCGTGCGGACAGTACGACGCGGTATGCGACGTCTTGGAAGCTTATTCGGGCGACGTCCCCGTGGTTCTGGTGATAGACGGTAAAAAAATGCAGGCCACGCAACGCGTGCGTCATGCCAACGGATTGACTTACGAACTGGAAAGCATAGTCGGAGAGGGCAACGCCGTTTTCGTAGAAAAACAAAAAAAGTAAACAAAAGGGAAAAAAGTGAAACAAGGCGATTTAATAAAGTTTTTCATAACCGATTTAGGAAGTAACGGCGAGGGCGTCGGCAAGTACGGAGAAAATTACGTTTACGCACCGTTTGTACTTCCCGACGAGTATATTTCGGCGCGCGTGACTTTCTCAAAGAAAACCACGCTTTTTGCTACGGCAAAGGAAATAATAAAGCCGTCGAAAAGCAGAGTCGTTCCGCATTGCAAGGTATTCGGCAAGTGCGGCGGCTGTCAACTTCAACACGCCTGTTACGCAACTCAGCTGGAATTTAAAAGAAAGGCAGTTAAAACCAATTTAGAAAAAATAGGTGGCATACAGGTAGAGGTAGAACCTACCGTTCCCAGTCCGAAACAATGGGAATACCGCAACAAGGTACAGTTTCCCGTTGCGGAAAAGAACGGCAAAGCGGTGGTGGGTTTTTTTAAAAACGATACTCACACCGTCGTGCCCACTCTCACATGCCCTTTGCAAGGGAAATGGGCTGACTATATGGCGGCGGCTTTTTTGGCTTATGCAGAGCAAACGAAAACAAAACCGTACGACGAAAACAGGCACACGGGTGTTTTAAGACATCTGACGGGAAGGTATATAGACGGGCAATTGTTGGTGACGGTTGTCGTAAACGGCGACCGATTGCCGTCATGGCGGGTTCTGGCGGAAGAATTGAAGAAGCGTTTTGGCGATTTCGGTTTGTTCGTCAACTTCAACACGGCAAAAACGAACGTTATTCTCGGTAAACGAACGGAGTGGTTATTCGGTCGTAAGGCGATAGAAAGCAGTATAGACGGAATAAAGTTTTTCGTTCGTCCCGACAGTTTTTTTCAGGTCAATTTCGACGTGATGCGCCTTATTTACGACAGGGTAAAGCAGGCGATAAGAGAGCATGAGGTTGAAGTTCTCGTCGATTGTTTCAGCGGTTCGGGAGTACTTTCGGCAGGGCTTTATCAGGAGGGCGTCAAAGAATACGCTCTTGAAATCTGTCCTTCGTCGGTTGCAGACGCGGACGACATGAAATCCGCGAACGGTTTGAAATATCTGACCAACGTATGCGGCGACGTCGCCGTAGAATTACCTAAGGTATTGGAGAAAAACGTCGGCAAAAAGACGGCGGTCGTGTTGGACCCGCCGCGCAAAGGATTGGACAGGCCTACGGCGGAATTATTGACGACAACCCGTCCCGACGTCATCGTTTACGTTTCGTGCGACAGTGCGACGTTAGCCCGCGACTTGAAAGTATTGACCGCAACGGGTGCGTACAAAGTCGATTTTGTTCAGCCTTACGACATGTTCCCTCAGACTAAACACGTCGAGACGTTAGTATGCTTGTCCAAAAAAACGGAAAAACATATCAACATTGACGTTGAGTTCGGAGAGGGGGAAGGACAAATCTCGCTTAAAAAACTTCAAGAAGAGTTAAACGAACAAAAACCGAAAAAGAAAACGACTTATAAAGATATTCAAGCGTATATCGAAGAAAAGTACGGATTCAAAGTGCATACGGCTTATATCGCGGAAGTGAAACGTGATTTAGGTTTGCCTATGTACGATGCACCGAACGCAGTAGAAGAATTAAAACGTCCGCGTTCACATCCAACAACTGAAATGGTAGAAGCGATAAAAGACGCTCTTAACCATTTCGAGATAATTTAATAAGAATTAAGGAACTTGGAACTTGTGTCCGAGTTCTTTTTCTTTGCGTATCTGTTTCGATTGAAAAAGTTGGTTAAATGTTGTATAATATAGGCAAGGAGAAATTCAAATGGAAATCAAAGGTTATCATATTATTTCGTTAGAAGCGAAAGATATATACGAACAAGAATTGATAAACGGCGTGGAGAAAGGGTATGTATTGCCTTCTAAAAATGACCGCGTTTATTTTGGCTTGTTCAAAAACGTTTTAGATTATTCCCTTGATTTAATCGAACTTGAAAAGTGCTATCAAAAGAAATATAGAAACAATAGGTTTTTCTTTGAAGACGAATATAAAAACAAATATACACTTACTATTATCAACCTTAAATTTACGTACACGTACAAGGATGAAAACAACGGAAAAGACCTTAAACAATTAAGAGAACATTTTTATAAAAACGGTTTTAATCTCGGTGGGGTGCATTACGTTCGATATAAGAGAAGTAGCGGAAGTTCTCGTCAAGGTAAGTGCTTATTTATCGACGAAAAACTATTGAAAGCAATGGAAAAGTGGGGAGAGTGCGGATTAAAACCTACGGGGGATTTGGCTTCGTGGGAATCTTATAAATCTCTTTCTTTAAGTTCGTTAAAAGGAACGATTGATATTCCGCTTAACGGCATATTATTTATTCAAGATTGCAAAAGCGAATTTTTTGAAGAAGTAGTAAGCGTTGAAGAGAAAGACGGCGTTTTGGTTGCTACGACGAAAGAAACCACAATAGAAAATGATATTTGGGACGGAGAGAGTTTGCTCGACGAAAGTTTGTTTACGGGTGACTATATCGAAAAGCATATGTTACTTCTTCGTAACAAGTTCTTCAAGTCTTGCGCGTTTAGAACAAAACTTCAAAAATGGTTTAAGGATAAAAACATAACTCTTGACGACTTAAAAGCAAGGGGATTTATTACGCTCGCAACAGATATTAGCCAAATCGTAATGGTTACAACGCCGAACAGTATGAAATTTCTTAAGTTTATGAAAGGTGGACTTACTGAAGGTAACATTCGTAAATGGTGTGAAAAGGTTGATAGTATTTTTGGTGTGGTAAAATACGACAAGCGCACGAAATTCTTTTGCGGTAAAATGGTGCAAACAAGTTATCAGTTTATCAACACGCTGGGCTTTACCGAAAAACAAGTAGAAGAATTATTACAACCAAGCAAAGACTATTTAACAACGATAAGAAACGACTACGATTTTATGCGCTATCATTTTAGCGATGCTTATAAACGAGAAGAAAGCGACGAAACGGAAGAACTTTCCGACGGGCTTGCTGAGCGTAGCGACGTAATCTTTAAGTTGATGGGTATTAACTACGATTTTAAGGACACCAAGTTATATTATAATTTTAGAAACGACGTTGTTGAATCGCAAAAAGATAGATTAAAGCAAGGACATATTCTCTTACCGGGAACAACCGCAACATTGTTTGGAAATGGACCTGAAATGTTGTTAGCATTATCAGGTGAGTTTGATTTACATAGTAAGACTAACGAGCCAACGATTTTAACTAAAGGCGAAATTGCTTGTAAAAAATTTGAAAACGGCGAAAAGTTGGTTTGCGCCCGTTCTCCACATATTACGATGGGTAATTTGTATTGCGCTACTAACAATTTATCGAATAACATTTGGGATTATTTTGATTTGGGCGAGAATATCGTTTGTGTTAATGCGATAGGTGAGAATATTCAACAACGTTTAAACGGTTGCGATTACGACTCCGACGCTATGCTTATAACGAACGATTCCTTAATTGTAAAAAGAGCGTTCGAGCAAAAGGATAAATTCAAAGTTCCTGTATGCAGTATTAAGTCCGACGGAAAGAAAAAACCGAGCCTTGCGGAATTAGACTATAATACGAGCGAAAACAAGATAGGGCATATTGTAAACTTATCTCAAAAACTCAATTCTGATATAGAAAATGGTAAAAACGTAGATTACGTTCTCGTTTATAAACTTTCTCGATTTGGAAGAAATGCGGCAGACATATTGAATTCGTTGGCGTTATTGCAAACTTACGACGTGAATTTGATATGTATTGAAGAAGGAATTGACTCGTCTCAAACGAGTGGCAAATTACTTATTTCGGTATTGTCTGCCGTTGCTGAAATAGAAAGAGAAAATATATTAGAACAAACGATGAACGGACGCAGGGAAAAGGCTCGCCAAGGTAAATGGAATGGCGGGCCTGCTCCATACGGATATACGATTAACGATGGCGTTTTGCAAATTGATGAAGAAGAAGCCAAAATAGTAAGAACGATTTATGAAATGTATGTAAACACGAAAATCGGATATACGGGAATAGCTAAATATCTCAATTTGCAAGGCATAACAAAGCGACCAAGAAAGGAAAGCGACGCTAAAGTTTTTAGCGGACATTTTATACAAATACTATTAGATAATCCTGTGTATTGCGGAAAGATAGCGTACGGAAGAAGAAAACACGAACGTATTAAAGGAAAGAAAAATGAATATCACGTGGTACATCAAAAAGAGTTTTCGCTTACCGATGGCTTGCACGAAGGTATAGTAAGTAAAGAACTTTGGGAAAAGGCAAGGGATAAAAGAGTGGCAACAGGAATTAAATTAGAATCAAAAATAGGTAAAGACCGCGCGCATCTACTGACGGGTATAATAAAATGTCCGAAGTGCGGCTCAGGAATGTACGCAAACAGAGTTTGTTGGACGAAAAAGGACGGAACGTACAAGGAAGTAATGTATTACGCTTGCAGCAGAAATAAGTTGCATAGGGGGCGTTCCTGCGATTACAGTGCGAATCTGAAAAAGACTGATATAGAGCCATTGGTTGTGGAAGTCATCAAGCATTTCGTTCAGGACGAGAAATTTGCTGCAAGCATAAAAAGCCGTATCGGTATTCAGGCGGACACCGCTAAAATCGATGTGGAAATCGACAATTACGAAAGCAAATTGAACGAAGTGGAGCTTAATAAGTCTCGACTTGAACGAGAACTTGATTCTTTGCCCGTAGACGCAAATCACAGGGAAAGAAAAATTCACGATATGACAATAAGGCTTGATTCGCTATACGATACTATTGCAGAAATCGAAGAAAAGATTGCAGATGCCAGGCTTAGGAAACGGGCGATTGAGACGAAATCTCTGACAATGGAAAATATCTATCGTATTTTAGAGCATTTTTCCGAATTATATGATATAATGAACGACGAGGAAAGAAAGGAATTGCTTGCCGAGTTAATTCAAGAAATTCAAATTTATCCCGAAGGCGAAAGCGATTGTCCATTAAAATCGATAAAATTCAACTTTCCCGTATTGCAGGATGGCAAAGAGGTAGAAGAAATCTTTTTGAATAAACAGCTGAACGTCGAAACGGTAGTATTGATGTCACGAAGGTAATAATGATGATATTTGAATTAAATGAGTTCCATAGAAATATAAACGACAATGAATTGATAGAGGATTTACGGCATGTTGCTGAGTTTTTAAACCAAGATACTGTCACTATTGATGATTATAATCAACATGGTCGTTTTCATGCTA
>SFEB01000059.1 GCA_004558105.1 Clostridiales bacterium
TGATACGGATAAAATCGTTTGGGACGTAGGTCACCAGAGTTACGTTCATAAAATGCTTACCGGCAGACTTTCGGAGATAGATACGTTACGTCAGTCTGGAGGATTGTCGGGTTTTACAGACGTAAAAGAGTCAGAGTACGATTCTTTCGGCGCAGGGCATGCAAGTACCGCTATTTCTGCGGCACTCGGGATTGCTAAGGCAAGAGATATCAGTAATCAGAACTTTGACGTTGTAGCGGTGGTTGGTGATGGCGCGTTGACGGGCGGTTTGTCGTACGAAGGGCTCAACAGTATCGGAAATACCAAAATGTTTATCGTATTAAACGATAATAATATGTCCATAGGCGACAACGTCGGTAGCGCAACAAAAAATTTATCAAAAATGCGTATTAGCAAGGGGTATCTCAATTTCAAGCGCCGCACTAAAAAGTTTTTAAGCAAGGTACCTCTCGTCGGCAAACCTTTGCTAAGACTCGGAACAAATATTGCTCGCAACATGCGTCTGAAACGCTTGCACAATATTTATTTTGAAAACTTTAACATCAAATACGTCGGTCCCGCCAACGGGCATGACGTAAAAGAACTTGTTTTTTATTTAAGTAAAATTAAAAATAACATCGACAAACCGACTGTATTGCATTGTATTACAAAAAAAGGCAAAGGATACGAAGCGGCTGAAAAAGATCCTCAGAAGTATCATGGCATTTCACCCAAAAACTCAAAGTCAAACTGTGACATGTCTGAAACTGTTGGACGCACTTTGACGGAAATTGCCGTTGATAATCCTAAAATTACGGTCATTACCGCCGCCATGGCAGACGGAACAGGAACGAGCGTATTTAAAGACGCATATCCGCAGAGGTTTTTCGACGTAGGCATAGCAGAAGAACATGCCGTAACTTTTGCCGCAGGACTTGCTATGCAGGGGCTTAAGCCTTACGTTGCAGTTTATTCTACGTTTTTGCAACGAGCTTACGACCAGATCGTTCATGACGTATGTTTGCAGAATTTACCGGTTACTTTTTGCATTGACCGTGCAGGGTTGGTCGGGCAGGACGGCAAAACTCATCAGGGGTTATTCGATATTCCGTTTTTGTCTTCGATACCCAATATTACGCTTTTAGCGCCGGCAACGGTAACGCAATTAAAGCAGATGTTGACCTGGAGCGTTTCTCAATCGGGACCGATAGCTATACGATACCCCAAGTACAGTTTAAAATCCTGTGAGGAAACGGCATGTGACTTTGTTTTTCCTCGCTGGAACCTTTTCGGTGACGTCAGTTCCGACGTTTATCTGTTTGCCGTAGGCTGTAACGCTTTGTCTGCTTGTCTGAACGTTAAAAAAGTTCTTGAAAATAAAAAAGTTTGCGTTATTAACGCTTGTTGTATCAAGCCTCTTGATTATAAAACGTTGGGAGAGTTGAGACTCGAAAAGAAAACTATCGTTACGGCAGAAGAAGGCGTACTCTGCGGCGGTTTCGGTTCGCTAATCGATAGTTATATTGTCGAAAACAATATCCGTCCTAAAAAAGTGATACATATGGGAGTAAAAGATTGTTTTGTAAGTCACGCTACCATTGAGGAGCAGATTGAGGCAATTGGGATAACCGAGAAGGGTATAATGAGCGCTGTTATAGACAGTTTATAAAAATTATTCTGGTTTTTTTGATTTTTTTCTTAAAAACCATTGCATATTTCGGTTAATTTGTGTATAATAATTCAAATCGATATGAGAATTGTTATTGCGCAAAACAGTAAAAAAGAAATTGAAAAAAGTGTATACGAAAAGTTTTGTGCTTATGCCGCAGACTACGGCATAAGCGTTTCTTTTGCCGTCGATTGTTTTGAGTTAAAAGAACGCCTGTCCACCGATGAGTACGACTGCGTAGCTATTTTCGGCGGCGACGGGTCAATGCTCGGCTTTGCTCCCGTGTGTTCTGAGTATGGCGTTGCTATACTGTCAATAAACATGGGTAGAGTAGGATTTTTATCCCAACTCGAGCTTAAAGATCTACAAAACGGACTAAAAATGCTTTCGAAAGGTGATTTTTCAACTGAAGAGAGAGGCATGTTAAGGCTTTGCGACGGCGAAAACGAATTTTTTTCATTAAACGATATTGTTTTTTGCAATCGTATGAGGAGCGGTACTATTTCGCTGAATCTTTTTGTTGACGAACATTTTGTAGATCGTTACGTAGGCGACGGACTTATCGTTTCTACGCCGACCGGGAGTACGGCGTATTCCTTAGCGGCAGGCGGACCTATTATTTATCCGGACCTGAACGTTACGTTGCTTACTCCGTTGTGCGCGCATTCTTTGCGTCGCTGTCCTATAGTCGTTTCGTCCGACTGTAAGATTTCGGTGGAGTATTTCGATAATACGCAGTGTTTAGCAGACGGCAGAGTTTTAACACTGTCGGATGCGGAGAAAAATAAAGTTTATATAGAAAGAAGTCCCAATAAAGTAAAATTTATAAGATTTAAAACGTCAGATTTTTTTGCAAAACTTTTTGAAAAATTTGCGAGTTGGAGTAACCCGTACATGGAGGATAAATAAATGTCAAGAGCCAAAAGACAATCAAAAATATTGGAAATTATCAACAGCAGCGCAATCGAAACTCAGGACGAGCTGGTTAAAGAGTTGTCGAACAACGGTTTTAAGGTTACGCAGGCGACTATCAGCCGCGATATAAAGGAGTTAGGTTTAATTAAGGCTGCTACCGACGGTGGAAATTCCCGTTACGTTACGGTTAAATCCGTCGACTACATTATCTCGACAAAACTTATCAATGTTTTTAAAGAGGCAGTAGTCAGCTTTACTACCGCAAACAATCTTGTCGTTGTAAAAACTTTGTCGGGTTGCTCAACCAACGTCGGTATGGTGGTGGAACAGCTTAATATTCCTGAATTAGTCGGTTGTGTCAGCGGTTATGATACTATACTTATGGTTACCCAAACGCCGGAGGACGCAATTACTCTTAAAACAAAATTAGAGGCAATAGTCGGCTAACGAGGTAAACGATGTTAAAGAATCTTTCGATAAAGAATATTGCTTTAATAAGTAACCTATCCGTTGACCTTGGCGAAAATCTGTGTGTTTTAACGGGTGAGACAGGTGCAGGCAAAAGCATTATCGTTGACAGTCTTGCTTTTGTTCTGGGCGGTAAGGCCGACAAAAGTCTTATTAAGTTCGGAGAAGAAAAGGCAACCGTTGAGGCTGTGTTTGAAGTTGAAGAAAACTCAGTAACCTTGTCTGTGCTTAAAGAATTCGGTTTCGATGACCAAGACACTACGGTAGTGCTGTTTCGCGCAATGAATTTGCAGGGAAAAAACGAATGCAGAATAAACGGCAGGGTTTGTACTTTGTCTGTTTTAAAAGCGGTAGCTTGTACTTTGGTAGATATTTTCGGGCAAAGCGACCATGTTAATCTGCTCAGAACGGATACTCATCTGACGATTATCGATAACTTTAAAAAATCACCGTTTGAGGAAGAATTGACAGCCGTCGTGTCTCAATACAAGCAACTTAAAAACGAATTATCAAAGTTCGGCGGAAGCGAAGCCGAGCGTGAGAGAACGCTTGATTTGCTGGATTATGAAATAAAAGAGATCACTCGCGCGGAGTTATCCGAAAACGAGGAAGAAGAGTTGATGGCAACTAAAGACAAAGTCGCTAACGTCGAAAAAATAGCCGAGGCGCTTAAAGGTTGTCTTGCGCATTTAAACCAGTCCTGCAATATTTCCTCCGAATTATGGTTGGCAAGCAATTCTTTGCAGGGAGTACAAAAATACGACAGCGATCTGGATAGCGTTGCGGCAAGGTTGCAGAGTGCAAAATACGAATTGGATGATTTAACGGAAATAATAGAGTCTAAAATAAGCGAATGTGATTATAATCCCGCTCATGTTGACAAAATTATGGAACGTCTGGATGAAATCAAGCGTTTAAAACGGAAATACGGCGGTACTGTTACGGCAGTGCTAGATTATCTTGAACAAGCAAAAGATAAGTATGGCAGATTAGTGGACGCAACCGCGCAGATAGAAGAAATAAACGGCAAGATGGAGCAATTAAAAGCGAAAGCCTACGAGTTGAGTAAAAAGCTCAGTCAATTTCGAAAAGATTCCGCTGAAGAATTTTGCGAACTTGTCAAAAAAGAACTTAGCGACCTCGGCATGAAAAACGCCACGTTCAGCGCCGTTTTTAGCGAAGAACCTTCTTTGGAAAGTTTTTTACCGAGCGAAAAGGGCTTTGATTCGGTTGAATTTATGTTTTCGGCAAATAAAGGCGAACCGCAAAAACCGTTGGCAAAGGTTATTTCCGGCGGTGAAATGTCAAGATTTTTGTTGGCAGTCAAGAATATAACGGCAAAAATCGAAAATATTCCTACCATGGTTTTTGACGAAATAGACGTCGGTTTATCCGGTACGGTAGCGCAAATGGTGGCAATTAAACTTGCAAACGTAAGCAGAAAGTATCAGTGCATAGTAATAACGCACCTTCCGCAAGTCGCAGCCATGGGGGACAACAACTACTTCATCAATAAATTCGTTGAAAACGAAAAAACCGTCAGTCAGGTAACGGTAGCCGATATCGAGTTGAAAACGAGAGAGGTAGCAAGGCTTATGGGCGGCGAGAATATCGGTGAGTACGGTATTAAACATGCAGGTGAGATGTTGAATTGGGCAGATAAAATAAAAGCCTCGTTATAATAAATAAAAATATAAAATCTCCTCAAACTAAAAATACGTTTGAGGTTTTTTTATGAGAAAAAATAACGGCATATTCTGGTTAATTATATTATTTATTCTGTTAGTCGGGTTAAATATCGTCTGCGGCAGCATTTTTGCCGAGGTAAAACCCGCTAGTATATCATATTACGGCGCAAATGAAGAGTGTGTAACTACTTTTGCGGGCGAAAATTGTTCGAATAATGCGGAAGAGCAAGACTTTTGCGACAGTTTCAAGCAACTTGTTTCCAATAAAAGGAATAAAACGATTGACAGAAAGGTATATTTAGGCGGAAAAACTATAGGAATGTCGTTCGACGACGAGGGTGCTATCGTTATAGGTATTAATGAATTTTTGTCGTCAAAAGGTTTAACCAGTCCTGCCGCTAACTGCGACTTACGCATAGGAGACGTTATAACCGAAATTGACGGAGTTAAAATTAAAAATTCCGAGTCTTTATCGAAAGTTTTGCAAAAAATCGGAGGCAAAGAGGTAAAGATAAAGGTAAAACATGGTCAAATCGTTCAGGAAAAAAATATAAAGCCTGATTTTGACGTTATTTCCAAGACTTATAAACTCGGTTTATGGGTAAAAGACGCAGGCAGCGGTATAGGCACGTTGACTTTTGTCGAAAATAACGGATACTTTGGAAGTTTAGGGCATCCTGTCGTCGACAGTAAGACCGGCGAAATATTAAAAGTAAACTCGGGCAGCGTATACACCTGCAAAATTCTCAGTATTGAAAAAGGTATCAGCGGAAAAGCCGGCGAGTTGAGAGGAATAATAGAAAATCAAAACAAAATAGGCGATATTATTACCAACAATAAATTCGGTGTTTACGGAAAAATGGATTCCGGTCAGTACGGCGGAAGCGGTGAAAAGCTAATACAAGTGGCATCTGCCGACGAAGTTAAACCGGGCAAGGCTAAAATAATATGTACCCTTGACTCTGATATTCCGAAAGAATATGAAATTGAAATTGTCAAGGCTGTTTCGCAGAATAAAGTTCAGGACAAAGGAATGGTAATTCACGTTACCGATAAAAACTTGTTGGAGTTGACGGGCGGAATAGTGCAAGGCATGAGCGGAAGTCCGATAATTCAGAACGGTAAACTTGTTGGTGCTGTTACTCACGTTTTTGTAAACGATCCTACGAGAGGATACGGAATATACGCCGAATGGATGCTTGACGCAGTGGATAAAATAAAATAAGACGTTATATTTAGTGGAATAAAAGCATATTTTTAAATATGAATATAGCGTGCAACGTAAAGGATTTTAGCCGAAGAGTAAAGAATACGATAATAAACAATATAAAAACGCTCGTATTTTTAGCGGTAGCTATGCTTGTAGGGCTTGTTTTAGGCTTTATTTTTTACAATAGCATCCTGACGTCGGAACTGCTTTTTTGGAACGATAAGGAAGGAATATTGTCTTTATCTCAAAGCGCTGTTGTGTGCTTTTGTGTTATGCCTGTTTAAAAACGGTAAGTGGGGCTTATATTTTTTAGCGTTGTTAAACGGTTTGACGTTTGCCGTTTTGCTTGTTACGGTTATTTCTTTGTTGGGTGTAATCGGAATAGGGTATTTGGTAATAACGGTGTTAATGTTTGCCTTTTTATTGCTATTGTTGTTTTTCTCTTTTTGTATTGCGGAAAACAATAGTTATTGCGGCGTATTGGTGAGTAAAAATAAACTACTATATCTGACAAAGTATTTTATTATTTTATTGATTTCTTCTGTTATATACTCACTTTTAATTACGATAATTGTTTTTTTATTATTGAGACTGTTATTTGCGATAGTTTAGTACATATTTTTCGGAAATTTTGCTCAACCTAAGGTAAAGGAGTAAAAAGATGAAAAAAATATGTGTATTTTTGTTTGCGTTAGTTTTGTCTATCGGTGTGATTTGTTTTAGTCCAAAAGTTGCTTCGGCGCAAAACGATACGCTCGTTCTTGGCAAAAATGCAAAAAGTTGCGTTCTTGCAGACGCCGAATCGGGCGAAATCGTTTATCAGAAAAATTCTACCGATAAATTACCAATTGCAAGCATGACTAAAATCATGACGCTGTTGGTTATATACGATAATATTAACAACGGTAAAATCTCTCTGGACGACGACGTGGTCGTCAGTTCCGTTGCGGCCGGTATGGGAGGCAGTCAGGCGTTTTTAGACGCCGATTCTACCCACAAGGCGGTCGATTTAATTAAGACTATAATCATAGCGTCGGCAAACGACAGTTGCGTTGCGCTTGCAGAGCACGTCAGCGGAAGTAAAGAAACCTTTGTAAACGAAATGAATAAAAAAGGTAAAGAACTTGGACTCGTTGCAACAAATTTTGTAAACTGTACCGGTCTGCCTGCTTTAAATCAATATTCATGTGCAGTCGACTGTGTAAAAATGTTTTCGGCTTTAATTAAGCAAAACAACAATTATTTCGATTACAGTAAAATCTGGATGGACGACTACAAGCATCCGGGAGGCAGAATTACTCAGTTGACCAACACAAACAGATTGGTAAGGTTTTTTAACGGCTGTGACGGCGGTAAAACCGGCTATACTGACGAGGCTCGTCACTGTCTGTGCGCAACAGCAAAAAAAGGTGATACCAGACTCATTGCCTGCGTTCTCGGTGAACCGGACAGTAAAACGAGATTTGCCGAAGTTTCTCAAATGCTTAACTTCGGTTTTGCAAATTATTCCAACACGATTTTGTTGTCGAAAGACAATGCCATACAAGTTGACGTAAAGGGCGGTAAAACTAAATCGATATCGGTTAAACCGCAGGAAAATTTAAGCGTATTTTTGCCTAAGAACGAAAGTGCAGACGGATATGAGGTGGTAACGCAAATAGAAAGAAATAAAGCGCCCATTAATCAGGGTGAAGTCGTAGGTACGGCATTTTTGATTAAAAACAATAACGTTATTGCTAAAACGGCGCTATATTCTACCGATACCGTTTCAAAAAAGAGTTACTTCGATACGTTGCATGAAATCGGAGAAAATTGGTGATAATCTAACTTTAACGGAGTCGTAAACGGCTCCGTTTTTATTGTATAAAGAAAACCACGCGATAGTCGCGTGGTTCAGTAAAGGTTAACCGATGAAAAGGAATCTCCTTTGTGGTATAATAAATCTGACCT
>SFEB01000009.1 GCA_004558105.1 Clostridiales bacterium
CATGGTAAATCCGTTGCGGACGGAGCACGACACTGTTTTGACTTTCTGCATTTTCGGCTAACGCATACGTCAAGGGGGAAGAGACGACGCGCGGCTAAAAGGCGAAATATTTTCGTACTTTTACAGCGGCGTACGGGTTTTTACGAACAAAAGACTTGCTAACCGCAAGGCTTTGTGTTAAAATCGTAATTGAACTCGGTAAAAATATGACGACGGAAGAATTCAACGAAAATTTAAAAAAAATTGTTAAGGGCGACAAAGACGCATGGCGCGCGCTGTACGAGGAGTATTATGCTTACGTTTACTTTACAGCGTACACGCGTTTAAAAAACCGTCAGGACGCCGAAGATATCGCCACCGACGTCATTATTTCTCTCTGTTCTGCGTCCAACGACGAAACCGTCCGCAATCCAAAGTCGTATCTGTTCGTTCTTACCGTCAACAAAGTTAAAAACTTTTACGAAAAGTACTACAGCCGCAGAAGCGCACAGGAGATAGAATATGTCCGATTAACCGATCCGGTTGCGCAAAACGAGCAGTCTGCGATAGAAATCGGCGATTTGCTGGAATACTTGCCGCAGGACGAGAGGGAGATATTCGTCAATCACGTTTTGTGGGATATACCGTTTACGGAAATTGCCCGTCAGGAGGGCGGTTTGTCCTTATCCACCGTCAAGCGAAAATACAAGCATGCCTGCGCAGTGTTGCGAAAGTTGCTGAAAGATGCGAACAACAAGTGAAAAGAATTGTGAAAAAAATTTCATCTTAAAATTTGAAGAAAAATGACACTTTTTTTGTTTCTCAGCTGTCATGTAAGTAGAAAACGAAAAAGCAAAAAAGTTCGTTCGGTTCTACGGCGGATCGAGAGGCGGATATATAAAGTTATTATTTAAAGGAGGTCAATATGTCCAGGTTGAAAAAACAATTTCGCGCTGCTGCCAAACGCGAAGTCAAGGATTTTGACAGTTGGTACGAAGAGAATAAGACGGCTATCGTAAACAAACAGATTTACGCTTCTCAGACAACGCCCGTCGTCAAGAAAAAGCGTTTCCGTCTGGCGCCTTTGCTCAGCGCCTGCGCTACGGTTGCGGTAATATGTTGTATCGTATTTGCTTTGGACGTCTTTCCCACCGTTCGTAAAATCCCCGTCAACGATAACAAGGCTACTACGGAAAATCCTTCCGGAGAGCCGTCGGGGCAGGAAGTTGTTATAAAAGAAGCGGATTTTACCGCCGATATTAAAGAGATATACGACAATCTGGTCGACGAAATGAACTTTAAAGCCGTTATCGACGATCTCACTGCCGTGAAAACCGACGGCGTGTTGACAAACTTTAAAGGACAGGTCAGTGTTAACAACGGAGGTTCTTATTCGATTGACATCAAAGTAGACGCAGATGAAAGTTATAATTTTGACGGCAAATTCGGTACCGAAACGGTTCAACCCGTTAAAATCGATAGTTTTAACGTCTGGTACAAAAACGAGACCGTCGAAGATTATATGCTTAAGTTGTACAATTCCGACACTCATGGCACTTGTTTCATGACCGTCAGGTGCGGTGCCGGTACCCAAAACGGCATTGACCCGTTTTTAGAAAAACTGTGTAGAGGTTAAACGATTTTTCCGTTTGACTTATTTCCCCCTTAAAAAGCCTTCCGTTATTGCGTTCATGCGGAAGGCTTTTTTACGTTTTCAAATCGTTTTGTGTTATTGCATTGTTAATCGCCGTATGGCGTCGGCGGAAGGAATTTCGACGTAAGCGCAGTAGGGGAGAGTTCCGTCGTCGGTAAGCATCATCAAATCGACTTCACGTCCGACGGCAGGGTAGAGGACGAAGTTAAAAATCGCTATCGTTACTTTGTTTTCGGCTCGTACTACAACAGTAGTGCCGTACCAACCGTCTGCGCAGTCGTCGGCGTTTACCGATAAAGAAACGTTTTCCGTTCTTCCGCCGTCGTCGGTAATAAAAGTCAGTCCAAACGCTTTAAAACTTATTTCCGCGCCCGAAACGGGCAGTCCTTCCTGATCGGTAATAAAAAAACTTACGGACAATCCGACGGTTTTGCTTTTGGTTTTCGCGCAGCCGCCGATAAAGAATAAACAAAAAATTGCCCAAAACGGGACAAAAAACCAAACTTTTTTCATATTTAATTTTATTTGTTTTTGCCGTAAAAAATGCAAAAAAGCGCAAACGATGTACGTTTGGCTTTATTTTTATCTTTTTTTGCCGAATTTGACCCCGTCGTCCCAAAAAACTTAATATTTATTGCTAATTATACCGGCTTTATAATTGATTTTTTTTTATTGTTGTGATAAAATACGTACTTATAAGAGTATAAGGGATATAAGGAGAATTTTTATGTTTACAAAGACGCCGCCAAAAGGCATGAGAGATATTTTACCGCAGGATTTGTCGGTCAGAGAACAGGTTCTCGACGTTATCAAGACGACGTATCGCGGTTTCGGTTTTTTGGGTATCGAAACGCCATGTGTAGAAGATCTCGGTTTGCTTACGGGCAAGCAAGGCGGAGATAACGAAAAACTGATATTTAAAATTTTAAAGCGCGGCGAAAAATTGGATTTGAATACGCAGAGCGAAGAAGGTCAACTTTGCGACCTCGGTTTGCGCTACGATCTGACCGTTCCGCTTTCGCGCTATTACGCTTGCAATCAAGGTAAATTGCCTTCGGTATTCAAAGCCATGCAGATAGGCAACGTCTGGCGTGCGGAAAGACCGCAAAAAGGCAGATTCCGTCAATTCGTTCAATGCGACATAGATATTATCGGCGAAGAAAGTTATCTGGCGGAAGTAGAGCTTATTACCGCCACGAGCAAGGCTTTGTCAAATCTCGGTTTAAAGGATTTTGTGATAAGAATCAACGACCGCAGAATGTTAACCTCTTTCGCCGAGTATTGCGGTTTTGAATCGGCTAGGCACGAGGCGTTGTTTATCGCTCTCGATAAATTGGACAAAATCGGTATGGACGGCGTGAGAGAAGAATTGTCTCAGCACGGTTTCGACGCCGATAAGACGGAAAAATTCCTTAATCTTATCAATGACCTCACGAACGGCGAGGACGCTTTGCAGCGCGCGGCGAAGGTTAACGCGGAGGCGGCGGAAAACTTACAACGCATCAAGGCGGTGACAAGCGTGTCGGCGCATGATTGCAGGATAGTTTTCGATCCTACTCTCGTACGCGGTATGAACTATTACACGGGAACGATTTTTGAGGTTTCTTACGGCGATTTCGGTATTTCGGTTGCCGGCGGCGGCAGATACGACAAAATGTTGGGAATGTTTTTGGGTACGAGCGTGCCTGCTTGCGGATTTTCCATCGGATTTGAACGTATCTGCACCATTCTCGAACAGATGAATAAGGACGAGAAACCGACGCAAAACAAAATCGCATATATCGTAGACAAGGATATCTCGGTGGAAAATTTACAAAAGGTTCTTGCCGACAGCGAAGAAAAAAGACAACAGGGAAACGTTTGCATGTTGGCTAAAAAAATTAAAAACTTTGGATTTTTACTTAAACAACTCCGTGAACAGGGCTTTGAAACGATTCTTATGTTGGATAATGACGGAATCAGAAAAGTAGATTAAAAAAGGAAAGAGAAATGGCGATAAAAAAAGAAAAAGTCGAGTCCGTCGCGCAAGAAACGACGGAAGTAACCGAAAAGAGAATAGTTGCAGCAGAAGAAAAATCGTCTCAAGCCAAGCCGGTCGTTACCAACCCGGCTGACGTTAAGGTCGTTAAGGCGTCTTCTCAGCAATCGCAATCTTCCGTTTCTCCGACTTCCGTCGGTTTGTCGGCGAAGAAAGAGAAAGAAGATAAAGACGACGACGAGGTCGGGCAAAAAAAGGTTACCTTTAAAGAGCTTCGCGAACAACAACGAAAGAAAAAGAACATCGTCTGGTCGGATATAAAACGTTTTAATCCCGACGTTAAGCGCGGTCTTTCACGCGAGCAGGTTGCAAAACGTCAGGACGAAGCTTTGAACAATAAAATGACTCAAAAAAGAGGTAAAACCATATTGCAGATTTATCTGAGCAATATTTTTACCTTCTTTAACGTGCTGTATATATTTATAGCGGTGGTGCTTGCGGTTTGCGGACAATGGACGCAATTATCCTTTTTGGCTATCGTCATTGCAAATACCGCCATTGCCATTTTTCAGGAAATCAAATCCAAAAAATCTCTTGATAAATTAAGAATTGCCCACGCGCCTCAGGCGATCGTGCTAAGAGACGGCGTCAGGCAAAAAATTCCTGCGGAAGAAGTCGTATTGGACGATATCGTAGAGTTCAGCAACGGCGGCAGTATCTGCGCGGACAGTATAGTGGTGTCGGGCGGAGTAGAAGTCAACGAGAGTATGTTGACGGGCGAGTCCGATAACGTGACGAAAAATGCCGGAGATATTCTTTACGCCGGCAGTTACGTCACCGCGGGCATATGTCTGGCGAGAGTAGACAAGGTTGCGGAGTACAACTATATCGAAAACCTTACTCAAAAGGCTTCCAGATACCAAAAACCTCGCAGTCAGATGCTTATGTCGTTGAAACTCGTTTTAAGAGTCGTTGCGGTTATAATCATTTGCATGTCGATTTTCCTGTTTAAATCGGCGTACGACGCCGCGGCGGTCGATACGAGTCTGACGCAAAAAGAAGTAGTAGTAATAGCCGTTACCAAAACGGCAGCCAGCATACTCGGTATGATACCGGCAGGACCGTTTCTTCTGACGACAGTCGCTCTTGCCGTGTCCGTTCTGAATCTTGCAAAAAAGCGTACTATGGTTCAGGAATTGTACTGTATCGAAATGTTGGCGCGCGTTGACGTGCTTTGTCTGGACAAAACCGGCACGCTTACCGACGGCACGATGGAGGTAATAGACGTTACGGACTTGTCGTTCGGAAGCAAATATGCGATAAGAGACGTTATCAGCAGTATGAATAACGCCCTTAAAGACTCGAATATGACCAGCGTTGCGTTAAACAATTATTTCGGCGAAAAAAGCGTATTGAGACCTACGGAAATTCTGCCGTTCAACAGCAAGCGTAAGTTTTCCGCTGTCAGTTTCGGAGAAGAAGGCACTTACTTTTTGGGCGCTCCGGAATTCGTTCTGACGGGAAAACAGCAAAAGGTAGAAACGTTGACTCAGAAGTATGCGGAAAAAGGTTACAGAGTACTTTTGCTCGCGCATGCTTCCGGAGAAATAGTGAAGGGCGCAAAAGGCGACGTCAAGTTGCCCGTTTCGCGCCGTCCGGTCGCTTTGATTGCGATAGAAGATCACATTCGTCCCGACGCTCCCGAGACCATCAAGTGGTTTGTCGATAACGGAGTAGGTATTAAAATAATCAGCGGCGACAATCCGTCAACCGTAAGTTGTATCGCTAAAAAGGTCGGCGTGCCTTTTTGCGAAAGGTACGTTAGTCTGGAGGGTATGAGCGAGCAGGAAATCCGTCTTATCGCGCCTGCCTACACAGTATTCGGCAGAGTTACTCCCGAGCAAAAAGCAATTCTTGTCAAGGAGTTGAGAGCCGAAGGAAAAACCGTTGCAATGACCGGCGACGGCGTTAACGATATTCTCGCCATGCGCGAGTCCGACTGCGCTATCGCAATGGGCAGCGGCAGCGAGGCGGCGTTCAACGCGTCTCACCTGGTTTTATTAGATAACGACTTTGCCAACATGCCCAACGTGGTTGCCGAAGGAAGAAAGGTTGTCAACAATATTCAGGCGTCGTCAAGCATGTACTTTATGAAGATATTGTACAATATAATGATAAACGCCCTTGTTCTCATCGGAGCGGCAATGGGCATGAAAGTGTCGTATCCTTTCGATCCTACGAATATTCTGCTTCTGGAATTCGCCGTTATCGGCTTGCCGAGTATAATACTTGCTTTGCAACCCAATAAGGAACAGATTAAGGGCAACTTCCTGTCTAATATAATCCGTAAGTGTCTGCCTGCCGCATTGACCTTTACTTTCGTTACCGTTTCTTTGTATTTCATTTGCCAGAAAGGCGAAAGTTGGTTCGGCGTAGAATTACCGCATTTTTCCACCATAGCGGCGGTAACGCTGACGCTGTCGGCAATAATAGCGTTGTACGTTGCCTGCCTGCCCCTCAGCAACCTGAGGGTGTGCGCTCTGGCAGTTTGTATTATCATCACGGCAATAGGTCTTTCGTTCAACTGGGCGCGTGAGTTTTTGCGCTTTGATAATTTAAACGGAGTGGAAATACTGCTCGTAATCACGGCGACCGCTTTGTCTTTCTTCCTGATGTACGGTTGTGAAAAATTCTTCAGCTGGAGGGAAAAATGTTCAAAACAACGGTACTGATAACGGGTGCGAGCCGCGGTATAGGCGCAGAGTGCGCAAGGACTTTTGCCAAAAACGGTTATAACGTCGCCGTCAACTATTTCCGCAGTGAAAAAAACGCTTTGGATTTAAAGGCTGAAATCAACGACGGAGGCGGTGTGGCAGAGATTTTCAAGGCTGACGTTTCGGATGAAAAACAGGTAGAAGAAATGATTTCCGCCGTAGTAAAACGTTTCGGAAAGGTCAACGTATTGGTGGCAAATGCGGGAGTATCGAAAAGCGGAGTGTTCAGCGACATGACGCAGAGTGATTTTGATAAAATCTTCGATACCAACGTCCGCGGAATGTTTAACGTCGTCAAAGGCGTTCTGCCGCACATGTACGAACGGGAGTCGGGCAGTATCGTCACGATTTCGAGTATATGGGGACAGACAGGCGGCAGTTGCGAAGTGCTGTACAGTATGTCCAAAGCGGCGATAATAGGTATGACTAAGGCGCTTGCGAAAGAAGTTGCGCCGATGCATATAAGAGTAAACAGCGTCAGCCCCGGCGCGATAGATACGGATATGTTGAGCTGTCTGACGGACGAAGAAAAAGAAGATTTTATTATGCAAACGCCGTTAAACAGATTGGGCAAACCGAAAGACGTTGCCGATGCGGTACTTTTTTTAGCCGACGACGATAAGTCCTCGTTTATTACGGGGCACGTTTTGTCGGTCAACGGCGGATATTTTATTTGAATGACAACAAGGAGAAAATCATGAAAGTTTCACAAATGCCATACGCAAGAGTAGACGTAGACGAGACTTGTAAAAAAATCGACGAATTTATCCATGCTTTTAAAAACGCAGAATCTGCGGAAGAGCAACTCGCTCTCGACGTGGAAATAGGAAAATTGACCGAAGAGGTGGAAACGAATATGACTCTGGCGTCTATTCGCTTTACACAGAATACAGCGGATAAGTTTTATCAGGCGGAAAAAGACTACTACGATGAAAAAACGCCGGAGTTGGAGGTAAAACTCCGCGAGCTGGACAAGTGTTATTTGGAGAGTAAATTTATCGACGAGTTAAAAAATCGTATTCCGGAAAGTTACTTTATCAACGCCAGAATGGCGAACGAAACGGTAGACAACAGAATTATCGACCAACTCACTCAGGAAAACAAACTGATAACCGAGTATACCAAAATCATGTCTTCGGTGTTGGTAGAATTTAAAGGAAACAAGTATACTTTGTCGCAAATGACCTCTTTTAATCATTCTCCCGACAGAAAAGAGAGAAAGCAGGCGTGTATTGCAACGGGTAAGGCTATGAATTCTGTTGCCGGGCAACTTGACGAGATTTACGACAAATTGGTGGAAGTCCGCACTTTGATAGCCAAAAAACTTGGGTTCAAAAGTTTTTCGGAAGTTGCCTACCGTCGTCTGGGGCGCAACTGTTACGACCAGTTTGACGTCGCCAAGTTCAGAGATAACGTCAGGAAGTACGTTGTTCCGCTGATTTGCGAGATAAAGCAAAAAGTTGCGGCTGACAACGGAATCAGAAAATTAGCCCTTTACGACAACGATATTTATTCTTCTTCGGACGTAAAGCCGGTCGGAGACGCGGAACAGATTTTTGCAAGCGGCAGAAAAATGTACGGAGAAATGCACCCCGACACGGCAAAACTTTTTTCCGCTATGGAACAAGCCGAGGCTTTTGACCTTTTATCCCGCGAAAACAAGTGGGGAGGAGGTTATTGCACCGGTTTGCCGGAGTATAAAATTCCGTTTATCATGTCCAACTTCAACGGCAGTCTGGGAGACGTGGACGTGTTGACGCACGAGTTCGGACATGCGTTGGAATCCTATTATTCTTACCTCGTTACGCCGCCGTCCATGCGCGGAAGCATAACCATGGATACTTGCGAAGTTCACTCTATGAGTATGGAATTTTTCGCTTACAAGTGGATGGATTTATTCTTCGGCGATAAAAAACAGGACTATATTTACAACCATGTCGCAGGGGCGATTTGTTTTATTCCATACGGAACGATAGTGGATTTTTTCCAGCAGACGGCGTACGACTATTACAATAACGGAAAAAAGGACAGAAACATATTCTGGAGCGATATAGAAGGGGAATTTTTGCCGTATATGTCGTCAAAAGGTTTGCCTTATTTCAATACGGGCAGACGTTGGCAGATGAAGGCTCATATTTTTGAAACACCTTTTTATTATATCGATTATTGCGTTGCGCAGATGACGGCTTTTCAGTTTTTGGCTCTTATGCGGGAGGATTACGACGCCGCGTTTGAAAAATACCTGCAATTTCTTAAAATCGGCGGCACAAAGACCTTTTTGGAAACGGTTGAGGAAGTAGGACTGATATCCCCGTTTGAGGAAGAGGCGTTTAAAAAGGTTACGGACACGGTGAGAAAAATTCTCGGATTGAAAAATTAAAATTATTGCTTTTTAAGGATTGGAGAGATGGAAGAAATCATACGGGAACAAAAGAAACAGTCAACGGTAAAAAGACTTTGCAAGAGATGGTTTATCGACGCTTTCGGCGGTATGTCGATGGGGTTGTTCGCAACTCTCATCGCCGGTACTATTCTTGCGCAGATTGCGGCTTTGATAGGAACGGACAACTTTGTAGGAAACCTTTTAAACAGCGTTGCGACCGTTGCCAAAACGCTTATGGGCGCAGGTATTGGCGTGGGTATAGCTTACGCATTAAAGTGTGATAAACTCACTATTTTCAGTTGCGCGGTTGCCGGTTTCGTCGGTGCAAACGCAGTTGGTTGGGCATGGAACGCCGACTTTGCCATCGGCTTTGCTATAGGCAATCCCATAGGCGCGTACGTTTGCGCTCTCATAGCGGCTGAGGTTTGTTCGCTTTATGCGGGCAAAACTAAACTGGATATATTGCTTATCCCTCTCGGCGCCATGCTTATTGCTTGCGTCGTATCTACTACCGTTTGTCCGCCGATAAAATGGCTCGTGGACATGATCGGAAGAGGAATAGCAGTCGCTACGGCATGGAGTCCTTTTCTTATGGGTATAGTTATCGCCGTCGTTATGGGCGTACTGCTTACCATGCCGACGAGCAGCGCAGCCATCTGGGTTGCCGTGTCAAGTACGGTCGTTGCCGGAGGCGGTGCCGACGCGGACGCCATGTTGCTTGCAGGCGGTGCCGCGGTTGTGGGTTGTGCTTGTCAGATGATGGGTTTTGCGGCTATGAGTTACAAAGAAAACGGCTTGAGCGGTTTTATTGCTCAGGGGTTTGGTACGAGTATGTTGCAAATCCCCAATATTATGAAAAACGGAAGAATTTTATTGCCGCCCACGATTGCTTCGGCACTTTTGGGTCCCGTTGCGACTTGCATTTTTAAACTCAGATGCGGTCCGAGCGGAGGCGGAATGGGCACCAGCGGTCTGGTTGGCGTCGTGGACACGATTGCTCAAAGCAGCGGCAAAGTAGATACGTTTGTTCTTGTAGTGGGTATTATCCTTTTGCTGTTCGTTCTGCCGTCCGTTCTGACGTGGGCTTTCGGTTTGTTATTCAGAAAAATAGGCTGGATTAAAGAGGGCGACTTAAAGTTGGAACTCGCCGCAAAAAAGAAGGAAGAAAATCAATAAGGAGACAGCGGATGAAAGAGGTAAGTATAGGTATTTTCAGCGATATACACGGTAATCTCAATGCGTTGAGGCAGGTTTTGAAGTATTTCAGAAGTAAAAACGTAGACGCTGTTTTTCATCTCGGCGACGTTATATGCATGGGCCCTCGCCCCGCAGAGTGTATGGATATGTTGCTTTGCGCAACTAATTTAACCTGTATATTGGGAAATCATGATAAAGACTACCTCAACGACAATACCACGCCGCCTTTGCTTTCGCATGTAAGCAGAGAACACAAAGAATTTACTTTCAATCTGCTCGGAGAAAGGTATAAAGACGCGGTTTCGCGCTTTCCTGCATTGGTAGTTCAGAATTATAACGGGTTGAGCGTTGCTTTTCTGCATTATGCGTTTGCCCGTCCGTCGGACAAACAGAGAGATAAAAGAGCCGTTTTCCGTCCGATAGAGTTTGATCCTTCGACGGAAAAATTGGACGAAATGTTTGCCGATATCCCTGCCGACATGATATTTTTCGGTCACCAACACTCGCCATGTGAAGGAGTAGGACGTAAAATATATTGTAACGTAGGTAGCGCAGGTTGTTTCAAGCAAAGTATGACGAGAGGAGCGATACTTCACGTCGACAGAGAAGGCAATCCGACGGTGGAAAAATTCGCCGTCCCGTACGACCGCGAAGCAACTCTGGCTGAGATGGATGCGTTGGAGGTGCCTTCGGCAGATTTTATTAAAGAATTTTATTTCAGCGTCGACTGACGGCGTTGTCGGGTTAATTCAGGTTTTTGCAAAAGAAAAACGGCGGAAAATTGTTCCGCCGTTTTAAATTTAACGAATCGAGTCCTTTTTGAAATACCAAAAAAAACAAAGGATAGACAACCTTTGTTTTTGGCCTTAATCAATAGACTTAACGAAGAAAAACTTATCTTTCCTCTTTATTAAGAGTCCTCTGGCAACGGGTGCAAAGATAAATTTTCTGAGGTCTGCCGTCGATTTCGACTTGAACTTTGTGCAAGTTAGCATTATAAGTTCTCGGTGTTTTGATATTGGAGTGGCTGACTTTGTTGCCTGACATTTTAGCTTTACCGCACATAGCGCATTGTTTGGACATATTTCTACCTCCCTAGGTTACTGTTGAATTTAACTACAATATATTATCAAATATCCGAAGATTTGGCAAGCGTTTTACCTAAAAAAAATCGTGTATTTTAATTTTTTTTCCGTCAATAAATAAACGTACGAGTGGTGGGGTATAATTATAAAAAGTATATGATAAAATAACGTACGAAGGCAAAAAAATAAATTATCGAACAAAATATATTGATTTTTTCGTTCATATACTTGAAAAAAATTGAAGAATATAGTAAAATAGACTAAATAATGTGGAGGTATAGAGTATGTCGTTACACACTTCTAACAGTTACGGAGATATTACTATTACTGACGACGCGGTAGCTTGCGTTGCCGGTCGCCTGGCAATGGACTGTTACGGCGTTGTCGACAAGATTCCACGCAATTTTTCTGATTCCTGTGCCGACGTCTTTAAAAAGAACAGTCTCGGCAGGGGAGTCAAAGTCATTACTAAAGACAACCGCATTTACGTCGATATGTACGTGGTTCTCAGTTTCGGCTTGAATATCTCTGCGGTCGCGAGTAGCCTTAAGTCGACGATAAAATACGGTTTGGAGAGTTTTACCGGCATGATAGTGGACACGGTTAACGTTCATGTCGTCGGTATAAAATGGTAGATGACTGCCAGAATCTAAACTTCCGCTAAAATAAGGAGAAAATATGTCAGCGGCAATTATTAACAGCGATAAGGTCATTTCGACCTTAATACTTAAAAAAATGTTTATCGCCGGCTATAAAATGCTGGATACAAATAAAGAAACAGTAAATGCACTCAACGTTTTTCCCGTTCCTGACGGTGATACCGGTATCAACATGTCTCTTACGATGCAATCGGCTATTAAAGAGATATCCTCGACGCCCTCCATCTCGATGGAAGCGTTTACGTCGGGGTTGGCAAAAGGCGCGTTAAGCGGAGCCAGAGGTAACAGCGGCGTTATCTTATCCCAGATTATTAAAGGCTTTGCTACGGGTATCAAGAAGGAAGAAGTCGATATCAAACAATTTGCCAAAGCATTAAAAAACGGTGTGGAAATGGCTTATAACGCGGTTTCCAAACCCAAAGAAGGTACTATTCTTACCGTTATCCGCGTTATTACGGAACATGCGTTGGAAATATCGAAAAAAATCAGCCTTACTTATCAGGACTTTTTGCAGGAGTTGATAGATAAAGGCGAGGAGATTCTGGCGGAAACGCCCAATATGCTGGACGTATTAAAAAAGGCGGGAGTCGTAGACAGCGGCGGTTTCGGTCTGGTACTTATCTTTAAGGGGATGCTTAAAGGCTATCTCGGAGAAGAAATCGACGGCGCAACCGATATAGTCGACGCACCCGACAAGTCTCCCAAACTCGCAACCAGCGGCGACAAGATTGTGGAAGACGTCGTTATAGACTACGACGCACTTGACGATATCGAGTTTGGCTATTGTACCGAATTCTTTATTATTAATCTCCATAAAAAGACGACGGTTGCCGATATCGATAAATTGAGGGAAAAACTCAATTCCATCGGTGACAGCACTCTGGTTATCGGCGACTTGTCGTTGGTAAAAGTTCACGTCCATACCAACAACCCTGGAATGGCTTTGTCCAGCGCTCTTAAACTCGGTGAAATCGACCATATCAAGATTGAAAACATGCTGGAACAAAACCGTCAGCTCAAAGCTAAATACGAGGCTGAACGTAAACCTATCGGTTTGCTGTCCATTTGCGCAGGCGACGGTTTCAGTGAAATATTCAAGGATCTCGGCGTAGACCGCACGGTAGAAGGCGGTCAGACGATGAATCCTTCGGCGGAAGACATAGCGGGTGCGATTGCCAAGATAAACGCCGAAAACGTCATAGTTTTGCCCAACAATAAGAATATAATTCTGGCAGCGGAACAGTCGCGTACTCTTATCACCAACAAGCAAATCTTCGTCGTTCCTACAAGAAATTTACCTCAAGGTATTTCCGCGGCGCTCGCTTACAGTACCGAGATTAACGTAACGGAAAATCTGAGGAACATGAACGACGCGTTGCACAACGTAAAAGCGGGCAGCGTTACTTATGCCGTTCGTACGTCTTCGGTTGACGGCATAAACGTGACCAAGGGTGACATTATAGGTCTGGACGACCATAAAATACTTACTAACGGTAAAGACGTCGATAAAGTGACCAAGGCTCTTATCGCAAAAATGGTAAAAGAGGATGACGAAACCATCAATTTGTTCTACGGCGACAGCGTTACGGAAGAACAGGCTGACGCTTTGTGTTCTCAACTTGCGGAGATTTATCCCGACAAGGACATTGACGTTCACAGAGGCGGTCAACCTTTGTATCACTATATTATCAGTATAGAATAAACGCTATAAAAAAGTTTTTGAAAAAATCAAAAACTTTTTTTTGTAACGCATCCTTATTGCTCTTTCAGCAAAATAACCGGATAGAAAAAGGGAGGTTATCATGAAAAAGAAATTTATTGCGCTTTGCTTGCTTATACTTGCGATTTCTCTCGTTTTCGTCGGCTGTAAAAAGCCAGATGACGATGATAAACCGGACGATCCTACAGCCGTAATTTATTCGACGAGAAACTTTTTGTCGGTTAACGTCGGTGCCGGCTATACGTTTGAGTACGGAACGGACGGCAAGGTTATTTCCTATTGCGTTTTAGACGACGATTCGGTATTGTCGGCACAACCGGTAGGAGAAAGTATTCTGACCGTTTTCAACGGTTTGCTTGACGCTTCGTTGAAAAACGGCGATTTTACGTCCGCCGAAAAGATTTTGTTTTCTTCCAGCGATAACTTTAACGCGCTTAAAGTTTTCGGCAAAGTCAGCGCGTATTTCGTTGAATTTGCATACGCAAACGGGTTGAAAACGACGCCGTATTTCAACGTTGCGTTTCTTACCGACGCCGAAATTGTCGCCGCCAACGAGGCGGGAGTTCATTTCGGCATGTACGACCTCTGTAAAAAAGCGGACGAGACTCTCGGGCAGGAACAGCTTATCCAGACTGCTAAGGAGTGTTCGTTAGAACGGTTTATCGACGGTTCGGAGTCAACTTATGATTTTCAGGTCGGTAAATTCGTGATGCAGTTTTTATCCACAAACGCAATAAGTAAAATCGACGCATGCAAAGCGATTTTGAATAAAGTGGAAACGGACGGCGAATCGCTGAAATTTGTCGTTGACGAGATGTACAGAGATTATTTAAACGGCAGAGAAGTATGGACGGCAAGACTGCATTACGATAACGACTATTATATTTACGTCGTGGACGCAGTCAGTTCCGAAGTGGTGTCGGTTACCGAGTATATTCACAGCTCAACTGAAGGTTACGTTGCTCCGACGAACGCAGAAGTAAAGGTATCGGATCTGTACGCCTTTGAAACGTCGTGCGCCGACGCACGCGTTGAAAACTCCGGTTTGTCGGCATTTTCCGTCAGATTGGACAAAGTTGACGGCAAGTGGTGTTACAATGTTGATTTAAAGACGGATTTTTCTCAGTTCCACTACGTCATCAACGCCGCAACGGGCAAAATCGAAAAAACGGATTGTTATTCTCTTGCGTATGCAAGTGAAATAATGGTTACCAATATAATAAGTGCAGATACGGCAGTCAGCATTGCCATTATCAGAGCCAACGTCAACGATATTAAAGTCAAGAGCCTGTTGGTTGAACGGCTCTACGACGGAGGGTGGGTATACGAAGTTTCTTTCTTCGTCTCGGGCAAATTTTATCAGGTTACCGTCACCAGCAACGGCAGAATACTCGATTACCTGACGGATGGCAATACTGTTGACGACGACGATACGCCTTCAGAGTATATTCCGCTTGCTACTGCCAAAGAGATTGCTTACGACGACGCCGGCATGGGTGCGGTTCTTGCGGATGATGATTTATACAACCTCAAGACGCGCTTTACACGCGAAAGCGGTATGGCCGTTTATAAGATTTCTTTCGTTTACAACGGAAAAAGTTTCGAATACGTAATAAATGCGATTGACAGCGAGATATTGAAGTCTGCTAAGGTGGATATTGAGAATAACGAAGAATTTACTATGGATATGATAGAAAAAGTAGTCAACGACTTTTTGTATCCGGACGGCTCTTCTTCCGTCAGCGTTATCGGTATTTTGCTGCCGGGGTACGGTATTGACAACGCGACTTACGTGGCTGACTTCGATCATGGAGTATTCAGATACACTATTACGATAGACGCAACGACGGGGCATATCGTTAATTACGAAAGGTACAAGACGATAGGTTGAATTGATTTTAAAAAGATAACAAAAACCACCGTTTAAACGGTGGTTTTTACGTTATTTGGGTATATTGCCTATTTCCAGGTAGTCAAAGTTGATTTTCTCTAAAAAATCCGATTGTTTAAACTTGGTATGATTAAAATTGATGAGATTGTTGAGATTAGTTTCTGTGATGATAGGGCAGGGCAGGTCTTTTTTGTCGCACACGTCACGTAACGCCGCGCTTAAATTTGCGACGGACAGAGGCGCGGAGTCGACTATCAACTCGTTTAAAATAATTTTTTCACGCTTAAAGGCTCTTATCCAAAGTTTCATACCGTTTATTATACACAGTTTCAAAAAAAACACAAGCGGTTAATAAAAAAGAATTGCCTTTTTTTGTTTTTATTGTTAAAATATGGGAATGGATCAGGAAAAAGTGTTTCTGGCGGATACCGCCGACTACGAAAAAGATACCGTGTTCAATTCGGTAAAATATCTGTTTGATTCTTTGGGCGGTGCGGAAAGTATCGTCGGAAGAAACAAAAACGTGTTTTTAAAAGTTAATCTCGTCAGAGAAATGACTCCCGACAAGTGCGGCACGACTCACCCGAGCGTGGTAGAGGCGATTGCGAAGATACTGATAAACGAGACGGGCGCAAAAGTCAGAGTGGGAGACAGCAGCGGATCCGCTTACAACGCTCCCGTCATGAATTCTACGTTCAGAACATGCGGAATGGCAGAAGCATGCGCCGCCAGCGGAGCGGTTCTTATCGACGACTTTGGCAGTACGACTAAAAAAATCGACGGAAAGGTAGTGCGTTATCTGGATATTATCGACGAGTTCAATAACGCCGACGTCGTAATAAACGTAGGAAAACTGAAAACTCACAGTTTTACTGGATACACAGGCGCGGTCAAAAATCTTTACGGGCTTATTCCCGGTCTGGTAAAGGCTCAGACTCACAGTCTTTATCCGACTTTGTCCGTTTTTTGCGACTGTCTGATAGATATTGAGCGGTTTGCAAGCCAAAAAATAGTTCTGCATTTCATAGACGCCGTTATCGGAATGGAAGGCGACGGCCCCACCAACGGCACGCCAAAGTTTATCGGAAAGATTATTGCGAGTAAAAACCCGTATTATGCCGACGTCGCCGGCGTAAGTCTTTTTGCCGATCCTACGCAAATGCCTCTTATAAAAAAAGCTCAGGAAAGAGGGCTCCTGCCCGACGATTTAACGGAAACGGGGATAGATTTTGCGGCTTTGAATAAAGACTACGTATCCGACTTTAAAACCGTCACGGTAGTGGACAGCGATTTTACAAAAAAAGGTTTTTTAAGACGGTTTTTACGTAAAAACTGGGTAACGAGACGCCCTGTTATAAATACGAAAAAATGCAAAGGTTGCGGCCGCTGTTATGCTCATTGTCCGCAAAAAGCGATAGACATGGTGGGAAAAACCACTCCCAAAAAGGCTAAAATACGTAAAAACGAATGTATACGGTGCGCCTGCTGTCAGGAACTTTGTCCGCACAATGCCGTAAAACTCAAAAAACCGATATTATACCGCGTAATATGCGCTTTAAACTACAACGGCAAAAAACGTTCCAAAAGAAACGGAAAAGAACAAAAAAACGATTAAAAGCGGTAGAAAAAGGCAAAAAATCGTATATAATACTGTAAATGCGGGCGTTTTTATATTTGCAATTGATATCAATTACTTGACTAATACAGCCCTTTATGTTAAAATAATTCAATAAAAATTCACTCGCATTGTCGGGTGAATTTAGTTTTAGTGTTAGGAGAATTTGAAAATGGCAGAAGAAGTTTATTTGACCGCCGAAGGCAAAAAAGAACTTGAAGAAAGATTAAAGTACTTAAAAACCGTCAGTCGTGCGGAGGTAACGGAAAAAATTAAAGTTGCCCGCGACTTTGGCGACTTGTCCGAAAACGCGGAGTACGACGCGGCTAAGGCTGAACAGTCTCAGTTGGAAGGCGAAATCATAGAAATCGAAGCAAAATTAAAAAATGCCATTATTATCGAAGACGGAGCGCGCCACAACGAAGTAAAACTCGGCAGCACAATCGTCGTTGAGGACGTCTCCGGCAAACAAAAGTCGTATCAGATCGTCGGTACCACCGAATCCGATCCGTACGCCAATCCTGCCCGTATAAGCAACGAGTCGCCGATAGGTTCCGCCGTCATAGGCAAGAGAAAAGGCGACGCTTTCGACGTAGTATTGCCCAACGGCAAAAAAGTTAAATACACGTTATTGGAAATAAAATAGTTTTCAGGGGAGAGAAAATGTCGGATAATACTAACAACAATCAGCAAAACTTAAATACAAACAACCCCGATTGCGAGCAAGAGGTAGATCTTGCGGAAATATTACAGGTTCGCAGAGACAAACTCGCCGCTCTCGTTGCCGCGGGTAAAAATCCTTTTGAAATCACCCGTTACGACCGCACTCACAACTCGGCTGCAATCTTGTCCGACGCGGAAAACCTCATCGACAAAGAGGTGTCTATTGCAGGTCGTATAGTCAGTCGCCGCATTATGGGCAAAGCGTCTTTCTGTCATATTTTAGACGGCGAAGGTCAGATACAGATTTACGTCAAGAAGGACGAAGTGGGAGAAGAAGCGTACGCCGACTTTAAAAACATGGATATCGGCGATATAATAGGCGTAAAAGGGAGCGTTTTCGTCACTCATACGGGTGAAACGTCCGTTCGCGTGTCTTCGATAACTCTGCTCGCAAAGTCCTTGCGCCCGTTGCCCGAAAAATTTCACGGTTTTAAAGATACGGACACTCGCTATCGTCAACGTTACGTCGACCTCATCGCAAATCCGGAAGTAAAAAAGACCTTCGTTATTCGCAGTAAGGTAGTGAGCGCAATAAGAGAGTACCTCGACGGTCTCGGTTTTCTTGAAGTCGAAACTCCCGTTCTCAACACCATTGCAGGCGGTGCAACGGCTCGTCCGTTCGTCACGCATCACAATACTCTCAATATAGATATGTATCTGCGCATAGCGACCGAGTTGTATCTTAAACGTCTCGTGGTAGGCGGTTTCGAAAAGGTTTACGAAATGGGCAGAATGTTCCGTAACGAGGGTATGGATATAAGGCATAATCCCGAATTTACCACGATAGAACTTTACGAAGCCTACACCGATCTCGAACACATGATGGAAATAGCGCAAAACATGTTCTGTTATTGCGCCGACAAAGTGCTCGGTACGCGTCTTTTGCCGTATAACGAAGTGGTAATCGACCTTAACAATTGGACGCGTATGAGTATGATAGAAGCGGTCAGAATGCACACCGGTATCGATTTTAATCAAATCAAGTCGGACGAAGAGGCGTTGGCTGCGGTAAAGAATATCGGTATAGAAATGCCCAAGGCGAAACAAACGTGGGGATATTGCCTGTACGAAGTTTTCGACCAGAAGGTAGAAGAAAAACTCATTCAACCCACCTTTATTTACGACTATCCCGTTGAGGTCAGTCCTTTGGCAAAACGCAAGGCAAGCGATCCGCGTATGACCGAGCGTTTCGAGTTTTTCATTTACGCAAGAGAGATGGGCAACGCTTTCAGCGAACTGAACGATCCGATCGACCAATACAACCGTTTTGCAGACCAGGTCAAACAACGTGACAGCGGCGACGACGAAGCGCAGATGATGGACGAAGATTACGTCACCGCGTTGGAATACGGTTTGCCGCCGACGGGCGGAATCGGTATCGGTATCGACCGTATGATTATGCTTTTTACCAACAGTTACTCTATACGCGACGTACTGCTTTTCCCGACGATGAAGCCCATTAAGAAATAAGAAAAAAGCAAATATGACGCTTTTTGGTCAGACGACTTTAAGTTTTAAAACAAAAACACTCGCTTATTACGGCGAGTGTTTTTTCTATCGTTTATTCGTTTTAGTTATCGTCGGCGTTAACGGGACGGCTGTCGTAACAATTGTATTTGTTAAGCACGCCTGTTTTTTGCAACGTAAACATGATCAGGGGAATAAGAATAATCTGCAAAACTATCGCTTGCCAGGAGTTGAGGACAACCGCCGACAAAAACGTAGAAAAAGCGTATTTTCCTCCGCTTATTGCCACCAACAGCCACATGACTATGCCGTAGACCAGTCTTCCGACAATCATTGCTATTATTAACGCCAAGATGCAAGCCGTTTTATTGAAGAAATTTTTATTCTTTTCCGGATTTGACAGCAAAGAGTAAACGACGCCGATAACGAAGCCGTAAGTTGCGAGTTCAAGCGACATGGCGACCGCAGTCGGGTAAAGAGGGGGCATGCCGGTAATAGCGCATAAATAAGGCGTCAGAAATCCGCAAACAGCGCCGGCAAGCCCTCCGCATACAAGTCCGCAAAGTAAAACGGGTATGTGCATGGGGCTGAATGCAGAGCCAAGTCCCACTGCATGAAATACCTGAGGGAATACAAATCCCAAGGCTAAAAACAGTGCGAGGGTGGTAATACCGAGCGTTTTGTTTTTGGCAAAAAAATTAATATTCTTCATTAGTGTTTTCTCCTTTTCGTTCGCTACGTAGAGCATTTTACCACCGAAATAGTAAAACACAAAACGGTGATAAAAAACTAATTGAAAAAGGTCGATAATAATGAAAAAATAATTATATTTTTTATTTTAGACCGCCAAAAAGTTTCACGACTTTTGAGTGACAAAGAATCCACAGGGATTTTCAAAAATGTGGATAACTTGGTGGATAAGTGTATAACTCCTTTATTTTTGAACGTATTTTGCCTAAAAAAGAGCCCGAAAAAGCGGTTTTCCACTAAAAAACGAAGGGCAGACCTAATCGGTTTGCCCTTTAAAAATTTGTTAAAAATCAGTCGTTTTTAGCGAGATTTTCGTATTTTGCAAGTCTTTCTTTGGAGTCTTCTTCCGTCTTTGCAAAGAGTTTTTCCGCTACTTCCGGCATAGTCTTCAACAAGCTCGTGTAACGGGTTTCTTTACGCAGGAATTCCTGATAGTCGCCCGTCGGTTTTTTGCTGTCGAGAGTGAAGGGGTTTTTGCCTTCTTCCGCAAGTGAAGGATTGTAGCGATAGAGTTGCCAATAACCGCAGTCGACCGCCTCTTTGATGATAGCCTGAGGATTGCTCATATCGATACCGTGGTTGATGCAGGGTGCGTAAGCGATAACGAGAGAAGGACCGGGATATGCTTCGGCTTCTTTGAGTGCTTTGACAACTTGTTCGTAGTCAGCGCCCATACCGACCTGAGCAACGTAAACGTAACCGTAACTCATAGCCATCATGCCGAGATCCTTTTTCTTGGTTCTCTTGCCTGCCGCCGCAAATTTTGCAACTGCGCCCGTCGGAGAAGCTTTGGACGCCTGACCGCCGGTGTTGGAGTAAACTTCGGTATCGAGAACGAGAACGTTGACGTCTTCGCCCTGAGCCAGAACGTGGTCAAGACCGCCGTAACCGATATCGTATGCCCAACCGTCGCCGCCGAAAATCCAGAAGGATTTTTTGACGAAGCAGTCTTCCATCTTGCGGAGTTCTTCTGCTTTTTCGCCTTTCATGTCTTTAAGAACGGCTTTGAGTTCTGCCGACGCTTTCTTGCTGCCTTCCGCGTCGAGTTTGTTTTCAATCCATGCGTTGGCTGCCGCGACAAACTTGTCGTCTGCGCCTTCGGCAATCATTTCTTTCAAAATTCTTTCGATATTGTCTCTGCGTTGTTGATAAGCAACCTGCATACCGAAACCGAATTCGCTGTTGTCTTCAAACAGGCTGTTTGCCCATGCGGGACCGTGGCCTTCTTTGTTGACGGTGTAGGGGCAGGTAGGTGCGCTGCCGCCGTAAATGGAGGAGCAACCCGTTGCGTTGGCGATGATCATTCTGTCGCCGAAGAGTTGCGTTACGAGTTTGACGTAAGGAGTTTCGCCGCAACCTGCGCAAGCGCCGCTGTATTCAAACAAAGGTTGTTTAAACTGACTGCTCTTTGCGTTGAGTTTCATGCCGCTTTCGACTTGTTCGACCTTTTCGGAGAACTCGAAGTTTGCTACTTCGTCAACCTTTTCGGCAGGAGTCATAACGAGAGCCTTTTCTTTGGCGATACATACGTTAGCGCAGCTTCCGCAACCGGAGCAGTCCAACGGAGAAACCTGAATACGGTATTTCGCGCCCTTTACGCCGTTTGCCGCTTTGGTAACGAAGGTTTCGGGAACGGGCGTGTTTTCGTCGATCAATACGGGTTTGATTGCCGCGTGCGGGCAGACCATCGAGCAACGGTTGCATTGTACGCACTTGCTTGCGTCCCATACGGGAACGTTGACGGCGATACCGCGTTTTTCAAAACGAGTGGTAGCGGTAGGAACAACGCCTGCCGGGTTGAAAGCGGATACGGGAAGTTCGTCGCCCTTCTGATCGAGAATGGGTTTAATGAAGTTGACGAAGTAAGGATCGTCGCTGCCTTTTACCATGTCCGCGCCGGTGGTGGTAGTCTTCCAGCTATCGGGAACGTTTACCTTAATCAGGCCTTTGACGGCATTGTCAACGGCGGCAAAGTTGCAGTCGAGAACTTTCTGACCTTTCTTGCCATAAGTCTTGACGATGGCTTTCTTCATATACTCTTCCGCTTGTTCGTAAGGAATGATGTTAGCGAGTTTAAAGAACGCCGCTTGCATTACCATATTGGTGGATTTTGCCGAGCCGGCTTCCTTAGCGAGTTTCAAGCCGTCGATGATATAGAATTGAAGATTCTTGTTGGCAATGTCGTTTTTGACTTTTGCGGGCAATTTTTCGTCAAGTTCTTCTACCGTCCAGTTGCAGTTGAGGAGGAAAGTACCGCCCTGGCGAGCGTCTGCCAGCATGTCGTAACGGGTGATGTAACTCTGGTTGTGGCAAGCGATAAATTCCGCGTTATCGATAAGATAGCTGGATTGAATGGGGGTTTTGCCGAAACGCAGATGGCTTATCGTCAGACCGCCGGATTTTTTGCTGTCGTAAGCAAAGTAACCCTGAGCGTACAAATCGGTGTGGTCACCGATGATTTTTATGCTGTTTTTGTTTGCGCCTACGGTGCCGTCGCTGCCGAGACCGTAGAATTTACAACGAGTCGTTCCCTCGGGTGCGACGTCGATTTTCTCGTCAATGGGGAGAGAAGTAAAGGTGACGTCGTCGTTGATACCGACCGTAAAGTGGTTTTTGGGATTGGCTTGTTGGAGATTTTTGTAGATAGCGAGGATCATCGACGGGGTAAATTCTTTACTGCCCATACCGTATCTGCCGCCTACTACCGTGTATTTGTCAGCCACGTTGTGTTCTTTGAGGCAGGCAACAACGTCAAGATAGAAGGGTTCGCCCAGGCTGCCCGCTTCTTTCGTGCGGTCCATAACGGCAATGTGTTTAACTGTCTTGGGTAACGCTTCGATAAATTTATCGGAGGGGAAGGGTCTGTAAAGTCTGACTTTAAGAACGCCGACTTTCTTGCCTTGTTTGGTGAGGTAGTTGACGGTCTCTTCGCATGCGTCTGCGCCGCTACCCATGATAACGATGACGTCGGTTGCGTCGGGTGCGCCTACGTAATCAACGAGGTTGTATTTTCTTCCGGTGAGTTCGCCGACTTTTTTCATATACTTCTCTACGATAGCGGGGGTTGCGTTATAAAAGCTGTTGCAAGCCTCTCTGTTCTGGAAGTAAATGTCGGGGTTTTGAGCCGTACCTTGGAGTTGAGGATGTTCGGGGTTAAGAGCGCGCGCTCTGAACTCGTCTACGTACTTTCTGTCAAGGAGTTTGTCCATGTCGGCGTAATCGATGACGTCGATTTTGCTGACTTCGTGGCTGGTGCGGAAACCGTCGAAGAAGTGAATGAAAGGAACTTTTGCTTCGAGTGTTGCGAGGTGTGCTACCAAAGCAAGGTCCATAGCTTCCTGAACGCTGTTGCTGCAAAGCATTGCAAAACCCGTCTGACGGCAAGCCATAACGTCCGCGTGGTCGCCGAAGATGTTAAGTGCGTGTGCAGCCAACGCTCTTGCGGAAACGTGGAAAACGCAGGGAAGGTTTTCGCCGGCGATTTTATACATGTTGGGAATCATAAGCAACAAGCCTTGGCTTGCCGTAAAGGTGCTGGTAAGAGCGCCCGCGACCAGACTGCCGTGGACTGCGCCTGCCGCGCCTGCTTCCGATTGCATTTCAACAATTTTAACTTTTTGACCGAAAAGGTTTTTTCTGCCTTGAGCGGCCCATTCATCAGCGACTTCTGCCATGGGCGAAGACGGCGTGATGGGGTAGATAGCGGCTACGTCAGAGAAGGCGTACGCCACATGACTGGCGGCGGTATTGCCGTCGATTGTCATTTTTGCCATATTGTTTTTCCTCCGTTAAGAAATTTATTATTCGGTAAATTTTAAGCGAAAAAAAGCGATGCGTTTATTGTTCTTTCCTTTTAAAAGCACGCAAAAACAGCAACGTTTTCCAACGCCTTAACAAATTATATCACATAAAAAAAATATGTCAAACATTTTGACAAGACCTATATTAAATTTAATATAAAAAGACTGATAAATTTAACCAACTTTACACTTTGTTTTGTTAACTACGCTTGACTAAATATCGACGGGTGTGTTATTATTATCGTTAGCAAAAAAGCGAGGCAAGATTTTGGAAAAAGACGTAAACAGAGCGCCGGTAGTTACGTTGACGGACGTTGTCTACAACTATCGGGAGTACGACGACAAAGGCGAAGAAAAAATAACCAACCGCGGCGTCAACGGCGTGTCACTTTCTATTTATAAGGGAGAATTTCTGGCACTGGTCGGACGAAACGGAAGCGGTAAAAGCACGTTGGCAAAAATGCTCAACGGGCTTTTGCTTGCCCAAAAAGGCAAGGTGGACGTTTACGGTCTTGACCCTACCGTCGAAAAAGAGCTGTATCAGATCCGGGCAAGAGTTGGAATGGTGTTTCAGAATCCCGACAATCAGACGGTTGCTTCTATCGTTGAGGACGACGTGGCTTTCGGCCCGGAAAATCTCGGAATACCGCAAAAAGAACTCAGAGAGCGCGTCGATACTGCGCTTGCCGACGTAAATATGCTGGAATACGCAACCAAAACGCCTTCGCGACTGAGCGGCGGACAAAAACAGCGCGTTGCCATTGCCGGCGCGCTGGCTTTGAGACCTAAAATTCTCGTTCTGGACGAGGCGACGAGTATGCTTGACCCCGAAGGGCGCAGGGACGTAATGGAGACGGTTTCAAAACTTAACGACTGCGGAATGACGGTCGTTGCCATTACTCACTTTATGGACGAGGCGGCTCGTGCGGATCGCGTTATCGCTTTGCAAAACGGAAAAATCGCAATGGAGGGTACGCCTGCCGAGATTTTTGCGCAACACGAAAAATTGGAAGAATTGGGCTTGAAAACTCCGCGGGACGTGGAGCTTGCTTTGGCGTTGAAAGAGGGCGGCTTGGATATCGAGCCTAAAGAGAGTATTTTTGAACTCGGGGAGGAGCTATGTCGATTACTGTCAAAGACCTGAGTTACGTCTACAACCCGAAATCTCCCTACGAGACGGTTGCTCTCGATGGGATTACGTTGGAAATAAAAACGGGTGAATTCGTTGCCGTATGCGGTCGCACGGGTAGCGGAAAAACCACGTTCGTCCAACACCTCAACGCTCTGGTCACGTCTCAGTCCGGCGAACTCGTCGTCGAGGGGTTGAACCTGACGGAAAAGAATAAAAAACTCCGTCGCGAGATGTTAAAAAAACTACGCGGTAAAGTGGGTATGGTGTTTCAATATCCCGAGTACCAACTTTTTGCCGGCACGGTATACGAAGACGTTGCGTTCGGTCCCACTAATATGGGCTTACCCAAGGAAGAAATCGACGACCGTGTCCGCACTGCGATAAAAGCCGTCGGTCTTGATTTTGAAAGAATATCGCACCAATCTCCGTTTGAGATAAGCGGCGGTGAAAAACGTCGCGCCGCTCTGGCGGGCGTTTTGGCAATGAATCCCAATATTCTCGTTCTTGACGAGCCTACCGCAGGGCTGGATCCTTTGGGTAAAGAAGAAATTTTAAACCTCGTAGTAAAACTCAATAAAGAAAACGGTCTTACCGTTATAATGGTCAGCCACGACGTAAACGAGGTATACGAGTATACCGACCGCACGATAGTGTTTTCGCAAGGTAAGGTTTTATTTAACATGGCTACTCGCGACTTATTTACGCGAGTTGACGTCGCCAACTACGGACTTGAAGAGCCTCAGTTGGCAATTATCAGCAAGATTCTGGCTAAAAACGGAATAGTTTTAAAGGGCGAAAACCGAAACGTCAAAGACATGGCGGCGGCAATTCTCGCTTACGCAAAGGAGGGCGGCAACAATGCTTAACGACGTTGCTTTCGGGCAATATTATCCCTCCGACAGCTTTATTCACAAGATGGACGCAAGAGTAAAGATTTTGCTAAGCATTGCGTATATGGTGGCGATTTTTCTCGTAAAATCGTTTTTCTGTTATGCGATTCTGGCTTTGTATCTGCTGATCAAGATTTTCGTTTCCAAAATACCTCTGCGCAGCGTTTTAAAGAGCGTTAAAGCCGTGTTGTTTCTGGCTGTTTTTACGGCTATTATCAATATATTTTTTACAAAGGGTGCGGAAGAAAACCTGGTTTGGAGTTACGGCATCATTCGTATTTACAGTTCGGGGCTTATTACCGCGGGTAAAATGGTGTGCAGGTTGGTTTTGCTCGTTATGGGGGCAAGTCTTTTGACGCTGACTACTACTCCCGTAGATCTTACTCATGGTATAGAAAGTCTGCTTAGTCCGCTTAAACTCATTAAGGTTCCCGTTGCCGATATCGCTTTGATTATGAGCATAACGTTGAGGTTTATTCCCACCTTGATGGAAGAAACGAATAAAATCATTTGCGCTCAAAAAGCGAGAGGAGCGCAGTTCGATACGGGCAATCTGGTGCAACGGGTAAAGGCTTTCGTACCTATACTTATTCCTTTGTTGGTAAACAGTTTTCGTAGGGCGGAAGAATTGGCTTTGGCTATGAATGCCCGTTGTTTCGAGGGAAGTACCAAACGCACGAGATTAAAAAAGTTGAAATGCAGTTGGCGCGACCTGGTGGCTGTTTTGCTGTTTATAATCGGCATAGGGGCGGCGTTGGTCGTAAGATACGCAGGCGTGGACTGGATAGCCGATCTTTTCAATATAAACGTGGATTGGATGAAGTTGTAAGCTTATGAGATATGCGATAACCATACAATATATAGGCGCGGCGTACTGCGGTTGGCAAAGTCAGAAAAACGGCGTCAGCGTTCAGGATACGGTAGAAGCGGCGCTGTCGAAGGTGTTTAATCACCCCGTACGGGTTACAGGGAGCGGACGCACGGACGAAGGCGTAAACGCTTTGGGACAGGTTGCGCACTTTGACAGCGACAGGGAGATAAAACCTTACAATCTTTGTCGCGGAGCCAACGTTTTTTTGCCCAAAGACGTAGCGATAGCGGATGCGAAGATAGTTCCCGACGATTTTAACGCAAGGAAATCGGCAAAACGCAAAACCTACGTCTATAAAATGTACGTTTCGTATTTCAGAAATCCGCTGTTGGATATAGACCACAAGCAGGTATACAAGCAACCCGATATAACGCTTATGCAACGTGCGGCGAAATACGTCGAAGGTAAACACGATTTCAGGTGTTTTATGTCTACGGGGAGCAATCAGAAGACGACGGTGAGAGAAGTATACGATTGCTCCGTCACTCAGGAAGGCAATATAATCACCGTTTCGGTCACGGGTAACGCATTCCTATATAACATGGTGCGCGCTATAACGGGGACGTTGCTTTTCGTCGGTTACGGTAAAATCGACGCCGACGATATTCCGAAAATCATCTCCGGCGGCGTTCGTCAGTCGGCAGGAAAAACCATGCCTCCCAACGGTTTGACGCTGTTAAGGGTGGATTATGAATAAATTAAAGCAAAACAATGGTTTTTTTTCATAAAAAAATCACCAAAATAAGCCACAAATATCTTAAAAACGTTTGACTTGATTGAAACGTTTGTGGTACAATACTCAAGCTGTGAATAATCAGGCGCGTATTTTAAGCTCTGCACGCCGTTTGTCGGTCTCCACTTCCGACGGTTATTCGTCGTGAACAGCAAAATGCATTTCCATGCAAATCTTAAATTTCAGGAGTACTAAACAATGAAAAGTTTTATGGCAAAACAAGAGGAAGTCAAACGTAATTGGTACGTTGTCGACGCAGACGGTATGGCACTCGGCAGACTCGCAAGCCAGGTTGCAAGTATTTTGCGCGGCAAGAACAAGCCCGAGTTTACTCCTCATGTCGATACCGGCGATTTCGTAATCGTCATCAACACGGACAAGGTCGTTTTAACGGGCGACAAACTTAATCAAAAGCTTTTCCGCCGTCATAGCGGTAAGCCCGGCAACCTCAAGGAAATCAAATACGGCAACCTCATGCAAACTCGCAGTGACTTCGTGGTTTACAGAGCGGTCAAGGGTATGTTACCCAAAAACAGCCTGGGCGCTAAGATGCTCACGAAATTGCGCGTTTATAAGGGCGCTGAGCACGAACAACAAGCTCAAAAGCCTATTGCGATTGATCTGAAGGACTAATGGGGGTAAATATTTATGGCAAAGACAAGTAAGAAAGTTCAATTTTGGGGCACTGGCAGACGTAAAAAGTCTGTAGCAAGCGTCAGACTCTTACCGGGCGGAAACGGCACTATTACCGTTAACGGCAGAGAACTTGAAACGTATTTTCCTCTCGACACCTTGAGATACATCGTCAAGCAACCCCTGGTTGCTACCGAAACGACCACCAAGTACGACATCGTAGTTAAAGTCGTTGGCGGCGGTTATACCGGTCAGGCGGGTGCGGTACGTCATGGTATCGCCCGTGCTCTGGTTCTCGCAGGCGAGGACAAGGACGCTCTTAAAAAAGCAGGTTTCCTCACGCGTGATCCGCGTATGAAGGAACGTAAAAAGTACGGCTTGCACAAAGCTCGTAAAGCACCGCAATTCTCCAAGAGATAATCGGTACGATTTACAGACGTTTACAATTTACCCGACCTTTTCGGTCGGGTTTTTTGTTGCGATAAAAAAGTTTTCAGACGGGCGTTTTGCTTATAACTCGCTAAATTTGCAAAAAATTGCCTTTTTACCGATTTTGAAAATATAATGTTAGTGGTAAAACGTGCGGCTTCGGAATTTTTTCGATATTTTAAGACACGGATTGACGGCAAAACACGAAAAAATCTGAAATATCGTTAAAATTAACCCCCAATAAAACGCAAAAATGATATTTTTGTGGGACAAGAGGGTAAAAATGATTAAAAAATAAATATTTTTTTATTAATATCGTTTGACACTTTTGTTTGACAGGGTGTATAATGTTCAAAAATATAATTGTAGGCTTGTGGTGTATAGTCTGCGATTGAAAATTACGTAAAAATAAACTAAAGGAGAAGTAACGAAAATGAAGCAGTTATCCAAAGTTTTGTTGATTGTTTTGTTTGCAGTGTTGGTCTTCGCTATGGTGGCGTGTACCGAACCGGTTGAAGAACCCCATGTTCACGAGTACACCGACTTTATCATCACGAAAGAAGCAACTTGCACCGAAAACGGTGAAAAGACACTTAAGTGTGAGTGTGGCGAAACGGGAGATGTCGTCGTCATTCCCGCACTGGGACACAAACTCGTCTATCATGCTAAGGTGGGTGCGACTTGTACCGAAGCAGGTCAGGAAGCATACTACGAGTGTTCCACCTGCAAAAAACTGTTCGACTCCGCCAACAAAGAGGGCGTTAAAGAAGACCTCGTTATCCAGGCTTTAGGTCACGTGGAAGGCGCTGCCGTACAGGAAAACTACGTAGCGGCGACATGCTACTCTGCCGGCAGTTACGACATGGTAACCAGATGCGTCTATTGCGACGAAGTTCTTTCTACCGAAGCCATGACGGTTCCCGTTGCAGATCACAAAGCAGGTACCGCTCGCACCGAAAACGTAGTAGATCCTACTTGTACCGTAGCGGGCAGTTATCAGACGGTTAACTACTGCGTGTATTGCAATGCCGAAATAGAAGGTTCGAGAAAGATCGTAGCCGTCAAAGCTCTCGGTCACGACCTGGTTAAACATGACGCACAGGTGGCAACCTGCACGTCAATCGGCTGGGATGAGTACAATACTTGCACTCGTTGCGACTACACCACGTATAAAGAAATTGCGAAAGTCGATCACGTAGGCGGCGACCCCGCGGAAGAGAACAGGGTAGAAGCTACTTGCGTTCTCGCCGGTGGTTATGATACCGTCGTACGTTGTACGGTTTGCAACGAGCTTCTTTCCTCCGAACATACCGTTATCGAAGCGTTGGGACATGACCTGATTGACGTAGAGGCTCAGACCGTATCCTGTACTCAGGCGGGTTGGGACGCTTATCAGTATTGCTCGGTCTGTGATTACACCACCAAGGTTGAGATTCCGATGCTCAACCACGTTGCGGGCGAAGAAGTAAGAGAAAAGGAAGTTGCTCCCACTTGCGAAGTGAAAGGCGGATACGACGTAGTTGTATACTGCACCGTTTGCAAGGAGGAACTTTCCAGACAATCCAACGAAATAGCCGCTCTCGGTCATAAACCCGGTACGGCGGTTGTTGAAAATCTCATAGAAGCAACTTGCACGTCTGAAGGCGGTTACGACAGCGTTACCTACTGTACTGTCTGTGAAGAAGTTGTTCAACGCGCAAGGGTTACGTTAAAAGTATTACCGCACGATCTCGTTGAGGTTGAAGCGAAAGAAGCGGCTTGCGAAGTCATCGGTTGGAATGCTCACAAGGCATGCCAGAACTGTGATTATAAAGAGGGTTACGAAGAAGTCGCCGCTCTCGAACACGTTTACGGCGATTGGAGCGTCGTCAGTGACGCCAAGTGCGAAGTAGCCGGTCTTAAAGTGCGCGTCTGTTCGATTTGCAACAATGAAGATACGGAAGAAATTGCCGCTCTCGAACACGATTTTGGCGAATGGGTTGACGTTGTTCTCCCCGACTGTCTGAATGACGGTACGCATAAACATACCTGCAAACTTTGCGCTAAGACGGTTGAAGAAGTAAATCCCGCTCTCGGTCACGATTTCGTTCTGTATCCTTACTTGATTCCTACCGAAACGACGGAAGGCCATACCCAATACTACGAATGCAGTCGTTGCGCACTGAGAACCGGTTATCAGGTTTTGGATATACATATCCACGAGGCAGCTGATCCCGTTATTGAAAATTACGTGGCTTCTACCTGCGTAAGCGAAGGCGGATACGACGTGGTTATTTACTGCTCGAATCATGTCTGCAAATATGCTGAAATGTCCAGAATCCATCAGGTTATTCCTACAGGCGGTCACGCATACAAGCTTTTCACTGCTAAACCGGCAACTTGTACGGAAATCGGTTGGGAACAATATGAAATTTGTCTCAACTGTAAACAATATAAAGACGATTATTACGTAGAATATCCCGCTCTCGACCACGATATTTTCTTCAACATCACGTTGGCTCCTACTTGTGGGGAAGACGGTCTCAGATATCGTTGCTGCACGCGTTGCGACCTGAGTGAAGAACAAGTTATGCTTGCAACCCGTTTGCACTCCAAGATTGACGAAAACGGTATTTGCGGCGTATGTCATAATGCGATTTACGACGAACTCGCATACGAACTCAACGGTGAAGAGTATACCGTAACCGGTCTTAAATACGATTACACGACAATCGTATTTATACCTGCGACCTACAACGGCAAACCCGTCACTGCAATGGCGGATGACATCTTTAAGAACAATAAGACTATTGAGGAAGTTCATATCGGCAATAACGTAACGATAATTCCGACCGGTGCATTCAATGGCTGTTCGGCTTTGGCGAAGATAACCATCGGTACGGGCGTTACGGAAATTAAAGCCACTGCGTTTTCAAGCACTTCCGCATTGAAAGAAGTCCACTATGCAGGCACGATCGATCAATACGCGCAAATCGTATTCGGTACGTCTGCAACGTCCGGAACAAGTACTGCCGTTCCGTTCTATTCGGGTTACGGTTCCTTGTTTATCAACGGTGAGAAAGTTGTCAACGCGGTTATTACTGCAAACGTTAACAGTTATGCATTCTATCATGTAACCGGTATAGTAACCTTGGATATCAGTTCTGCAACGATAGGTTCTTACGCTTTCGAATACTGTTGCGATTTGGTACAGGTTATTTTGCGTGAAGGCGTAACGAGTATCGATAAATACGCGTTCATGTACTGCTATAAAAAGGTTGAAATAGTTAACTTGTCCGGTCTTACAATTACAACAGGTGACACGACCAATGCTAAGAACGGCGGTATTTACAGCAATGCTAAAAAGCTTTTGAATGCTATACCCGAAACAAGCAACGTCATCATTACCGAAGACGGCAACGTGTTCTACAACAATGACGGCGCTTACCTCTTTATGGCGTTTATCGGTGAAGGCGTGTGCGTATTACCCGAAAAGATCAACGGTAACGCGTATACAGTAGCGCCTTATGCGTTTTATAACAACAAATTTATAACGTCCTTGTACATACCTACAAGCATCACCGGCTTTGCAGCCAATACGTTTACCGGTACTACAAACCTTTCGACGAGTTGGTGACAAGTGCAGTCATTAACGTAGACGTAAGCGCTTATGCGTTTGCATATTGCGGTAGTTTGACGTCCGTAACGATCGGAGCCGGCGT
>SFEB01000010.1 GCA_004558105.1 Clostridiales bacterium
AAAGTACGTAAAGAAACTTTCCGTCGGTGCGTAACGACCTGACGGAAAGAGTTTTACCATCAATATATATTGAACGTAACTTTTTTATTACGGCAACGTCAACGGAGGACGCCATTTTGACCTCCCCCTTGATACCTTGTGCTTTAAGTATTGTTGCAATCGGTTTTTTCATGGCGTTACTCGGCAGAGCGCCTTTTCTTTTCTCCGCCTAAAATCTCCACGTCATACCTCTTGCCGTCACGCATACCTATCGCCTTGACAAGAGTCCTGATGGAAAGAATAATCTTTCCCTGCTTGCCTATGACTTTGCCGATATCCTTTTCCGCAACGGAAATAACGACGTCAACCTTATCCTCGTCTTTTTCGGTAACGGTAACGTTGACGGCAGATTTATCGTCAACTATATTGCCGACGATATATTCCAAAAGTTCTTTCATCGTTGTTTACCGTTATTCGGCTTTTTCTTCCGGCTTAGCCTTAGGTGCGGGCGGAGCAATCTTGTTGGGAACGGAACGTTTTTTCGCTTCGAGAAGACCTTGTTTTACCAAGATATCTCTTACGGTATCGGTGGGTTGAACGCCCTTTGCCAACCATTCTTTTGCCTTTTCTTCATTGATTTTTATGGTTGCCGGTTCCGTCAAAGGATTGTAAGTACCGACCAAATCAATGTATTGACCGTCACGAGCCTTGCGGCTGTCGATAACGACGATACGATAGAAAGGTGATTTTTTGTCGCCCATACGGGTAAGTCTCATTTTTACTGACATTTTTTTGTCCTCCAAAGTATTTTTGTTTTTATTTTGTTTTTGATTTTTACTTCAGTTAAAGTTAGAACGGAAATTTCATTCCGCGCTTGCCGCCCTTCATCCGCTTCATCATCTCTTTCGTCTGTTCAAACTGTTTGATGAGTTTATTTACGGACTGAACGTCGGTACCGCTGCCTGCGGCTATACGCCGACGGCGCGAATAATTGAGAATTTTCGGATTGGTACGTTCCTCTTTTGTCATAGACAAAACGATAGCCTTGTTTTTTTCCATTTCGTTCTCGTCTATCTGTTTGTCTTGTAGGTTAAGTTTGCTTGCGCCGGGAACCATATTCAACAAATCGTTGACGTTGCCCATCTTTTTAAGACTGTCCATCTGTACCAGAAAATCGTTGAGGTCAAAGGACGCGTCCTTCATTTTTTTAGCCATCTTGGCGGCTTCTTCTTCGGTAATAGCCGTCTGAGCCTTTTCAATAAGAGTCAGTACGTCGCCCATACCCAGGATACGGCTAGCCATACGGTCGGGATAGAACGGTTCCAGATCTTCGGGCTTTTCGCCTATGCCGCAAAACTTAATAGGTTTGCCCGTAACGGCTTTGACCGACAAAGTTGCCCCGCCGCGAGTGTCGCCGTCAAGTTTTGATACGATGACGCCGGTAAGTCCGACTTGTTCGTCGAAAGTCTTTGCTACGTTTACCGCGTCCTGTCCCGTCATGGCGTCTACCACGAGCAAGGTTTCCGTAACGTCGAAACTCTTTTTAAGGTCAGTCAACTCTTCCATCAATTTATCATCAATATGGAGTCTGCCGGCGGTATCGAGAATAACGGTATCATAATTATATTTTTTGGCGTAATCGACTGCGTTTGCCGCTATTTTTTTTGGCGCTATCTGTCCCATTTCAAAGAACCCCGCGCCGACTTTACCTGCTACAACTTTAAGTTGTTGTATTGCGGCGGGACGATAAACGTCGCAAGCTACCAACAAGGGCGTTTTACCCTGTTTTTTAAGATAATACCCGAGTTTGCCGCACATTGTCGTTTTGCCGCTGCCTTGCAAACCGCACATTAAATATATCGTCGGCAACTTGCTCGAAACGGCAAGTTTGCTCTGCGTACTGCCCAACAATTCGATAAGTTGCTCGTTGACGATTTTTACGACTTGTTGTCCCGGCGTCAGACTTTTTAAAACCTGCTCGCCTACTGCCAACTCGGAAACTTTATTTACAAAGTCTTTAGCAACGGTAAGGTTGACGTCCGCCTCAAGCAACGCCACTCTTATCTCTCGCATGGCTTGCTTTATTTCTAGTTCGGTAAGGGCGCCGCGATTGGATATCTTGCTAAAAACGTGGTTTATTTTTTGGCTTAGCGAAGAAAAAAGTGCCATAACTATACCTCCGTTATCTCAATGATGGCGTCAAGTGCCTCTTTTACCAAAGTACTGCCGTCGGTTAACCCGTCTTTACATCCTTTGGCAATATTGCTGATTTGTTGCATCTTTTTTAAAAAACCCAACTTCTCCTCTGCCGCACGCAACGCCGACTCCGCTTTGACAATACTGTCTCTGACCGCCTGACGGCTTATGCCGTACTGCTCTGCTATCTCGCCCAGCGAACAATCTGCGTCGTAAAACAGAGACAACATATTTTTTTGGTTGTCCGTCAACAGATTGCCGTACAAATTGGACAGATATACTATATTGATAACGTCGGATTTCATCGTTTTCATAAAAAAGGTGTAAAGCTTTTAAACTTTACACCGCAATGATAATACAGTTTTTTTATTTTGTCAACTGTTTTAGCACACTTTTATTTTATAAAATTCCGTCGATAAACGCATCGGGGTCAAACGGTACGAGATCGTCTATACCTTCGCCCAATCCGACGAAATATACGGGCAAACCTTGTTGACTGTTTACGGCAAAAATTATTCCGCCCTTTGCTGTACCGTCGAGTTTGGTCAATACGATACCGTCGAGATCGATAGCTTCGTCAAAAATTTCACTCTGGCTGACGGCATTTTGCCCGGTAGTAGCATCGAGAACCAAAAGATTTATCCTTTGAGCCTCGGGATATTCTCTGTCGATAACGCGGGAAATTTTTTTCAACTCCTCCATCAGATTCTTTTTATTGTGCAACCTTCCTGCCGTATCAACGATAACGACGTCCGTGCCCTTGCTTTTTGCACTGCAAACGGCGTCGAAAACAACCGCACCCGGATCACTGCCTTCCTGTTGTTTGATTATCCTTACTTTTGCTCTGTTTGCCCAGATATCCAGTTGTTCGCTCGCCGCAGCACGGAAAGTATCCGCCGCCGCGACTATAACGCTCTTACCTTGTTTGGTAAATAAATTGGCGAGTTTTCCGATAGTAGTCGTTTTACCTACCCCGTTTACGCCTACGACGGTAATAACCGTGGGAGGCGTCAGTTCCAGTTTGTCGTCGCCTAAAATATCGCGCAAAACTTCTTTCAGACATTCGGTCGCACCCTGCTCGTCCGTAACCGTGCGCTCGGAAATTTTTTTACGCAACTCTTCGATAATCTCATCGGTCGTTTCCGCACCGACGTCCGCCGCAATAAGTATGTCCGTCAATTCATCGTAAAAACTGTCGTTGAATATACCGATTTTAAAAAGTTTTTTAACGTGAAAACCTATCGCTTGCTTGGTTTTAGCCAAACCCTGCTTAATTTTATCAAAAAATCCCATATTTTTACCTACTATTTCAGAAATATTATTCTTGACCTATGGCGATTGCCTCGGACAGTTGAACGGAAACGCTCTTTGAAACGCCCTTTTCTTCCATCGTAATACCGTACAAAACATCAGAGTTTTCCATAGTTGCCTTTTTGTGGGTAATGACCAAAAACTGAGTGCTTGCGCAGAATTTACGCAGGTAGTTTGAAAAACGCTCGATGTTTGCGTCGTCCAGAGGGGCTTCGACCTCGTCCAATACACAGAAGGGCATGGGACGCAATTTTATTATTGCGAAAAGTATCGCTATGGCTGTAAGACTGCGCTCGCCGCCCGACAAAAGGTTGATATTCTGCAGTTTTTTACCCGGTGGTTGAGCCTCTATTTCTATGCCGTAATCCAACGGATCTTTGTCTTCTTCCTGTTCGATGGTAAGGCGTGCATGCCCGCCGGCAAACAGTTCTCTGAAAATGTCCGTAAAGTTATTGTTTATGGTTTCAAAACCCGCGTTAAATCTCGTGACCATTTCTTCGGTAAGTTCGCCGATAATCTTGCGCTGATCTTCTTCCGCTTTCTTAAGGTCTTCCATCTGTGCGTTCATGTCGTCGTAACGCTCTTTTACCGCGGCGTATCCCTCGATACTGGTAAGGTTGACGTCGCCCAGTTTCGTCAACATTCCTTTGTACTTTGAAATTTCTTTTTCCGCCGCTTTGATATCGAATTCTTCAACCTTGTACTGCAACGCCTGAGAATAAGTCAACTCGTATATCTCGTCCATTCGCTTTTGCAATGCCTGCAAGTTGGTATCGATATTAGCCGATTCTCCTTCCGCACGGACGATTTTCATTTCAATTTTATTTACCGTTTCACCGGCAGAAGTACGGGCTTCGTCCGCCTTCGTGCGTTCGTCGTTTAACGTTTCTTTCAGGGAGTCGGTCTCTTTTATCTGATTTTGAACCTTTATCAATTCACGGGATTTTTCGGTATCGGAACTTCCCTCGAGAATTTTTTTCTTTAAATCGACAATGTTGTTTTTATAAACTTCCAGTTGTTCCTTCTTATTCGACAAATCGAATTGAGTGGAAGACAAAAACTCCTTGGATCTCGATATTTCTTTTTCGGTGGTTGTAATATTGTTTGCCAGTAACGATATCTTAAGTTTGGTGTCGTTAATCTGTTCACCCAACGAATTCCTTTTTCCCTTCAACGCGCTGTATTCCTTCAACTCGTCGTCGCTGGTAGAAACAATATCGGTATTTTTGCCTTCGAGCGAATTGATTTCCGCTAACAAATTTCTTTCGTTTACGGTCAACTCGTCCAGTTTTTCCTGCAATTCCTTGCGCTCTTTGCTGATACCTTTAACAAAGTTTTGTTCACTTTCGCTTAATGCGCCGAATTTTGAAATACGTTCCTGATACGCCGCTACTCTTACGATAATGGTTTGATAGTCACTGTTTGTCTCAACGACGGCGCGTGCGATATGTTGTTTTTTTGCCGCCAACTCGTTGCTTTTTACCTTCAGCGCATCCAGAACGGCTTTTGTTTTGGCAATGTTTGCTTTTATTTCTTCCGCTTCTCTCTCGTTGCTGAGTAAATGCGACTCGTTTCTGCGGCTACCTCCCGTCATCATACCGGAAGGCAAAATAATGTCGCCTTCCAAAGTTACCATTCTGAAAGCGTAGCCGTATTTACGGCTTATCTGAATGGCGTTCGTCATGTTGTCTATCAATAAAGAACTGCCAAGCAGACTTCCTACGACCGGTTTGAACTTGTCTTCTACGGTAACGAAATCGCTCGTAATCCCGAGACAACCGTTTTCTCTCAGAACAGTTTTGTTATCTATGTAACGAGGACGGATGGATGTCAGAGGCATGAAGGTTATTCTACCCAGTTTATTGGCTCTCAGGTACTCGATTAACGCCTTTGCGTCTTCTTCGGTCTGAGTAACTATATTTTGCAAACTATTGCCCAAAACCGCTTCTATCGCCGCTTCATACTTCTTCTCAACTTTAATGATATTTGCGACTACACCCAAAACCTTATTACCTATGGATTTATTTGCAGACGCATCCTTCATCAACTGCCTTACGCTGCCGACAAAGCCCTCGAAACTCTCGATCGAAGCCTGTAAAAACTTTTGCCGCGCAGTCATAACCGCAAGATTCTGAGACGTCGCATTGTACTGATTGTTGATATCAAGAAGAGATTGCTCGTTTTGCGCGCTTTGACGATTCAAATCGTCTAATTTTTCTTTTAATTTTTCCGAAGACTGTTTAGCCTCCTCAAAAATCGAAACGACTTGTTTTTCCTCTTCGCTATTGTCGGCAAGTTTTTGCATTATTTCTTTTTCTTGCTCGTCGATATCAGCCAGACGCTCGTTACAACTGTTTCGCTCCGTGGTGTATTGAGCCAACAAGGATTTTTTATCGGTGAGAACCTGTAAAATATCAAGACGTTCGTTTTGAGCCGCTTCCGACGCGTCACGCATTTGCGAAACTTCATCGGCCACTTTACCGTACTCAGTGTTTAATTTTTGCAACTGAGCGGTCAGCTTATCGTATTCCGCCTTTTTAGCGGCCAACTCGTCTGTAAGTTCCTGCAATTTTGCAATCGTGTGTTCAATAGTGGACTCGTTAAACTCGATTTGTTCCAGAACGTCGTCGCTCATACGTTCGAAAGACTTTACCTGCTCGCCCAAAACGCTGTTTGCGCTTGATTGCCTTTCAACCACGACCGTAAGCTCAACTTCTTTCGTGTGCAATTCTTTAATCAGGTCGTCGGTCATAGCCATTTTATCCAATATATCTTGGTAATATTGATTGGCTTCTTCCACCTTCTTTTCGGCGTAAGCTTTTTCCTCCTGCAAGGCGGCGATTAAAGACGCAATGCGCTGTTTTTCAACGTATGCGTTATCGTAAGTGTATATGTAAGCGTTAACTTCTAAAACTTTCAGCTTTTCACTGATATCAAGGTATTTTCTGGCGTCTTCGCTCTGTTGCTTCAACGGACCGAGTTGCTTATCCAGCTCCGAGATAATATCGTACAAACGCGCCATATTATCGCGGTGTTTTTCCAATTTACGTTCTGTTTCTACTTTACGGACGCGGAACTTAGATATACCGAGGGCCTCTTCAAAAATGGCGCGTCTGTCGTCAGGTTTGGCGTTAAGTATGGCGTCCATTCTACCCTGTCCGACGATGCTGTAACCTTCTCTGCCGAGCCCTACGTCTCTCAGTAAATCACTGATAATCTTGAGTTTTGACGGATTTTTATTGATAAGATATTCGCTTTCGCCGCTACGGTAAAGTTTTCTGCTGATGACTACTTCGTCAAATTCCAACGGAAAAAGTCTCTCTTTATTATCAAAATAAAGCGAAACTTCGCAATAACTCATAGATTTTCTTTTTTCCGTACCGGCAAAAATAAGGTCTTGCATGGTTTTGCCACGCAAGATCTTTGCGCTTTGTTCGCCCAGAACCCAACGTATGGCGTCGGAAACGTTACTCTTGCCGCAACCGTTAGGCCCGACGATAGCCGTTATAGGCTTGTCGAATTTCAATTCAAACTTATCGGCAAAGGACTTAAACCCATACGCCTCTATTTTAGTTAGATTTATCATAATCCTCCGACAGTAAATTCATTTTCTTTAAAGCGCGCTTGGCGGCATAGCTTTGCGCCTCCTTGACCGACGAACCATATCCTTCGCCCATACTTTTGCCGTCAACCATCGCCGCGTAATAAAAAGTAGGATTGTTATCGGTACCTTCTCGCCTTAATAATATATACTTTAAATCGAACCGATTTTTTTCCGCCGCTTCTTTAAGCAACGTCTTAAAATCACGACCGGCCTCTATATACATTGCCTGATCCAATTCCTCTCTAAGCGTAGAAAAAATAAATTTTTTCGCCTCATTAAGACCGCCGTCGAGATAAATCGCACACAACAACGCCTCGTACAAATCAGCGTAAATCTTTTTATTCTTATTCACGCTTATTCCTTGCTTTTCGAGACCGCTGCTGACGAGCATAAAGTCGATCAATCCCATTTGATCTATCTCTCTGCTGAGACTGTCGGTATCTACCACGTCGGCGCGTACCAAAGTATATTCGCCCTCGTTTCGTTCGGGAAATTTGTTATATAAAACTTCCGCCACTACGAAATCCAGTAACGCATCGCCCAAAAACTCCATTCTTTCGTTACAGGGCCCGCCATGAACGTGACTGTACGACGAATGAGTCAACGCCGTTATCAGTAATTCGGGATTACGGAAAGTATATTTAATCTTGGCTTGAACCTGCGGCAACTCCCGCATTAAGCTCGTTTTTAAGGTTTTCAATCAATTTACTCCTATACATATTTACAACCTGCATTATACTACCGCAAATGGTGCAGGCCTTGCTGTTGCCGTGAGATTTGATAACAACTTTTTCCACGCCGAGGAAAGGCGCGCCTCCGCCTTTGGTATAATCGATTTTTTTAGCGAGGTTTTTAAAATTCTTTTTAAGCATCGAAGCGGCAATCTTTGAACGAAGACTGGTCATCATTTCTTTTTTCAACATGGTCATTATAGTTCCGACCGTTCCTTCGATTGACTTCAAAGCCACGTTTCCCCAAAAACCGTCGCAGACTACGACGTCGTAATCTCCGCTGAGTATTTCGCGAGCTTCCATATTGCCGACAAAATTGATGGGTAATTCTTTCAACAAAGCAAAAGTTTCATGACAAAGCGCATTGCCTTTTTTATCTTCCGTGCCGTTACACAAAAGACCGACGCGTGGCGACTTGACGCCCAGCATACTCTTTGCGTAAGCCGTGCCCATCAACGCAAACTGCGCCAGCATGTTGGCTTTGCAATCGACGTTTGCGCCACAGTCAATCAAAACGACGTTTTTATCGTTGACCGTAGGCAAAACAGGCGCCAAAGCAGGACGCTGAATACCCTTGATACGTCCTATCTTCAAAAAAGCACCCGTCAATACTGCTCCCGTACTGCCAGCGGATACAAGCCCCATACACTGGTCGTCGGACTTTGCTCTGTCCAAAGCAACCACAAGACTACTGTCCTTTTTATTTCGTATTGCAACGGTAGGAACGTCGTCGTTGGTAATAACGTCACTGGCATTTACTATTTGTATACGGTTTAAATATTCCTCGATAGGATATCTTTTCAATATCGTCCTTATCTCGTCTTCCTTGCCGACCATGACAACGTCAAAGCCTTCGTTTTTTCTTATGGCGTCTATACAACCGGCAATTATTTCTTCCGGCGCGTAATCTCCGCCGTAAATGTCGACTACTACGTTCATAAAATAAGATCCCCCAAGTTATTTCAAATAAATAATATTATACTATATATCCGAAATAATTTCAACTTATTGACAAAAAAAGTATTCCTTTTCTCAAATTTTCACAAAAAATTGCCCGGCTTTCGTGCAGTAAATATCTGTTTCACCGTACAACAAAAAGAGCAAGGGGAACACCACACTTGCTCTTTGTCGCACTGTGAAAAAATTATTATTTCTTCTCTTCTTTTTGGGCTACAACTTCTTTACCGTCATAGTAACCGCAGTATCTGCAAACCGTGTGAGAACGAATCTTCTTGTGGCATTGCGGACACTCAATCAGGTTGGGTGCGCTGATTTTCCAGTTAGCGGCTCTGGTATGCTTTCTTTGTTTTGAAGTTTTTCTTTTTGGTACTGCCATCTCTTTAGCCTCCGATACAATTTGTAACTATGCTATTATAACACAATTAAATCTTTTGTCAACCGTTTAAACTAAATTTTTGCAATCCTCTTGGTTTCGCGTGCGATAACGAGTTCTTCGTTGGTCGGAATAACCAAAACTCTTACCTTGCTGTCTGCGGCAGAGATATCGTAGGCCTGACCGCGCGGGCAATGAGTATTCTTTTCCGCATCTAATTTTACGCCGAGGTATTCCATGTCTTTTAACGCCATATTACGAACGTAAGGCGTGTTCTCGCCTACGCCGGCAGTAAAGACGATACAATCGCAACCGTTCATGACAGCCGCATATTGACCGATATAACCTTTGATACGATACGCAAAGATATCGACCGCGAGCTTGTTTCTGGGATTATCAAAAGCGTTGCCTTCCGTAAGGTCTCTGAAATCGCTGCTTACACCGGACAGACCCAGCATACCGCTCTTTTTGTTGAGATAATTAAGCGTTTCGCCAATGGTCATATTCTTTTTGTTCATAAGATACTCAACGACGGCGGCGTCGATATTGCCGCAACGAGTACCCATGGGCAAACCTTCCAACGGCGTAAATCCCATAGAAGTGTCTACGCACTTACCGTTTTTAACGGCGGCGATACTACTGCCGTTTCCGAGGTGGCAGGTGATGATTTTAAGGTCCTTTATATCTTTACCCAACGCTTTTGCCGCTTCGCTGCTGACAAACATGTGGCTCGTACCATGGAAACCGTATTTGCGGATACGAAGATTTTTATAATCGTCGTAAGGAATACCGTACAAGAACGCCTCCTGCGGCATCGTAGCATGGAAAGCAGTATCGAATACAGCCACCATCGGCGTGCCGGGCATAACCTTTTGGCAAGCTTCGATACCCATAATGTTTGCGGGATTATGCAACGGTGCGAGTTCGATATTCTGCTTGCAACAGTCGAGTACGTCTTTGGTAACCAGCACAGAAGTATTGTAGTCTTCCGCGCCGTGAACAACACGGTGACCGACGGCGGAAATCTCATTCATCGATTTTACCACACCGCAGTCATCAGCGGTCAAAGCGTCCAAAACCATCTGAATGGCTTTTTCATGGTTGGGCATTTGTTCTTTAAATACAAATTCTTTACCGTGCGCCTTGTGCGTCAGAACGCTGCCTTCGATACCGATACGCTCGCAAAGACCTTTTGCGATGACGGATTCGTTTTCCATATCGATAAGTTGATACTTCAAGCTGCTGCTACCGGCATTGATAACTAAAATTTTCATAATGTTCTTCTCCGTTATATTCAAATTTTTATTTTTTACTATTTTTGTGCGCCTGCCTGAATGCAAGTCAAGGCTACCGTGCCGATAATATCGCCTACGTTACAACCGCGGGACAAATCGTTGACGGGTTTTGCAAAACCTTGACAAATAGGTCCGTAAGCGTCGAAACCGCCCAAACGTTGAACGAGTTTGTAGCCGATATTGCCTGCGTTAAGTTCGGGGAAAATAAGAACGTTTGCTTGTCCCGCAACCTTACTGCCTTTCGCTTTAAGAGCCGCGACTTCGGGAGACAAAGCGGCGTCGAGTTGCAATTCACCGTCGATAGCGAGGTCGGGTGCCTTTTCTTTGACGAGTTCGGCAGCGGTCTGAACCTTGGTAACGAAATCGTGTTTCGCACTACCCTTTGTCGAGAAACTGAGCAAAGCTACTTTCGGTTCTACACCAAGGAAAGCCTTTGCCGATGCGTGTGACGCCAAAGCGATGTCGCAAAGTTGTTCCGCCGTAGGATCGGGCGTAACCGCACAGTCTGCAAACAAATACAAGCTGTTTTCCGTTCTTTCGGGATGGTTCATAATGAAAAATCCGCTGACCGTGCTGATACCGAGAGCCGTCTTTATAATCTGAAGAGCAGGACGAAGCATATCGCCCGTGCTGTGTACTGCGCCGCCTACCATACCGTCGGCAACGCCCTTCTTAACCATCATAACGCCGTACCACATAACGTCTTTCATCGAAGCGAGAGCTTGTTCGGGAGTCATGCCTTTTGCCTTACGAAGTTCGTAAAGATAGTCCGCATACTCCTGCAAGTGTTCGCTTGTCAAAGGATTAACAAAATCGATACCGCTGAGATCTACGTCGGGGCAAACTCTCTGAGCTTCTTCTTTAGTGCCGAGTAAAATTATTTTAGCAAGTTTTTCCTGCGTGCATATAGCCGCCGCACGGATAACGCGCGGTTCGTTGCCTTCGGGCATAACGATAGTCTTGTTCAACTTTTTAGCCTGAGCTTTGTACTGTTCGATAAGATTTTTCATAATTTCACCTAACCATTGTAAAAAATATTTTTTTGTGATATAATGTCCTCGTCGTAGGACGCCGAAACATTCAACTCTATCATTCTACTACAAAATTTAAAAATAGTAAACAGTAAGCAGGTAAAAAGTTTTGAAAATTTTAGGAATTATTTGCGAATACAACCCTCTTCACCTGGGCCATCTCCGCCATATTACTTTTTCTAAAAAAATTTACGGCGACGACGGAATGGTGGTATGCGTAATGTCGGGCAACTTTACCCAACGCGGACTGCCGGCAGTAACCGACAAATATACCCGAGCAAAACACGCGGTGCTTTCGGGCGCCGACGCAGTGATAGAACTTCCCGTCCTCTTTTCCACGGGTAGCGCAACCGATTTTGCCTGCGGAGGCGTAAAAATATTAGATTCGTTAGACGCCGACGGAATTTGTTGCGGCAGCGAATGCGGAGACGGTAAAACCATATTTGATTTAAGCAAAAAACTCGTCAACCCCACCTTGGAATTCAACGCAAGAATAAAAGAAATTCTGGCTGAGGGCGAAAACTACCCCACCGCCGTGTCCCGCGCCGAAAGAGAACTATTCGGCAGCGACCTCCTTTCTAAACCCAACAATTTACTTGCGGTAGAATATCAAAAAGCAATTTTCGCCAATAAATCCGATATGTCTTTATTCACCCTAAAACGAGACAGCGACTACAACGACGAAAGCGCCGACAACGTCTCGTCCTCCTCCGTTCGCAAAGCGTTTTACTGCAACGAATTTATAAAAATCAAAGACAACGTGCCGACTTACGTTTTTAACGACCTGTCGGCAACCGACAGAGCAACTTTAAAAAGATATCGGGAGTTTTTGCCGATATTTTTATCAACCAAGACAAAAGCAGACCTTTCACAGATAGCCGACGTTACGGAAGGACTTGAAAACCTGCTTTCCGACAACGTCACGCTAAACTTCGATAAATACGTAGAAAAGATAAAGACAAGAAGATACACGAGAGCAAAACTGGACCGCATACTTTTGTACTGCGTATTGGGCATAGACAAAAAAATGCAAACAATCAGACAAACTGCAAAATCCATACCTATAAATTTGCTTGCGATCAGAGACGACGAAAAAGTCCTTAAAAACCTTTTGCCGCGCATAGAAAACGCCAATAAAAAAAATGAAGGTAACCAAGAATTTATCACTATTAACGATTTAACAAAAAAATCCGATCGATTTTATAATACTATTTTCAACATAGTATATGATAAAACTCAAATTAATAGAGTAAAAAAGTACTAAACTTCAAAAAATACTAAAACAGAACGCTTTTTCATAGTATAGCGTATGAAAAAGCGTTTTTTTAATATCGTTACAACGACGGGCTTATTTGCCTTTATTTTTATATTTTTATTCAACACAAAGAGATATTCGGAAGTAGCGTTGGAAGGTTTACGGATTTTTTATCTTAACGTTCTTCCCTGTCTTTTTCCTTTTTTCGTCATCAGCAAACTGCTCGTTGAATTTAACTGCCTTGACAACTTTTATAAAGTTTTCTACCCTGTTACCCAACGTTTCGTAGCGGAAAAAGAAGGTGCTTACGTATTCCTAATCAGTCTTGTCAGCGGATTTCCCGTAGGCGTTTCTACCGCAACGGAAATGTGCCGGAGAGGAATTTTATCCAAAGAATCCTGCGAAAACGTATGTACTTTCAGTAATTTTGCGGGACCTATTTTCGTCATCGGAACGGTGGGTAATCTTTTCGACAGCACAAAAATCGCACTCATTTTGTACTTGTCAAGCGTACTGGGAGGGCTTTTAAACGGCTTGATTTTTTGTAAAAAAAACGTTGTTTTTCATCCTGAAAAGCTCTTTTATTTATCGGAAGAAAAATCAAAATCCGTGTTTTACGACTGCATCTATTCTTCCGTACAGAATATTCTTTTCGTGGGAGCAACCATCGTGATGTTCTATTTGACGGGAAAAATGATTTTTTCTTTTTTCCCGACCTTACCTTTGCAGATTGAAGCAATCATTCAGGGCTTTCTGGAAATGACGGGCGGAGTAAGGCTGGCGGCGCAATTGCCCTACCGATTTTTAGGGGTTTTTATCGCAAGTATGATTATCGGTTTCGGAGGATTGTGCGTATATCTTCAATGTTGCGCTTTTTGGCAGAAATGCGGTATAAACTGCGGCAAAATGCTATTAAAAAAAGCAACCCAGGCGGTTGCTTCTTCTTTGATATGTCTGATTCTATTGTTGATTTTCGGCGTCTGACGCTTTTCCTTCGGCCGCAGGTAGCAAATCGTAAAGTTTTAAAATAAGTTCCTGCGTACTTTCCCAATCGAGACACTCGTCAATCTTGGATACTCCGTACTCGTTTTTCGCACATCCGCCATACAGATAACTTTCGAGCATCAAACCCCTGACGCCGTCTTTCTTAACGGCGTTAAGCGCGTTGTCTATCTGATTTTTAGCCTGTTTTTTACTGTTGGCATGACTACAGTCTATCATTACAAATTCGCATGGCACGCCCAAATCGTCACAGTGCTTTTTCAACTCGTCTATGCTCTCCTGGTCGTCGTTGGAGAAAAACTCGCCTCTGGCGTTGGAATATCCCCTTAAAACGGCGTGCGAATACTCGTTACCGACGGTTGAAATCTGTCCGTTGCGGAAGATAAAGTCTTTACGCGTCTTTACCGCATGCAAACTGCCCGCCAGATTTGCAAGATTTCCCGACAGGTCGTTCTTAACACCCACCGCACATTCCAGACCGCTGGCTATATTGCGGTATAACGGAGTATTGGACTGCCTTGCGCCCAAAAAATAGTAACTAACAAGGTCGCTGTTGTACTCAAGCTGTTCCATATACAAAAACTCGTCGGCAATGGGCAAACCTGTTCTGCTGATGCAGTTTGCAAGCATTTTGCGAGTTGCTATTATGCCCTTTTCTATTTCGATCTTTTCGTCGTCCGGCTGAAACATCATACCCAGATATCCGTCGCCCGCACTGCGAGCTTTTGCCGTATAAAGGCGCGGAACGAGAAAGATTTTATCGTTAACTTTCAGACTGAGTTCCTTCAACTTTAAGCAAAATTCCAGCACCGCGTCGGCGTTATCCGCACCGCATGGACCGCAAACTATCAAAAATCGCTTGTCTGCGCCGCTTATTATATCTTTTATTATCCTGTCGTTGGATTCCTTAACCCTTACCGAAGTTTTATCCAGCCTTATTTTTTTACGAAGTTTATCGGGTTTTATTATCTTTTCAAATCTTTGAAACATTGACAACCTCTTTTATTTTTGACGCCATTCCGTCCGGTACCAATGCGGATATATCCTTACCGTACCTTAAGAATTCTCTTACAAGCGTACTGCTGATATGCCTGTACTCCGGAGCGGACAACAAAAACAAAGTTTCCACTCCGAAAAGTTTTTTATTTACGGTAGCCATCTCGTATTCGTACTCAAAATCAATCGAATTTCTCATTGATTTAACTATACAATCAACGGCGTTTTCTTTACAAAAATCCGCCAAAGTACCGTTAAAACTCATCACTTTTACGTTTTTGAAATCATGGCAAGCGTCAACCAGCAAATTCTTTTTATCTTCAAGGGAAATATAACAGGGTTTGTTTACGTTTTCGGTAACGGCGACAATTACTTCGTCAAACAATTCCGAAATTCGCCTGATTATTTCGACGTGACCTGAATGTACGGGAGAAAAACTTCCCGCAAAAACCGCTCTTTTCATTGTTTATCCTCAACTACCTGATAAAAACTGAAACTGCATTTGCCCATACTTTTTACTCTGTATTTTGACAAATTTCCGACGCTGTCCGGCAACTCGTTTTCGGTATCGTGTTCCAACACGACTATGGCGTCGTCGGACAGGATATCGCTTTTTTCCAGCCGTTTGAGAATTCCGTAATACAGCCCCTCATGGTAAGGCGGATCGGCAAAAACGATATCGAATTTTTGCTTCAGACTGCCGATTGCCGAATCATAAGACAGATTCAACACGGAACTTTGCGGCAAACATCCGCATTTTTCGCAATTCGCTTTTATTACTTTTGCGGCGTCTTTATTGATCTCGACAAACACGCAAGATTCCGCCCCTCGACTCAACGCCTCTATACCCAAACTTCCGCTGCCGGAAAAAATATCCAGCACACGCGCTTCGGGGATCTCGGTCTGTAAAATATTAAATAAAGTCTCCTTCGTGCGATCCAAAGTAGGTCTCAACGTCGTTTTTGGGACTTCGAGTTTACGCCCCTTGAATTTTCCTGCAATAACTCTCATAATCAGTATTTATTAACAAAAACCGCCTTGTTTTTCGGAAAAACCTCGTTTAACGGGCAATCCTCAACCGTCCCTCCAAAAGCAAGTTTAACCAAGTCCTGTACTTTTACACAAAAATCGTATTCTACCGAGTGTGTAACGGTAGGTTTGCCTCGCATTAGTCCGAGACGCAACACCATATCGTTTTGCGGACAAAGTTCATCGATAATTCTGAATCTTAAATCCGCGTAAACTTTGTTGTATTCAACGCATTTAAGCAAAACCTTCGGAGCGGCAACTCTTGCCATTATATACGGCTGTGTACTGCCGAAAAAGTCGACAAACTTTTTACCGTCAAAATCCTTCACGCCGTTTAAAACCGATAAATCTCCCACGGCTTCTTCTATTTCCGATTCATTAAACGCGACGTAGCACTTTCTTCCGTTTCGCTCGTACGTACGAGCGACGATGTTTTCCGACTTCCACCTCTCGAAAAGATGCCTGAACTCAGTTTTAACGCGATATTGTCTTATCGGCATCGTGCAAAAACTTTTATTGAATATCGCCAGCGTTTCATCCACCGTGGCCGGTTTTTCTTCCGCATCGGTTCCGTCGTAACGCGCAACAAACTCGCTTACGAAAGAAACGTTACAAAACCCCATTCTTTCGTAAGCCCCGCGTATATTTTCATCCGACGGATAAAGCAGCAGAAAAGGTTCTTCGGCGTCTGCATGCTTCTTAACCGTTTTTGCGATCAATCGTTTAAAATATCCCTTGCCTCTTTGTGGTTTTGCCGTCGCCGCGCCCACAATTAAAGGCGCGGGAATCTGTTTACCGTAAAACTCGGTGTTTAAATGCATCAGATACAATGCCGAAACAATTCCACCGTCAGCAAAAACGCAAACGGTACGTCTGTGAGAATAATATCTTTTAAAAAAGTTTTCCACGTATTCTTCCGAATCGGAAAAACTTTCGCGATATATTTTTAGTAAATCTTTCTTGCTGTACATAATTCGTCAACTTACAGTATTATTTTATCATATTTTTTTTCTAAACACAATTGCATTAGCATAAAAACTATGTTAAAATAAGGAAAAAGGGGGTTATATGAAGCGTTTTAAATACAAGTTAAACGGTTTAACGATAGCTATAGTCATCATCGGCTTTGTTTTTTGCCTCGCTGCCATCGTTTTTTCGATAATAAAACTCGTCGTAAACGGAGGAATATCAGACGCCACCGTTACGCTCAACGTTATAGCGATAGTCTTAGCAGTGTTGTGCAGTGCGGTTTTCGTTTTTATCTGCACTATGCATTACAGAGTCGATGCGGGCGGAATAAAACTGGTTTTCGGCTTTTTCGAAATAAAAAGCAACAGTTTTACTCCCGATAAAATCGCCGCGGTCGTCTACAAAACCAAAGATAATGTTTTGCTCGTCGTAAGCGACCTTACTCCGGAAAATCCTCCGGGAACTTTAATAAACATCGACTCTTCACTTTTTAACGCTTTCGTAAAGACTCTCACCGACAGCGGAATTTCATTTGATTACATCGAAGACATCAACTGACCAGACGGTCTTACGCTACCAATCGATAAACGCCAGCCGTATATAAAAACGCCTTTAAGACAAAAAACCCCCAAGCGTACTGCTTGGGGGTTTTTATGGAGCGGGAGACGGGATTCGGACCCGCGATATCTGCCTTGGCAAGGCAGCGCTCTACCACTGAGCCACTCCCGCATAGGTATATTATCTTGCCTCAATACCGATGCTTGTAGATTATATACCTAAAACGAGTTAATGTCAAATATTTTAAAGCAAAAAATCCCGTTTTTTTTTAAATTATTTAATATCCCTCTTGTTAAACGTCAACATCCCCAGACATATACTAACGCCGCTTATTACCAGAGGAACGATCAGAGCTAAAACTACTTTGAGGGGATTCATTTCGGTTATTGCGGTAGAAATATAGTTAACTTGTTGCATGTAGGTAGAATACGTCAGTGCTTCTACCAAAAAGTCGGCAAATATGCCGTCTGCAAGATTTAAACAAACCAGAAGAACCTCTTCAAAAACCATTATGCCGAAATATAAGCCTATCACGCCTACCGCGTTACGCAACCAAAAGGCTATAAAGGTATAAAAGCATGCCTGCTGAATAATAATCAACAATCCGTAAAAGTACAGCAACGCACCCTTTCCACCGAGGCTGTTGCCCGACTCAAGGATAAACGGAGTAACAGTCAGGGACAAAATCTGACAAAGAAATACTATCGCCAATACTGTGCCGAGGACTTTAATCAACTTTGTAAAATATACCTTGTTTCTGTCTATACCCAACGCAACGTAATTTTTTATCGTTCCGCCGCTAAACTCAGCCGCCACAAAAACAGCGGCAAATATAACAGACAACAACGAGGCGTCAAAAAAGAAGGGCATCCTGCATTGAAAATCCTGCCAACTTTCGTGTAAAGGCAAATCTACGTTCGATATGGTAAACAAACTGACAATCAGACTGAATACACACCAACCGGCGCAAATATAAGTTGTAACGCCCTTACGGGATTTAAACAATTCTTCACGCAGTAAATTACGCATTTTCGCCACCTCCTCCGTTAATCACTTTAATCAGATACTCCTCGATGTTTCCCTTTGCAAAAGCAACGGAGACGTAAGAAATACCGTTATTGGTCAACAAATCGACGATTTCGTCCTTTGTCTGTGTCTGAGACAATCTGAGTTGTATAACGTTGTTATCCTTTAACGCCAGACCGTCGGCAGCGAAAAGCGGCTTCAATAAACTTATGGCTTGAGAGAGCATCAGCAAATCGTTAAAAGTAATTTCTATCAGGTTTCTCTCACTACCTTCTATGTCTGTTCCGACCACCTCTTTTATAAGGTTTCCACCGTTAAGAATTCCGTAATGAGTTGCAAGTTTTGACAATTCCGCCAGAATATGCGAGGAAATAAGAATCGTAACGCCCTCGTCGTTCATTTTCTTTAACAAATTCCGCAACTGGGCGATACCCATGGGATCGAGACCGTTGGTGGGTTCGTCAAGAATCAATATTTCGGGATTTTCTAGTAATGAAAGGGCCAACGCAAGACGCTGTTTCATGCCGAGCGAAAAGTTTTTAACCTTCTTTTTTCCCACTCCCTCGAGACCGACGCTTGCCAGAACTTCTTCCGACCTTTCGCGATAATTATCTATCCCCAACAATTTGCAACGCGCTATCATATTGTCCCTTGCCGACATGTACGTATACAACGTCGGCGATTCTATGATACTGCCTATTTTTTTACGCTCTTTTTCGATATCGGTGTATTCCGTCTTATCGTTGATCGCAATATAACCCTGAGTGGGCAATACGCTCCCCGTGAAGATGCGCAAAAGTGTCGACTTTCCTGCGCCGTTGGCTCCGATAAGACCGTATATGCTACCGCGAGGAACGTGAATATTGACGTTATTCAATACCGGTACGCCCTTGTATTCTTTAGTCAGATTTACCGTTTGTAATATAAATTCAGACATTATACCTCCCCTTTGTCAACCGTCTTACAAACTTTTACAGACAAAGTCAAGAATTTTTGCATTAAACTTTCCTGTATTTTTCCAGACCCTGTTCAAACAAATCGTTTCCCACGCTGTCGTAAGTGACTATGGCGTAAAAATCCTCAACCTTCAACCTGTGAATTGCTTCCGCTCCGAGATCTTCGTACGTCACGACGCGGCATTCTTTAACGGTTTCGGAAATAGACGCAGCGGCTCCGCCGATAGCCGACAGATATACTGCGCCGTACTTGACCAATAAATCCTTGCACTCCTTGCTTCGGGACCCTTTACCTACCATAACTTTCAAACCTTCTTTAAGCAACGGTTCGGTATACGGATCCATACGGTAACTTGAAGTCGGTCCCGCAGAACCTATCGCTCTGCCCGGTTTTGCCGGAGTCGGCCCGACGTAGTAAATTATACCGTTTTTTACGTCGATAGGCAATTCCTTGCCGTCAGCCAGAAGTTCGCATAACCTTTTGTGGGCGGCGTCTCTGCCTGTGTATATGTAACCGCTGATGCAGACCGTATCGCCTGCCCTTAAACTTTTTATTTCTTCCGGATCTACCGGCGCTGAAATTTTCTTTAACATAACCTTCTCCTTAAAGCGTGCAGGATTTGTGTCTTGCCGCATGGCACTGAATATTTATTGCTACCGGCAGACTTGCGATGTGACACGGATAAACGTTAACTTTGACCGCCAGACAAGTTATTCTTCCGCCAAACCCCATGGGACCTACGCCGAGTTTATTTATTTCTTCTTTCAATTCCTCTTCTAATTTGCAAGCCAACGGATCGGGCGAACGATCGTCTATTTCTCTGAACAGAGCCTCTTTAGCCATCAACGCACACTTTTCAAAGTTGCCGCCGATACCGATTCCTACGATAACGGGAGGACAAGGTTTGCCGCCTGCGTTAAATACGGTGTCTATAACGAGTTTTTTAATGCCTTCTACTCCATCGGCAGGGATAAGCATCTTAACAACGCTCATATTCTCACTGCCGCCGCCCTTTGGCGCTACGTCAATGCGGAAAGTATCTCCGGGGACGACTTTTACGTGCACTATTGCCGGCGTATTGTCTTTTGTATTTACTCTGTCAAGAGGATGACGAACGACCGATTTACGCAGATATCCTTCGGTATAGGCTTGCCTTACCCCCTCGTTAACCGCTTCGTATATATCGCCCGTAAAAGTAACTTCCGAACCGATAGTCAGATAAACGACCGCCACTCCCGTATCCTGACAGATAGGCAGGTGCTTTTCTCTAGCCAGAAGATCGTTTTCTATTATCTTTCCGAGAACTTCTTTGCCGAGAGGAGATTCTTCTTGTTTTTCCGCATCCTTTATCGTATCGAGGACGTTTTGCGGAATGTTTTCACAAGCGTCAATAAACATTTCTTTAATTTTTGCCGTTACGTCGGCAAGGTTGATCGTACGCATTTATTATCTCCTTAAATTAGTTTTGCTTTTGTTTTGCCATGTTGGCGAAAAGTGCGCGAGTGGCAATCGGTACGAGTTGCGTCGCGCCGTTAACATCCCCTTCTTTGAGCAATGCACGCACTGTTTTTGCTGAAATTATCATACCGTTTTCGCTGAAACGAGGCACTTCCTCGACTTTATCGCCGAGAACGGATTTTAAAGTGGCGTTATATATCGACATATAGTCCGTAGTTTCACTGCCTATATACCGTTTGGTCAGTCCTAATGCAGGCATAAAGTATTCTGCGAATATTTTTGCGTCAAATTCGGCGTACTGCCCGGTCGCCTCGTCAGCAGTTTTTAAGAAGTACTGAGGAAAAGTTGATTGCGACACGATATATCGTGTAGACTTTACCACCAGAGCGTTCGGAAACTGTCTTAACGCCAGATATGCAAGAGTGTAGCGTTCGTTGGCGGAAAAATAAGAACCCTCTTCTTCCAATACGAAAACAACCAGATACTTATGGTTTTTTAGTGCGTATTCTGCAAGCGCAAGATGTCCCAAAGTAAACGGATCACCGTTTAAAACGATGCATGCGACGTCATGAGCGGGATTACCCACGTCGGGAATATTAAGATTGAAACGCATCTGCACCTTTATGCCGTTGAGAACGTCGTTTATATTTCCGTCTCCGCCTTCGAGCATAACCGTTTTTTCGGTCTTAACCAGAGTCTTAAATCCGAGCGACTCGAAAACGTCCTTGTACTCAGACTTTGTAAAAACCTGATAATAATAAATCCCGTCGGCATGTAAACGCTTTATCATCTCGCCGACCAACGTTACGGCAAGGTTTTCGCCGCGTAAATATGAAGACACAGCAAGACACTTTATAATATATCTTGCTGCGGAAACCGTGCCGACGATTTTGTCGGCATCTTCTATATATATGGTTTTATCTGCGTTTTGTTCAAACTTTAAGCCTTGTTCGGCTAAAAAACCGACGACTCTTTGTTTGTCGTAAGGCGTTATTACGTCTTTTATAATCATTTCGTCACCTGTTTCGTCTTAAAAACGGTGTCGATTACCGTGCCGTCACGATATACTACGACGCCTACGGGAATATCGCTTTTTTCCGTCTTTAACGGCTCTCCGGTGATTTCATAAGCGATTTTCAGCAAATCCTGAATCTTGTAAATAGGCAATTTACTGTTTTTAACCTTTTCCAACAAATCGGTACGGCGAGGATTGATGGCAATGCCTCTCTCGGTAACCAGAACGTCCACGTCTTCACCCGGTGTGGTAACGGTAGTGACCTGTTCTTTAATAATAGGCAAACGTGATTTTACGAGATTGGTGGTGATAACCGTAACTTTTGCGCCGTGCGCGGTGTCGCTGTGTCCGCCCGAACCGCCCATGATTTTTCCGTGTGAGTCGGTGGTAACGTTGACGTTAAAATCAAGGTCGATTTCTGTCGCGCCGAGAATAACAAAGTCAAGTTTATCGACTACATTGTCGTCGAATGCGTTGGCGTATTTTGAACCGCTCATAGCATGGTGGGTTGCGTTCTTTTTTATCGATTCCACGGCTTTAAGGTCAAAGCACTGTACGTCGAAAAGTTCGTCAAACAAGCCCTCTTCCAGCATATCGGTAAAATACCCCGTAATACCGCCGGAAGCAAAACTGCCTTTTATCCCTCTCTCCACCATTCTTTTTTTAACGTAATAGGCAACGGCAAGACTCGTTCCGCCCGCACCCGTCTGCATAGACAAGCCGTCCTTTATCATGCCCAACTCGTCAAGTAACTGTGCGGCGTTTCGGGCAATTTTTAAACCGACAGGGTCTTTTGTTATCTTTGTAGTACCCGAAACTATCCCGGCAGGATCGCCGATGGCAGGAACCTTTAAGACAAAATCAACGTACTTTCCGTCAAGTTGCGGTTTTTCGCAAACGTCTACAAAAGTGTCGGTAACAAAGACCACTTTGTCGGCGTAACGCAGGTCGCTTTCGGCATAACCGAGACTGCCGCAGGCGCTTTTTCCGTATACGCCGCTGCCGTTTCCTTCCTTGTCCACCACGGGAACGCCGAGTATCGCGACGTCAATATGTAAGTCGCCGCTTTCAATTGCCTGCGGACGCCCGCCGTGAGTATGCATTACGCACGTTCCTTTCAATTTGCCTTCGCTTATCGCCTGGGCAACGGGCCCGTTTACGTAGTCAGTATAAATATCCGTTACGTTTCCGTTTTCTATCAGTTCCACCAATATTTTGTTGTTGGGGAAAATAGAAGACGGCGCAAGTTTGATATTTTTTAAATTACGACGTTTGATTTCTTCCGCAACCATGTTGAGAACAAAGTCGCCGTTTCTCAGATGGTGATGGAAAGATAAGGTCATACCGTCGGTAATATTGAGTTTGTCAAAAAGGTCGGATACGTCTTTTAACTCCGTAAAACCTTTCGACGTCTTTTTTTCTTTAATAAGTCTACGTTCCTGTTTTTTATATTCGTCTGAGCCGACGAACGGCTTGTAACCGTCCGGAACGAAACGGTTTAATGAGTTTTTCATTATTCAGCCTCCCCGTCGATAAGGTTGTATTTGCGGGCCTTTAAAAGAATTTTACGTGCGCGGTCCATTACCGGCTTATCGACCATTTTACCGTCCAGACTAAATACCCCCAATCCCTTGGCGGCAGCCTGTTTCGACGCTTCTTCTACTCTCAAAGCCCAATCTATGTTCTTTGCGCTCGGAACGAAAACACCGTTTATGACCGGGACCTGATTGGGATGTATCGCCGCTTTGGCGTTCATGCCCAAGTTGGCGACGAAATTACAGTCCGCTTCCAACCCTTCGTTATCGTTGGTGTCGGTAAAAGGCGTATCGATAGCGTCGATCTTATAGGCGGCGCAAGCGTAAGCAAGACGCATTCTCGGGAATAAAATCTCGTTGCCTTGTTTGGTACGGGCAACTTCCAGATCGCTCGAAAGGTCTTCCGCACCCAGCAAAACGCCGTTAACGCGCGGAGCTTTGACTATATCGTCTATCTGCAAAACCGACACGGCAAGTTCGATAATGGGAATAACGTTGATTTTTTTTGTCATTCCCTTGGCTTTTTCTATTTTTGTAAGTTCTTCGTCAAGTTGATTGAGGTAGCATACCTGCGCTTTTGGAAGCATTATCGAATCGATTTTATCCGAAACGACGGCTTGCAGGTCTTTTTCCCAATACTCCGTATCAATTCCGTTAATGCGGACGACGATTTCCATCGGAGGAGTACGTCTGAGCGAATCAAGATATTGCGAAACAAGTATTCTTGCGGCGTCTTTTTCCGTTACGCTTACTGCGTCTTCAAGGTCGTAAATAACGCCGTCCGCGTCGAAAACGTCTGAGTTTTGCAACATCGCGGGATTGTTTCCCGGCATAAAGAGTAAACTTCTTCTCATTACCGTTCGCCCTCCATTCTATGTATCGCCGTTATAAGACGGGCTTTTATAGTACAATCCAAAGCGCCCTTGTCCTCGCAAACGACGTCGACTTTGTCAACGCCGAGTTCTGCCAGAGTGTCGTAAATCACTTTTTCTATCCTGGTGTGAAAAAAGTCGTAAACGATACTGTTGAGAGTTACCTTTAAAGTGTCGCTCTCTTTAACCGTTATCATTATATCATTGGACTCCAAAGTGCCTGCTATTCCTCTTTTCATAAGAAAAACCTTCTTTATCTGAAAATATATCCTGAAAAATCAGCCGGATTTGTTATTTTTTCTTGGCAAAATATCTCTTGTTGGCAGACGCGAGAACTCTGTTCATCTCGTTTCTCACGATCATATACCCTTCGTCAACGCCCATTCCCGGTTTTGCAAGGCATTGCAACGCACGGCATGCGATAGCGATGTTGGTCGTTGTCTTTGCGGAAACGTCGGTTTCGTTGCAAGTACCGCCGCAATAACTGCCTACGCCCTTTTCGTTACAATAAACGATAGCTTCCGCAACGTTGTTTACGCCGCCGAGGTCGGGAGTCTTTATTTGCAGAACATGTCCTGCGTGATTGTCTGCGAAGTATTTGATATCTTCTAACGTATTGCACCATTCGTCGGCTACGATTTCGAGTTTGGAACCGACTTCGTTGAGTTTTGCAGTCAGAATCTTTTCATAATTCATCGTGCCTTCTCTGTCACCGGTATCGATAGGACCTTCAATACGGATACGGAAGGGCTTAGCCGCCTTTTCACATTCCAGCAAGTAATTGAACATCTTGTCAACGTCGTAGTCGAAAGCGATACCGATAGTGCCGTAAACGTCGATATGTAAAATGGGATCGTAATCTTCGCTTACGCGGTATTTTAAAATACGGTCGCTCAACCATTTGATATAACCGAGCAGAATCTCGCCTTTGCGGCCGAGTTTCGTATCTACGTTGTTAATGAGAGCGTGAGGCAAAACGTCGGCTTGTTTGATAATCATCTTGTCGGCGTTGAGTTCTCTCTCGTCGCCGGATTGAGTAAAGATCGGTACTGCCTTGTACTCGCCTTCCGGAATATCGTACTCTTCTCTGATAACTTCCGCCATTGTTATTCTTCTGCTGTTGGCGGTTGCGTTAAGCAATGCCTGTGTAATACCGTAGCGGATAGCGGTGTGAAGTCTTTTGCCGTTAACGTGCATTCTGTCGTATTTTTCAGCCAAGGAACGGAATTTCGCCACGTCCTCGCCGATAAGTTGCGGAACGATTTCCTTCTCGATAAGAGGAATAAAGTCGCTTGCCAAAAACAACGGATCGCGACCGCCTGCGCCCGAGTACTGTACCGCCGCGCAGTCGCCGTAACCGATCGTCCCGTCTTCTAAAACCAATTGAATGGAAATGGCTTCACCTGCCTGACGAATACTCTGGAAGTTTTGCGTCATCGGTTGACCGACGTACATAAATCCGTCATGTCCCGCGCCGGCTTTAATTGCTTTTTGATCGTCAAAATAAAATCCCGTATAAGATTTTGTCAAAATTACGTCTACGATTTTCATTTTTATTTTACCTTCTTTTTCGTTTTAAAGTCCTTAACGTTTTTAAATTATAAGATATTTTTCCCGTTAGTCGTCGTATTTCTGGTGTCCTACCAGGTGTTCCGCACTGACCGCGCAAACGTCGTCGATAGTAAGCTGGAAGGAAACTTCTCTGCCCTCTTTAGCCGCTCTGTCCGATATTTTCTTGCGGTGGAACTCTTTGATTTCATCGGTCAGAGCGAGGTTGCCGAATTCCAGAATTCTTATTGCGCCGTCGTTGTCGCGGGCAGGCAAAATGAGACCTGCGTTAAATTTGGAAGGAGCAAAAGGAATGTCTAACATACCAAGCTCGAACGCTTTTACAACGCCTTGGGCAACGTCGCCGTCGCCGGCTTTTAACACGGCGTCCATCAGGCAATTGACTTCTTTTTCAATCTGAGCCATTTCATCGCGAAGTTCTTTGCAATCCGGGAATTTTTGTTCCTGCAAGAGTTTCGTAACGATTTTCGACGCCTTGATGCCGTCGGCGTTCGCCTCTTTGGTAGGAATACCCACCGACTCGTGAGGCGTTTTGTTTATCATCTTGGTTGCGCCGCTGAGAGCCGCGATGGTGCTGCTCATGGCGATAAGCCCCATGGCTTCCGCCTCGTCGGCAGGGAAACCGCCCATCCATTGGTGGAAAACGGTCGTGACGCAAACGTCATGATAACCGAATTTGTTAAGATACTCGTCCGTCTGCTTTTGAAGCGTACGGATAGCCGCGATATCCTGGATAACGTTACCGCCCATACCGTAACCGACGGAAATATTTTTAACGCCTTGTTCTGCCGCAAGTATTGCCTCGATAATGCCTACGGTGTTGGAAATGCAAGGCGGAACGAGCGTACCCGTCAAAGGACCGAACGGCTCTCTGTTAATGGTTACGCCGTGTTCTTCGTAATAACCGACCAGACGGTCGCAATACTGCCAATATCTGATCGTATCTTCTATAGACACGCTCTTTGCGTAAGGAAGGTTGTAAGAAATCGCACCGCCCTCGTTGGACGTCCAACCTGCCGCATGAATAATCTCCGACAACAGCCTTGCGTCGGGAGTACCGTGACGCGCCTGTAACGGAACGTTTACCGCATTAAAAATGGATTTGCAACCGTCAACGCCATGGTTAACCGCCGGAAAACCGTTGAGCAACGACCTGCCGATTGTAGAACTTTCGACTATCGCTTTTTCACATTCCGCATAGCGGTTCTGACGCGTGTAACTGTCAATAGTGGACGGCAAAAAGTCTGCGCCCGCTTTTTCGAGATACTTAAGAAGTTCAAGATGTCTCGCTATAAGTGCGACGCCGGCACGGGGTTGTACCAACGTACGAGAGCCGTTTGCTTTTGCTTTTGCAAGCTTTTTCGCAAAGTTTTTTTCATCGGGGATACTCTTTAAAAAAGCTACCGCTTTATCTAAATCGAGTTGAGGGTCGCTGCCTGTTCTCCAACCGGCGAGAACCTCTTTTCTTTCTGCCAAAAATTCTTCTTCCGTTAATTTTTTATTCTTAACCATTTTATCCTTCCTTTCGGTTTGTGTTATTTATCTTTATTCTTGTCAACATCTATGGGTTTGAGATGCTTTTTCATAATTTTAAGAGCAAGCAACGGGTCTATCTGACTGAGCAATCCCATTGCCGCAAGTATGTAATCTGCGTCAAGCAGATAACTCGGATAGGTCGGTCTGAGTTCCATCGGTCTCTTAATATCGAATTCTACCGCTTTGAGTATCTGATACGGATCTTCGTTGCGGACCAGAACTCCGCCGGTGCCGATAACGTATCTTATTTTGCTAAGATCTTTACCGTATTGGGTGTACAACATGCCCATTGGAGTATACGACTCTTCCAACTTGCCGACGTGCCGCGACATAGCTTTATCTACGCAAACACTCCCTATTATACGATCGATATGCAACTCATGTTCGTTTGTCGGTATCGTATCGACGTGTTCATGGCGATAAATCAATTCTTTTTTCAGATCAACGTTTTCGTCAAGGTCGATAGTTTTTATTTCTTCTTCGGTAAGCGCACCGAGAACGCCAAGTGCGGAGTAGCGCATTCCCAGATCACCCTCTACCGTACGTTTGGCATAAGGTTCTTCCAACCCTTTAACTACCACGTCGCTGCGCTTTGCCGACGCCGAACACATCGAATACATATCCGTAGTGGCGCCTCCGATGTCTACGAGAACTATTTCGCCGAGCCCCGATTCATGCATGTAACCGTTAGATAAGAGGTTTGCCGCTTGCAAAACCGATTCCGGCGTGGGTAAAATAACCTTGTCTATCGCCTTTTCGATTTTCTTAATACCTTTCGCTTCTATAATGTTTTTAAGGAAAATCTCTCTTATCTTTTCTCTTGCGTCAGTTATGTTTAAAACGTTGAGTTTAGGCATCACGTTTTCGCATACGTACTCGTTAAGTCCGTACCTGCGACTTATATCTGTTATTTCGTCCTGACAATCTTTGTTACCGGCGTAAATAATAGGTATTTTTATACCGCGTTCGGCAAGCATCTTCTGATTAAACAGAACGCACTCCGAGTTGCCGCCGTCGGTGCCTCCGCACAAGAGAATAATGTCTATCTTTTTATCGATAATCTCATCGATGTTACGGTTTGTCAGATGATGAGAAAAAGCCAGATCAACCTTGGCTCCCGCTCCGAGACAAACGCGTTTTGCCGCCTCGAGAGTAAGTTCTTCCACCAATCCGACGGCGCACATTTTCAATCCGCCTGCCGCTGAAGAACAACCTATAATTTTGTCAAACGTTATCTTTCCACCGAGTTTTTTATACAACTCAGCCAATGCGTTTTCGTATCCGATAGTGATATCGGTGTCAACCGTAGTAAAGTGACTCGCAGTCGCCAAAACGTCTTCTGTCTCGGTGTCTACCGCCGTAAGTTTGGTAAACGTCGAACCGAAGTCTATCATAAGATAACGACTCATCGGTTTATTCCCCCAGAACTTCCTTTATATCGGGCAAAGTCTTTTCGATAGGCGTTCCCGGAGCATAAACTTTGTTGAAGCCCATTTTATAAAAGCGCTCTTTAACCTCGTCGAAATTTTGTTTGCCGATAACGATATTACCGCCGACAAACATCGGAATGTCGCCTATGCCCGCTTCGATGCACTTGTCGCGCATACCACGGCAGTCGATTTCGCCCTGACCGTACAGGGACGAAACGAGAATCAGATCGGCGTTAGTCTCGATTGCGGCGTTAATAAAATCTTCCTGCGAGGACAATACGCCGATATTTACAACGTTATATCCATTGTTTTTCAAAACGTATTCGATAATTTTGTTGCCTACCGCGTGTACGTCCGCACCGATAACTCCGATAACAATTGTCTTCATACAGTGTTTTACTCCTTTCGTACAAAAAAAATTGAGCGTTGCAAACCCCGATTAATACGTTTAAAATATTAACTAAAGTCCGCACCATCGGTTATTATAACTCATTTTACAATACTTTTCAAGAAATTTACACCTAAAAGTTTTTAAAAAGTACAAGAAAAAAATTTCACAAAATTTCTATTATCACTCTTTTACCGAATAATCCTATCAAATTCTTTATCCGCTCGCGCGAGCGCACGCGCGCAAATAAACTCATTACAACGATAAACTTGAAATGCGGAGGGAATTTTTTTAAAAACAGCACCATATTTGTTGCAAAAAACAACACGATATGATAAAATTCAAGTTCAGAAAGTTGACGTTATATCGTCCGATAAAAAATATACACGAGAAAAACGGCTTTTGTGTAAATATACTCAAATTGACCGATACTATAATCAACGATGTTAAAATACTATTTGGTTCTTTCGATATTTGCAATATTGTCGTACGTTGCGATTTACTTGTTTAAGGATAAGGACAAGCAATCGTCTTTGACGTACAAAATTTTAGCCGCCGTAATCATGGTGGCGTTCTTTTTCAGATACGAACTGGGAAAAGAGAATATTTCCGATATCCTTTTTCTGACCGTTGAGAAAGGTTTTGCTTCCAAGGGACAAATCGTGATTTCTGCCGTCGCCGTATGGCTTTTCAGAGCGGCGGAAGTTTTTATCTTTATGCACCCGTTTTTCCGGAAAAAATTTTCAAACGTCGTGGTTGCCACTTTCGGTTTGTTTGCCACCGTCCTCAATATCGTTCTTTTTAAAGACGTTCTTCTCGCCGTCGTCGGAGAGGGTGCGTTTACCGGCGTGACGGCGGGCAACGCAATCAGGGCTATTCTCTTGGCGGCTGAAATCGGCGTCGCTTTTGCCTACTCCCTGTCAACTTTGATTTACAACGTCAGCGACGTAAAAAACATGGTAAAGAAGGACTGGATATGGTTTGCAGTTGCCATTTTCGGCATGATTTTCGCAACCGTTCCGCCCTACACTCTCCAGCTGTTTTTCAACTCTATCGGCTTTAAGCCTGTTCCGAAAGATTTTTCACTGTACCATCGGCTCTATATTTATCCGATAGCGGTATTCCCGGTGATAATCTATTTCTTGTTGCATAAACACTCCTACGACACAAAAAGGGTTGCTCTCATCTTTTACGCCGTCGCGCAGATGATAAACTTTTCTCACTCTCTGCGCTTTGCAGATTTTGCCGGCAACGGTTGGGTAACTTGTCTTCCTTTACACCTTTGCAATACGGCAATGTTCATTACGCCGTTGTGCTTGATTTTTAAGTGGAATAAGTTGTTTTATTTCACCTACTTCATTAACGTGCTGGGTGCGTTCTGCGCCATTACGATGCCGAACGTAAGCAGCGGAGTGCTTTCCACGTCTGCCTTTAACTTTTTCCTCAGCCACTACCAGGCGTTTTATATGCCCCTATTGGCAGTGGGACTGGGAGTATTTCCCCGACCGAGGTGGAAAGAATTTAAGTACAGTCTTGTGGAATTTACCGTATACTTCGTCCTTGTGCTTGTTATCAACGCATGGTTCACCAACTACAACCCCGACGTCAACTACTTCTTTTTGAACGATGGATTTATTGCGGAAAAACTCGGAACCTGGGCTGAAAACCTACGTAATAACGTCTGGCAGTTCGATATCGGTAATCTTCATTTCGTACTCTATCCCCTCTATCAATTCTTGTTCTGGTTGGTTTACTTTGCGGCAACCTTCGGAATGTGGTTTATTTACGAACTCGCTTACGAAGTAATCAAAGGCTGGCAGGACATAGCCGCCAGAAAAGCAAAAATAAAAGTCGACGCGCTCGCTCTCTCTGTTGCACTCGACGGCAGGAGCGAAAAGGAGCCTATCAATATGGACGGTACCAATAAACTCGTTTTAAAAAACTTTACGAAACGCTACTCAACTTCTGACGTTTACGCCGTTAAAGACGCCAATCTGGAAGTTTGCGGCGGCGACGTGTTCGGTTTTCTCGGCCCTAACGGAGCGGGAAAATCCACTATAATCAAAAGTATCGTCGGCATACAGACCATTACGGAAGGAAATATCGAAGTCTGCGGTTATGACGTAGCCACCCAACCCGTCATGGCAAAAAAACAAATCGGTTTCGTTCCCGATCACTACGCTTTGTACGAAAGACTTACTGCGCGGGAATATATCAACTATATCGCCGACCTATACAACGTAAGCAAAGAAGACAGAGACGAACGTTTAAACCGCTATATAAAACTTTTTGAATTCGAAACGGCTATCGACAATCCCATTAAAACCTATTCTCACGGCATGAAACAAAAAGTCACCATTATGTCCGCCCTTATACACAACCCAAAAGTATGGATTTTGGACGAGCCGTTGACAGGTCTTGACCCGAACAGTATTTTTCAAGTCAAGGAGTGCATGAAACAGCATGCGGCGGAAGGTAATATCGTGTTTTTCTCAAGCCACATTATCGACGTGGTCGAGCGTATCTGCAACAAAATAGCAATCATTAAAAAAGGTCAGATTCAATGCGTACGCAACCTTGCCGAAATGGAAGAAAGCGGCGAAAATCTCGAACAATTTTATATGGAAATCATTAACGACACTAAAGTTGAAGCTATTGCTGTCAAACCCGTAAAGGCGAAATAAGTATGTTTAGCAACTTAAAAACTCTGGTC
>SFEB01000060.1 GCA_004558105.1 Clostridiales bacterium
TACTGTTATTGATCGGGGTATAAGTAAAACCACCTGCGTTTTCCTTGGTATACCCGATCTCTTCTGACCATGCGGATTCCTTATACTTACTCGTGCCGTCTACCTTTACGCAAATATCGTAGTTGCCGGCCTCAAGATCGCTCAATTCAAATTGCGCGACCGTAGTAGTTCTGGTTTCCACTTTGTTAGAAGAATCAAGATATGTGATTTTAACAACGTAACGAGAAGCATGATCTACCGACGACCAGGTTAAGATTTCGTTTTCCAAATCTATTGCCAGGTTGGTAGGCGTCTCCATTACCTTACTGCATGCGCCCAAAAGACCCAGTGCGAGTATTGCCAAAACCAATATCGCTAATATCCTAAATCTTTTCATAATATCCTCCGTTTAAGTTTAACCGTGTAGAGTTAACGAGGTTTTTTTCCGACGGAAACGGTCAGTAAGGCGACCGTTTCCGTCCCTTTTTTATCTTTGTTGTAGTTTCTGTTGTTTCTTTTCACGCACTATCTCGTGAATCCACTTAAACTTAAATTTACGTACCGCAATATCAAGCAACATACAGATAATAGCAAGAATCATGAACAACCATCTCGGGTCAAAATTCTTGACCAGTTTGTCTTCTGCGTTCAAACATTGTAAGACATTTCCGTCGCCCACGTAGAAACCGTTGCCTCTTTCGGCAATCGTCATAAGTTTACTGTCTATGTCCGCTATCTGCGTAACGTCTTGATTCATCGTGTCGTACTCCTTGGAATACGAGAACGTCTTGTAAATTTCAAGCCTTGAATTGGGTAACTCTGCACCTTCGGAGTTTACTTTCCAAACGATAATTTTATACGTACCCGGTTCTTTAAACACGAAACTGCACATATTGCTCGTTGCCGAGAAAGGCACCGTAACGTAATACTTGTCACCGCCAATCGCGCTGTTAAGATCGAGAATGACCTGGTCGGCGCTTGAATCGTTGGTGTCGGGAATAACTATCTGACCGCGAATCTGTTCGTCGGTAGTAACGCCGTAAATCGTCAGTTGGTTGGTATAGTTATCCTCTTTAAAGATGAAATCGAGCGCATTCGGCCTGATATCCTCAACGGGCATCAGGTTGGCGACTACGTTACGGATAAACTGCTTACCGTCTTTATCTTCCATAAATTCGGCAGACCACACGCCTCCGTTGAGGTCGCACATAAAGCTACCTACCATACCTTTTCCGAACTTCCACTGAGCATACAACGGAACTTCGTACTCACCGGTAAGAATAAGCTCTGCACCCGTCTTGAGTTTTGTACCGAAGAAACCGCCCAGATTTGCAATCATCTTGTTCTCGTCCATCGGGTTTTTATCAAAACCGCTGACTAACGGCGACATTTTCGCATAAATCGTGGGCTGGAACGGCTCGTCTGAAACTTCTTTAATCGCAGGGCAGTTAACGTCTGCACGCAACATTTCGGGCAAACGCTCGGTATCTACCGCAACTATACATCTGCTACCCGCGGCCTCGCCGCCAGCTTTGGCGCACAATTCTTCCATCGCTTTCTGTCCGGAAGTAGTACCTACGAGAACAACGCTGAACGTGATGCCGAAAGCTTCATAATAGTCCTGAACGATTTTCAGATAAGTCTTATCACCTGCCGGCTGACCGTCGGTAAGAAGAATTACGTGACGTTTTGCTACTTTCTTTAATGAAACCAACGCCTGAGACGCTTTGATAAGAGCGTCTTCGAATACGGTGCCGCCTTGGGCCTGCTGAATCGTATCGATGGCGTTTCTTATCGTTTCTTTTTGCGTAACGGAAGTCATCGGAAGAACGGAAGAGAAATTGCTGTCCAAAGTCATAAGACCCATATAGTCACGCTCTGTCAATTCGTCCAATACCGCATAAGCGCCGTTTCTGGCTGCCGGCAACCTCGTGCCGCCCATAGAGCCCGAACGGTCGATGATAACCATTATGCCCGCGGGAGGCGTGTAATCGATTGCCTGAACGGGCAATATCTGTTGATATTTCGTAGCCTTCAGATCCGCTCTGTTGTATGCGTTGGCATTGCCTTCGCCGTCTTTACCACCGACGGTAAACAAACCGCCGCCGTACTCGTAGACGTAACTGTATATCTGATTAATGGTGTAATCTTTATAAGCAGTCTCCGTAATCGAATTCAGGTTGGGATCGTTTCTTTCGACCGCAGCGGCGTAGTCGCCCAGATAGATTACCTCATCCATCAGAGCCAAATCGGCGTTGGAAATGTTGTTGAGAATTACCTGGTCGTATTGACGGAAATCGTTAACCGTCTTGGGCAATCCGTTGTAATCCGTCGTACGCACGTTAATAATGTCAACCTTGTACTCTATCGGGTCGGATTCGGTAGCCGTCGCAAGAAGAGTTTTCAGTGCTTCCGACTCACCCGACACGCTTTCCAATACGAGAACCTTATCGAACGTCGTTATGTAATAGTAAGAACAATAAAGGTTGTTTTCGTCGTAGTTTCCGGCGTCGGTAATACGAACCTCCAACTTGTGAAGGTCGTCGGACGATTTGAATTTATGTTTAAATTCAATTTCCTTAATCTCGCCGCCGAAAAGGTTTACGGAAACGACGCCGTTGTCGCCGTTGCCGTCGCTTACTTCGCCGTTGTCATACAACTCGACGGAAACGTTAGTCATGTCGACGTTACTCTGAACGAAAACCTTTATCGTACACGATTCGTCTGCCTTTACGTGATAATCTGGCAACTCCACGCCGACTACTTTGGCGTCGTCTTCTTCGTTCTCCGCTCTCACGTTTACGACGTCAACGAACATATTTCCGTTTTGGTCGGACACTATACTGCGAATAACGCTCAACGCCGACTCGTCGGTTTCTCTGCCGTCGGTGAGAAGAATAATCTTCTTCCACGTTGCGTCTTCCGTAAACTTTGTCTTTGCAAAATTCAATGCAGAAGCAATGTTGGTAGCGCTGGTATCGGGCAATTCTCCGCCTATATATTGTTGATACATTCCGTCAAGATTGTCCGACAGGGGAGCAACGTACTTCTGGTCGTAACCAAACGTAATGATGCCTACCTTACAGGCCTCCAAATCGTTTTTGACGCCGTATAAGATATCGTCGACGTACTTATCTCTCGTCGTAGCATATTTGCCTTCGATATTATCGGAAACGTCAACCAATATAATGATTTCGTTGCCGTCGTTTGCAATGGTATAATCGATCGTCATGCCGGCAAGCAAGGTAATTGCCATAACCATAATGACGAGGTGTAAAACCATAGAAATAATACGGTTTCTCGTTCTTCTGTATCTCTTTGAGAGTTTGAAATACGGCAACAACGTCAACAATACCGCAGGAATGAGGAACAACAACAGCCATGGATAAATAAAATTAAATTTGATCATTTCTCAGTCCCTCCGTTATACGCTGCCTTCGCGAGAATGCAACCACCATTCAATGAACAGCAATCCCACCAATATAGCCGCCAACACCAGCAACCAATCGCCGTAATACTCTTTATCCTGATGTTCCGCTATAGGTGCGTCCAGATCGCCGCCACACCAAATATTACCTTCCGACGCAGCCACAGACACGAAAAATCCTTCCGTCATAACTCTGTCGTAATACGTCGTTTGCGTTACTATGTATCTGCCCGGCAGTTCCACCTTAAGAACAACCGTAGAATCCTTAACGATCATTTGCGCTTCCGCAATCTGGTCTTCGGGAGTATTTCCCTCGCCCGTAGTGTCGGCTTCCCACTCGAGTGAACCAACGTCTCTTACCGTATTGGCACCGTCTTCGGGGTTATAACCACCGTCGGCGGACGTATCGTTGGGATACTCGATAAGCAAAGATTCGCTCATGGATTCCATCGTTACGAGAGAATCAACGGAATAAGAGTACGTTCTCATAATGCTCGGGAAGAAATAATCAAACAGGTTGATCATCAGATACGGCCATGCTTCGATCAAAGGGAACGTGGAATACTCTATATTGAAGCTCATAACCGCCATCTTATCAGCGCCGTCGTTTTTAACCATAAACGCAGGCCAACCTTCGCAAGTCATGAGGACGTCAAAGGAATCATACGCCCCGAGTCCGCACATTTTCGTCAACAAAAGCTTACTTTCGTATTCTTCAAAGTCAATACCTTTAATAACAGCCGCGGCTTTTTCGTTTTCAGGAACCTCAAGAAATACTTCTTTCTGGTCCAAAGTCTCACTGCTGGATGTATCGAATACGCTAGTTCTGTCAACTCTGAATCCCCATCCCGTACCTGCTTTGTCCGGGTTGACGAGCATTACCGCGCCGTCCGTCGGCAAAGCGTTGGGCATCGTATGTTCAAAAACGTAAAAGTCAAAACCCGACAGAGGAACGTCTTCTATTTTCGTTCCTTTCTTGATTTCGGTTATACGTATATCCCAGCGGTCGCTGTAAATGTTTTGAAGTGCCTTGAAAGGCGCCATCATAAAGTCGTTCGGATGCGAACTGTAATACTGAATTCTGATGATTTCTTTGATACCGCCGTAGATGATAAAGTTATCGTCAAGAGCGTAAGAATCGCCGCTTTCGCCGCTGTCTTCAAAATCAACGAAAACGTCGATGTTCTCAAACGTATGAAGTCTCGTAGCGCTGGTAACGCCCTGAACGCCGCTACTTGCAAGCAATTCGTCCAGATTGACGTAATAATAGATCAAACCGTCTACCGTATGCTTTTCTCTGTCGCCTCTTTGCATTACGTCGACGTTACATTCTATTTCGTCTTCATCGAGTTCATGGTTTTCTTTAGTGCTGTGCTTAAAGATAAGACGCCATTCTTCACCGCTGTTAAACAGAATATCTTCGGTAACAAGCGTTAAATCCACACCTTCGCTTTCCTTGTCGGCAGCGTTGGCGTTTTTAAACCTCAGACCGATTTTCATGGTCTGCGTGGCTTTCTCACTCTTTGCGTAGTAGCCTACGTCCACTAAAAATCTGTAATAATAGTCGTCTTCTTCAAACTGAGCGTTGAGAATACCGATATTCCACTCGCCCTCGTTATTGACGTTAACGACCGTAACGGTGTCCGTGCTTGCATAACTCGTGTCGGTGTACAAAAACACCTCCGCTTCGGGATTTTCGTCAATAACCTGCTGACAAATATCCATGGCGGCTTTCATGTCCGATACGCTGTAAGAACAAGTGTCGTCGTTGCGCAGATAATCTAAAGTCGTATACAGGCTGTAAGCCTTTGACGAATTGATCTGCCTGAAAGTATCGCCGGTACTCGACATCAGATACGACGGGGTATCGTTTGCCAAAACAATCGATACGACGCTTCCTTCTTCGTCGTCGTCGTTTTCAAATATCTCCGTACACTTCGCTTTCGCCGCTATGATAGCTCTTGCAAAACGACTCTGCCCGTCCTCGTCAACCGTACGCATACTTGCGGAAGAATCGATAACCAGGACGACTTCTTTCCTGTTATCCTCTGTTCTGTACACGTCGACCGGTTGCGACAAAATAAACGAGCACAACGCCAGAATCAATATCTGGCAGATGATGATTAACAAGTTTCTCAACTTATTAATCGGAACTTTTCTTTTTCTGTATTTAAGACTCAATTTCCAGACGAAAGTACTGGAAACGAACTTCTGTTGGTAGTTTGGTTTGATGATGTATATGATAATAAGGATCAGTATGCCAATCAAACCCAACAAACCCAGTGGTACTAACAATTTCCAATCACATTATACCTACCTTAAATAACCCACCAAACAATACCTGCTCTATGGGATTGTCTGTATTGACGAATACGCAACTCCCTCCTCTCCTGACTACGAAGGACCTTACGTCCTCTTTAAAGTCTTTCATCGCTTCTTCATACGCCATCTGCATGCTGCGCGTGATGTTCATCTTCATGTTCTTCGTGTCGGATAAATCCAACGACTCCGAGTCGATGAGCGATACGCGCCCGTCGTATGCGGGATCCAATTCGTCCGGTGTCAATATGTGTATCAACAATACCTGCCTGTTCTTGTAACACAGGTAATCTATCGCTTTCTTCCAGTTACTTTCGGTCATGAAGTCCGATATTATTATCGATAAACTGTTACCCCTACTCGTGTCCTGGCTGCTCGTTACACACGCCTCTATGTCCGTCTCTTCGTCAAACGTTAAATTCTTTATGTCGCTGATCGCTCTGAAAAAAGAATTCTTCCCGATTATCGTCCCGTACGGATTGTCGCAGTGCGTACCTCTCATAAAGTTGAATTCTACTTTATCCATGTTATGCACTCCCAAAAATCCTAACGCCGCTGCCGTTGCTATGGCATAATTCGCTTTCTCGGGATTGTCTTTCCCCATCGATGCCGAACAATCTAAAAATATCTGTACCTTCATCTGTCGCTCGTCCGTAAACAACTTTAAATAGTGCTTACCAAATCTCGCAAACAGGTTCCAGTCTATTCTCCTGATGTCGTCCCCTAACTGGTACTCGCGGTAATCTGCAAATTCTACCGTCTGTCCGTACGTCCTTACAAAGTGCTTGCCGCCAAAGTACCCGATGAGATTCGATCTTAAATTTAAATCTAACGTTTCCAAACGACTAAAGAAGGCGTCGTTTAATAAGATTTCTTTCATTTTTCTGCCCCGATTTCTTTATTGTCGTTTGGTGGACTTTTATTTCTTGCCCTTGTACTTGCTTTCTACTTCTTCTATGATTCTCGCTACAATGTCGTCAGCCGTTAATCCTTCTGCTATCGCTTCGAAGTTGAGCTTCAGACGGTGACGCAGTACCGCTTTCGCCATCTCGTTGATGTCGTTGTACGATACGTTGAATCTTCCCTTGATTAACGCAAGTACTTTTCCTGCCGAAATCAATGCCTGTCCTGCACGCGGGCTCGCGCCTAAACGTACGTACTTCTTCGTCGCTTCCGCTGCGTATTCGCTGTCAGGGTGCGTCGCCGACGTCAATATCATCGCGTATCTCAATACGTCCGTAGCTACGGGTATCTTGTTGGCCGTTTTGCGCATCTTTAACAATTGCTCGCCCGAACAAGCGGCGTCCGCCGTCTCTTCCATCGTCTTTTGCGTCATCGTTACGATGCTCATTAAGTCTTCCAATCCCGGATTGAATACCAAAAGTTTGAACATGAAACGGTCCATCTGCGCCTCGGGAAGAGGATAAGTACCGTCTTGCTCAATCGGGTTCTGCGTCGCAAGAACGAAGAACGGTTCGTTCATCTTTCTCGTCGTACCCATGACCGTTACGCTGTGCTCCTGCATCGCTTCCAATAACGCTGACTGCGTCTTCGGCGTAGCACGGTTGATTTCGTCCGCGAGGATGATGTTTGCAAAGATAGGTCCTTCCTGGAACTTGAATACCGAGTTGCCGCTCTCGTCTTTCTCTATGATGTTCGTACCCGTAACGTCCGCAGGCATTAAGTCGGGCGTAAACTGTATACGTGAGAAGGGTAAATCAAATACTCTGCCCAAAGTACGTACCAAACGCGTCTTTCCTACCCCCGGTACACCTTCCAACAGTACGTTACCACCTGCTATCATCGCAATGATCGTGCCTTCGACTACTTCTTTCATACCTACTACGTCGCGCGATACTTGCTCGAATATGTTGTTGCATACTTTGTTGAATTGCTCGATATCCTGTTTCATAGATTCGTCTACTACTTGCATAACTTCTTTCTCACTCATTGTTTTATCTTCCTTTTTTTATTTTTTTTCGTTTTTTTGGTTTGGTTTTATTTTGTTTTTATTTTGTTTGTTGAATTATTTTGCTATTGATTTGAAATACTCGGAAATAATATCCCTGATGTCTCCGTCGTAATTGTCATTACTTTCCATCTCTTTTTTGGCTTCTTCGTAAGCGTTTTCGTATACCGCACCGCCGTAATACGTTTCGCCATCGTAAACCTGGTTGATCTCCTCGTACTGACCGCCGGAACCCGGACCCGGGTCATCACTGGGTTTGTTACCCGGTTGATTGCCTTTCATAGGCATACCGTCTGCGTTTTCCAAATCCAGACCGTCTTCACCCGGAAGAAAATCATCGCCCTGATCCGCCGCTTCCTCAAAAATAGCGTAAATCTCCATATCGCGAACGACGTTAAATTCCTGACGGAAATCCGACTTGACGCCGTCAGACCAACAGACGAACACCCAGCCGTCATCAGGTACCGCCATCACGAGGTCGGTACTTTCCCCTTCGTCAACCACTTGAGCAAGGTCTCCGTCAATATAACCTTCACCTTGCACGTCGTACTCAACCGTATAGGCGGGTATGGGTCCCCTCTTAATGTCTTCATAAATTTCGACGCCCGATTTCACCACGCCGGCAGTAGATAAAATCTGCACGCTCCATGCCGCCAATGCCACCACGCCGACGATGCTCAGCGTAATAATCAGCGATTTTTTGAGCTTGAACATTATCTGCTTTTCGTCGATTTTGCCCAACGCCTGCTGCGCATCCTCACGCTGACGAACCGCAATATAACTGTTCTGATTTTTAAACTCGGCCATCGTTATCATTCTTTCTTCAAGCCCCAATGCGTCGAGCCTGCGTGCGATATAGGTCTCGTCCACTTTATATTTACCGAGGTAAAATAAAACAGCAGACAATGCCGTCACCACGACAAAGATGATAGGCGGCAAATAAGGGACCTTTATCCCGAAAAACCAGAACAACAAAGCCGAGATAAACAATGCGAGCAAACCGAATACAGCTCCGCTGAATATGGATTTAAAAACCGACTCGCGAATAATCTTCGCTCTGTACTTGACAAAATACTCGTTCATAGTATTTTTCTACCTCCTTCGCAATAAAAAGCATTATTTTGCGACATTTTTCAATATTTTAAGCACAAATTTTTCAAAATAAGGTTGACACAACCCCATTATTTGTTTAAAATACTGATTACAGATACATAATAAACTATGTACTAAGTGCGCAGTCAAGTTAAATAAAAAAAAATGTAAAAAAAAAATTAACATTCAACCGCCACCGAGGAGAATGTCATGAAAGACGAAATCTACACTAAAACCATCACGAAGGCCAAATTATCCAAAGCTACAAACATCAGCACAACGACAATCAGGTATTGGCTTGATCGGGGACTTTTGACGCCCAAACAGGACGAAACCAACGATTACTATACCTTTAACGCCTTGGATATAATGAGTATTCACAACATTCTCTACTCAAAAGGCTTTGATTTAACCCTGTCTGAAACAAAATCAATAGCCAAACTGTCGCAAGAAGATTTTTTGCGTTTGCTTCAAAAGAAACAGGACCAGGTAATCAAAAAAATTAAAGA
>SFEB01000061.1 GCA_004558105.1 Clostridiales bacterium
TACCGAGTACGAACTTACCAAGGCGAGAAAAGCCAAAGGCGAGGTCGTAATACCCGATACTTATAAGAACAAACCTGTCACTGTCGTGGGCACAAATGCGTTTAAAAGCGTATCCGGCGTCACAAGCGTAGTGGTCGGTAATAACGTAAAAAAGATTTCAGAACATGCTTTTTACAACTGCAGCAAGATGACCAGCATCGTTTTGCCCGATAGTCTGACTATCATTGGCGCGGGTGCATTCCAATCTTGCTATTCGTTGCAGGAAGTTACTCTTCCCGCCGGCGTTACGGTCATCAGCGATTGTGCGTTTTACAGTTGCATGGCGTTAAAAAGCGTAACGTTTAAAGGCGAAATTACGGAAATTCAGGCCAACGCTTTCGACAACTGTTCGTCCATAAAGGAATTCGTCATTCCGGATTCCGTAACGACTTTGGGAAAAGCGGCTCTTGCAAATATGAGAAGTCTCAAAACTTTGACTATCGGTAAGAACGTCGAAGTCATCGATGAAAAGACTTTTTACGGCTGTTCCGCATTGGAAAGCGTTATTTTCCCTGAGGATTGTAAACTCGTGGAAATAGGCAACCAGGCTTTCTTCCGTTGCTATTACTACTACGAAGAGGTAGAATACGTTGACGGCGTCAAGCAGGTTATCAGCACTACCGTCAGCGGCATCAAATCGATTGAATTGCCCGTAGGCGTGGAAACCATAGGAGAGCAGGCTTTTGCCGAATGCGTGTTGTTGGAAGAAGTCAATATTCCTTCTACCGTAAAGTCAGTAGGTAAAAATGCGTTTTCTTCAACGAAGGTATATAACGATGCCATGAACATCAGGGATTATACCGAGGTAGAAGAAGAAAATTACATTGATTTTGCGATAGGCGCGGAAGAGAGAGCCCGTAGCATGCTCGTACAAAAAGAGGATGAGACGGATGAAGAATTTGAAGAAAGAGTTCAACTTCTGAAAAAACAGATGGAAAACTGGTACGTCGACAAGACGAGAGACAGCATGGCTTATTTCATCGTTGCAGACAGTCTTGAAGAATACAGAGCCAAAGCCGCCATTATGAGAAAGACGGACCTTACCGAAGAAGAAGAGGCGTTGTTTAACGAAACCAAGTATTGGTTAATGGGCGTTTCGGTATACGTCAAAGGCTACACCAAGTTACTCGGTACTTCGGACACGACGAGCAACACGGGATACGTTGTTTATACGAAGTCTTCTAACGGTACGGCATACGTGACCGATGCCGAAGGCAATCTCAACGCCGTTAAAGGTACGATGACAAGGGTCATTAAAGACGGAACGGTCGGTATTGCCGATAACGTGTTTTTAAGCATTGATTACTGGTCTGATGCGAATCATGTTTCCGACCTGGATATGGTAAGACTTCCCGGCAGCGTTAAGTACATAGGAAAATATGCGTTTGCTTATTGTAAAAACCTGACAAGATTTTACGCAACGTCGGTTAACAGCGTAGAGATTATCGGTGAAAGTGCTTTTGCATACGACATTACGCTGAGTAACGTTCAGTTTGCAAGCGGCGTCAAGAGCATCGGAAAATATGCGTTTTTAGGCTGCGAAAGATTGGATCAGAACACCGAAAATCCCGAATTGCTCGTTCCGAATACGGTTGAATCCATATCGGTGGAAGCGTTTGCCCGCACAAAGTTGGAAAGCAGCGCGTCGGGTATCGTTTACGCCGGGCGTTGGATCGTAAGTGCAGGTAACGTTGCCGGTTCCGTAACGTTGCCTACGGAAAAGGACAAGACGGTTCTCGGTATTGCGGAATATGCTTTCTACGCAAACGAAACCTTCACAGGATTCGTCGGCGCCGGCATTAACAGTATTAAATACATTTGTCGCCGCGCTTTCTATAAATGCACCGGCATTACGTCTTTTGCTCCCGACGTAAAGACGTCTGCACTCACGGTGTACAACGATTACGTATTTTACGGTTGTACCAATCTCAACAGTGTAACCGTCCCGAGAAAAGTTACGTCGATCGGTCGTTCTGCTTTCTACAAGTGCGAATCGATAAGAGAAATTGACCTCAGCGACGCTCAGATCGAATACATCGGCAAGTTTGCCTTTTATAAGTGCACCAAGCTTGGCGCGGAAGGCGGCGTCGGACTGGTTCTGGCAGATCCGGAAGACAGCGTTCTGACTACCATCGACAGCTACGCATTTTACGGCTGTTATTCCATTGACGAGGAAACCGGTGCGGAAAACGGTTTGAAGAGCATTGCTTTACCCGATACTCTGACCTATCTCGGAGAATATGCTTTTGCAAATTGCAGCTTGCTCTCGGAAATAGATTTTGGTAACGGCATTGCGGAAATTCAACCCTATACTTTCAAATCATGCACGGGTTTGAAGTCCCTCACTATTCCATCCAACGTCAAGACGATCGACGACTATGCGTTTATCAAATGTAGCGGGTTGGAAGAACTTATCCTTGAGGGCGGTGACGAAATCGGAGATTTTGCGTTCTACAACAGTTACAGTCTTAAATACGTCACCTTTGGCGACAGTGTAAAACATATAGGCAGATACGCCTTTAAAGGCGCCAGAGATCTGAAGAGCGTAGCTATTCCCGAAACGGTGGAAATGATAGACGCAAACGCGTTTTACGCATGCAAGAATCTGACCATTTACGCGGAATCTTCAACGGTTCTGCCCGGGTGGCATTTGAGATGGAATTCTTCCAACAGACCGGTATTTTTCAATTGCACGTTGTCCGAAGATAATTCTTACGTAGTAGGAATCACGATGAAAGCGGACGGCAAGCTCAACATAAATTCCTTTACGACGGTTCGCAACTTCGAGCGCAAAGGATACGTGTTTGTCGGTTGGGATAAAGAGATTCCCGAAACGTTGCCGGAAGGCGGTATCTACGTTACCGCACAATGGGTAGAAGGTTATGCCGTCGTTTACGAGCTTAACGGTGGTACAAACAATGCGGAAAATCCCTATACTTACTATACCGATGGTCCGACAGTTGTTTTGGCGACGCCCACTTGCTATTCCGACGAAGGCATAGAAATGATATTTGACGGATGGTACGATCAGGAGGGTAATCTTGTTACCGAGATTCCGTCCGGCAGCAGTGGCGATATAAAACTCACGGCAAGATGGTCTTATCCCGAACCTGAGGAAGATCCCGAAAGTGGTGAAGAAGAAGGCGAAACACCGACGGAATAACGATAATTCTTAAACAAATAACGCAAAAAGGGCGCAGTTGCCCTTTCTGCGTGTTTGCGATAGTACTCAATATTACTCAAAAAACTCATCTACATTATTGAAGGAGGAACCAAAATGAGAAAGAATTTGACAACGCTCTTGATCTGTTTATTGATGATCGTTTGCGTCACGAGTCTTTTCCTTGTTTCTTGCGTAAAGCCGCAACCCGAGGAAAAAACTTTTACCGTCACTTTGATGATGGACGGAGCAAACTGGAAACAAGAGAAAGTTAACGAGGGTGAAACCTATACACCCGCAACACCGACCAAAAACGGATATGAATTCGGCGGTTGGTACGCAACTGAAGATTTCAGTGGTGACGCTGTCGCCGTATTGACGGTTAATGCCGATACCACGTTGTATTCCAAATGGATTGCACTCACCAAGGTCAATCTGGTACTTGACGGCGGTCAATTGTCTCAGACGACCGTTTACGTAAGAAACGGAGAGTCCATTTACAACGCCGTAAGCGAATTGGTCCCCACCAAAGCAAACGCACAGTTTGACGCATGGTACAACGGCGATACCGCTCTCAAAACCAACGTTAAGGCTGACGGTACGGAAATTACTTTGACTGCTCAATACAAATACAAGTACGTTATCGAAATTTTCGAACAAAACAAAGAACAAACCGACTACGTAGCGGCTCAACCCTTTGAAGGTTATGCAAGAGTCGGCGAAACAATCAAGGTTGCAACCGTTATTGCCGACCGTCCCGGATTTATCAGAACGGCAGGTGATACCGGCTTAGAGCTTACGGTTTCCGCCAACGTTGCAGACAACAAACTGAGCGTTCACTTTGACAGAAAAACCATCACCGTAACGTTCCAGTTTGACTATCCCGACGGCGTTGAGTACACGACTCTTCCCGAGGATAAGGTCGTTACCGTCGTTTACGGTGAAGAAATATCCATGCCCACGGAATACACGTGCGAAGGATATTATCTCTACGGTTGGAGTGCGGTTAACGACGTTAACGTAGTATACAAAACCAACTATATTGAGAATCACCTTTACAACGCTCCCGTTACAACTCCAGTTGCTCCTGACAGTTTCGTTCCGACCGAAGACGTCGTTCTCGTTCCCGTTTGGGTAGAAGGTTACGTCGATATGTTCGGCGGCAACGACGCTATCTACGTATTTGACAAAGAGAGTGAAGATTGTTATCTCCAGAGAGGCGGATACTTCTTTAAGGGTGAATTCGATAAGGACGACGACTCGTTCTTCTTTGAAATCAACGACGAGAACGTTATCGCCGGTAGAATTAACGACGAACACGTTATATTTATGTACAGCGACGCAGCCCTCAACGGCCTTACCGCTGTGTACTATTCTTACATAACCGGCGTAAATCAGAACACGACCATTGCGTTTAACGGTTACGACCAGATTACGTTCACCGAACAGGTAGAAGGTGTGGACGTTATTTCCAAGGGCGTATTTTACATTGACCAGGAAACCGGTCTTTATGAAATAACCTTTACTTCCGGTACGAGACAAGGCACCAAAATGGTTGTCATGCTGGGCAAATTGAATACCGGTGCGTATGCGTTCCTGGTTCGTAACGACGAATATAAATACGGTAGGCTTGTCCGTTTAGTGGCAACCGAAAACGGTACTTCTTACTATACCTCCGCATACTTTATCGAATTCAGCGGCTTCGGTACCTGCAAGTATTACCAAAGTTCCACGCAAAGCAGTACGCTTACTTATGAAAAAACTTCCGAAGACGAATTTACGCTTTACAACAGCGGTTCGGTATTTGGAGTAATTAAAGTTACGGCGCTTGAATTCAGCAGCGGAAAGGTTTACGGTTATTACGTCAAAGTTTTTGATGAAAAGATTACTATGACGGCAGAAGACGGAACCAAGTTGGATGTCGACGAATATGGCTTTGCAACTTATACCGACAAAGACGGTAAATCCACGAATGGATTCTTCTCAAACGTGACTTCGTACCTTTACGGTACAATGGTGAAATTTATCTCCGAGAACGGCTCGATACAACACCTCTTTACCTACAGTTACGATGAGGATACCAAAGTTTATACCTTGACGGCTGAAAAGAGCGTTAACTATGCGGACTTCTACTATGAAGACGCAAAAGGCGTTTACTATGCTCCGTTAATCGTTCTTAACGATCCGACCGAAGGCGCAGCCGCAATGTACGGTTATACCAATAAAAAGGAATTTGTTAAAGTTTCCGAAGGTACGTATACTTACGACGCGGATCTCAACCGTTATACTTATACCGCAACGACCATTTACGACAATTACGATATTTACGTAAAAGCCGATGCCGAAGCAGGTATTGAAGGTAAAGACGGCGTATTTATCGAACAATACGATTACAGAACCCTTAAATCCGTA
>SFEB01000062.1 GCA_004558105.1 Clostridiales bacterium
AAGAAGGAAGTATCTTCGACCTGGCAATAGCGATAGGTATATTGGCGGTCGTCAAAGAAGTTACGCTGTCAGAGGCAAAAAAGTATTTGTATATCGGCGAACTTTCACTTGACGGGCAACTCAGAAAGGTAAACGGATTGTTACCTACTTTGATATCTGCCAGAGAGCAAGGTTACGATAACGTTATTATTTCCCAAGAAAACGTTCCTGAGGCGCAATTCGTGGCGGGAATGAACGTTTATCCTGCCGAAAGCCTGCGCGCGGTCGTAGAACACCTGACAGGCGAAAAACCCATAGAAAAACTCGTTACCCGCGATTGGGCGCCAAACGATTTGCAAGACAGCCCTAACGACATGAAGTACATAAAGGGACAGTTTTTTGCTCGTAGGGCAATGGAAATAGCCGTTGCAGGCGGTCACAATATTCTGATGATAGGTTCTCCGGGTTCGGGCAAAACGATGCTGGCTAAAGCCGTACCGACGATTATGCCTGACATGACTTTTGCGGAAGCGTTGGAGGTGGCTAAGATTTTTTCCGTCGCCGGTGAGTTGAACGACTTTGTTTTTTCGCGTCCGTTCAGGGCGCCTCACCACTCGGCTTCTCTGGTTTCACTGACGGGCGGAGGGAGTAAGGCAAAGCCGGGCGAAATGAGTATGGCGCACAACGGCGTGCTTTTTCTCGACGAGTTGCCGGAATATCCTCGTAACGTGTTGGAGACTCTTCGTCAGCCTTTAGAGGATAAAGTGATAACCGTTGCTCGTGCCGCTATGACTGTAACCTATCCCGCAAACTTTATGCTTGTGGCGAGCATGAACCCTTGTCCATGCGGAAATTACGGAAGTCAGGTAAAAGAATGTACGTGTACTTTACCTCAGATACAAAAATATTTAGCCAGACTGTCCGGTCCGCTGCTCGACCGTATAGATATCAATATCGAGGTTGATAATATAGACTACAAAGATTTGCAGTCCGATGAGTTGTCGGAGAGCAGTGCAGAAGTAAAAAAGAGAGTAGACGCGGCGAGAAGAATTCAATCCGAGCGGTTTAAAGACGAAGGAATATATTGCAACGCCCAGATGGGTGCTTCGCAAATAAAAAAATATTGCAAGACGGACGAAAAAAGCCAACGTCTTTTGGAAGGTTGTTTCTTAAAGTTAAAATTGTCGGCAAGAGCGTACAATCGTATATTGAAGGTTGCGCGTACCATTGCAGACCTTAGCGGCGAAGAAAATATTTCTTCGATGCACGTTGCGGAGGCAATACAATATCGCAGTAACGATATTTTAAAAGTTTGATATGTACAGTACGGAACAAAAAGTATTGATAGTGCTCGGCACGTTGGAGATATCTACGGCGTTGAAGTGGCATAAGTTTTTCAATCGCATCGGCGGTATAGACGTGTTGTGGGAAGAGAAAGAAGGTCTGTGCGAACTGATTACTTCGGTTTTCGATAAGAGCGCTTACGACAAATTAAATTTTTCTTTGAGCGATTTCTTTTTTGACAATATAATGAGGAAGTACGAAAAAGCGGGAATAACGCCCGTTGCTTTTACGGACGACGCGTATTCCGAAATGTTGAAAGAGATTGCCGATCCGCCGCTGACGTTATTCTGCAAAGGCGACGTCGATTTACTCAATAAGCAGTCCGTTGCCGTCGTCGGTTCGAGAAAATGTACGTGTTACGGAAAGAGAGTTGCGGAAACCTTTACTGCGAGTTTAGGTAACCGCTTTTGTATTGTAAGCGGTCTTGCCAACGGTGTCGATTCCGCGGCACACAAAAAGGCATTGGAAACGGGAGCTAAGACGATAGCCGTGCTCGGCGGAGGATTTGAACGTATTTATCCGGCAAACAACCTTCCGCTTGCAGAAGAAATAGAGCGGTCGGGTTTGCTGGTGACGGAGTTTTCGCCGTCGTCCGAACCGAGCAGCTACAGGTTTCCTATGCGGAACAGAATAATTACCGGTTTGTCGCAGGGCGTACTCGTAGCGGAAGCAGGCCAAAAGAGCGGCGTTTTTTCTACCGTAGAAGCGGCGAGTCAGCAAAACAGAGACGTTTTCGTAGTACCGGGAGATATTTTTTCTTTCGCGTCGGTAGGAACTAACGGATTGCTTAAAAATTATCGGAATATGTTGGTTACTTCACCGCAGGATATATTGGATTTTTACGGTGTAACGTACGTTGCCAAAGAAAAATCGACGAAAAAGGTGGCAAGTTATCAGCCCGATATGGAGGAAGAAAAAATCATTGCGACTTTAGCTAACGGCGATAAACTACATTTTGATGAAATCGTATATAAAAGCGGATTAAATGCGTCGGAAGTCAACTTTTTGTTGACCAATCTCGAACTTTTTGATATAGTAACTAAACTGAAAGGAAATTATTATCAACTGAAAACGGAGGCAAATTAATGAAACTCGTTATAGTCGAATCCCCGGCAAAAGCAAAAACGATAGCAAAATATCTCGGTTCCGATTACCGCGTTGACGCTTCGGCAGGACACATCAGGGATTTACCCGCTAAGGATTTGGGAGTAGACTTAAGAAACAATTTCGAGCCTACTTATATAGTAAACGAAGACAAGAAAGACATAATAAAAAAATTAAAAAAAGACACGACGGAAGCCGAAATGGTTTATCTGGCAACCGACCCGGACAGAGAGGGCGAGGCAATAAGCTGGCATCTTGCGGAAACGTTGAAACTAAAAGACAATTATTGTCGTATTACCTTTAACGAAATCAGCAAAAAGGCAGTCGGAGAGGCAATAAACAAGCCCACGAAAATCAACATGAATCTTGTCAACGCTCAACAGGCAAGGCGCGTGCTTGACCGACTTGTGGGTTATCAGTTGTCGCCTATACTTTGCAATAAGATAGGAGGCAAACTGTCGGCAGGTCGGGTGCAGTCCGCCGCGTTGAAAATTCTCGTTGACAGAGAAAGGGAGATAAAGTCTTTCGTAAAGGAAGAATATTGGACGATAACGGCGTTTTTAAACCGCTTGCAGGACAAGTGTAAGCCTTTTGGCGCGGTCTTTTTCGAGTTTAAAGGCAAAAAAGTTAAAATCGATTCGAAAGAAAGAGCCGATAAAGCGATGGAATTGATGCGCCAGAACGATTTTATCGTTACTAACGTTAAAAGGCAACAGGTCAGCACACATCCCGCACCTCCGTTCACGACCAGCACTTTACAACAAGAGGGCGTAAAAAAACTCGGTTTGTCCAGCGCGGACGTCATGAAGATAGCGCAACAGTTGTACGAAGGTTTCGATATCGAAGGTCAGGGGCATATCGCTCTGGTTACGTATATAAGAACGGACAGTACGCGCGTATCGGAGGAAGCGATAGCAAAAGCGCGCGAAACTCTTCGAGCGAGATTCGGCGACAAATACGTTCCGTCCAAACCAAACTATTACAAAAGTAAAAAAGGAAGTCAGGACGCCCACGAAGCCATCCGTCCGATTAATCTCGATTTAACGCCGGACATGGTAAAAGACAAACTTGCCCGCAATCAATACAGGTTGTATAAACTCATCTACGACAAGTTTTTGGCTTCGCAGGCGGCAAGCGCGGTCTACGACAGCTTGAACGTCGTAATCAACAGCGGCGAATTTGCTTTTAAATGCGGCGGAAAAACTCAGTTATTCGACGGTTTTCTGGCAGTTTACAATATCACAGACAAAGAGGATAAAGACGAGGGCGAGGAAAATCAGAAGTTACCCAATCTCGCAGTAGGTGATAAACTCGTATTGAAAGACCTTAAAGGGGAGCAGAAGTTTACGAAACCGCCGGCGAGATACACGGAAGCAAGTCTTATTAAAACGTTGGAGGACAACGGTATAGGCAGACCGAGTACTTTTGCCACTATATTGAGTACTCTTTATAAGAGAGAGTACATGGCTAAGGACGGAAAAGCATTGGTACCGACAGCGCTTGGCGACACCGTTACTCAATATCTCGAAAAGTATTTTGCCGACATCGTTGACAGTGAGTTCACCGCGCAGATGGAGGGAAATCTGGACAAGGTCGAAGACGACGGTATAGACTGGCACAAAGTAGTAGACGATTTTTATCAACCTTTTAAGGCAAAGTTGTCCGGCGCAAAAGGCGGAGAACATTTCGACAGCGTAGACGAACCGAGCGACGTAGTATGCGAAAAGTGCGGAAGCATGATGGTGTACCGCAGAGGTCGTTTCGGAAAATATCTGACTTGTCCCAACTGCAAGACCAACAAAAGTCTTAAAGCGATGGAAGACAAACCTACGGATATTCCATGCGAAAAATGCGGTGCGCTTATGGTCGAACGCAGCGGAAAATTCGGCAAATATCTTGCCTGTCCCAATTATCCGAAATGCAAGAATACCGTACCGATAATCGAAAAAGCCGGTAAATGTCCCAAGTGCGGCAAAGATACGGTGAAAAGATATTCTAAAAACGGCAAAATGTTTTACGGTTGCACCGGATACCCTGAATGCGACTTTATCAGCTGGGACGAACCCACGGGCGAGAGCTGTCCGATTTGCGGGTCGCCCGTAATCAAAAAGACGTTGAGGGGCAAAGAGGTGGTAAAGTGCAGTAAAAAAGGCTGTAAATACACCGGGGAATAATTCAGAATGGAAAGAATAACGATAATCGGTGCGGGGCTTGCCGGATCTGAAGCGGCTTTGCAGTTGGCTGACAGAGGCGTTAAAGTCACTCTGGTGGACTGTAAACCTCTTGTTATGTCTCCTGCACATCACAATACCGATTTTGCCGAGGTTGTATGCAGTAACAGTTTCAAGTCGAAAGAAATTGCTTCCGCAAGCGGACTTTTTAAGGCAGAGTTAAAGGCACTCGGTTGTAAACTTCTTCAATTTGCCGAAGAAAACAGCGTCGGCGCAGGCGGTGCGCTGGCTGTGGACAGACAAAAGTTTTCCGCCGCGGTAACCGAAGCGTTAAAACTCAACCCGAATATAACGATAGAAAACAGATACGCCGACGACTTGGAGGCAGACGGAATTACCGTCGTTGCGACGGGACCGCTGACTATGCCGTTACTGGCTGACAAAATAAAGGAAAAGTGCGGTGAATTCTGCTACTTTTTCGACGCCGCCGCGCCCATCGTGTCGGCGGAGAGCATAGATACGGAAAACGCTTTTTGCGACGACAGGTATCAGAAAGGTGAGGGTGATTATATCAATTGCCCTATGAATAAAGAAGAGTTTGAACTCTTTTGGAAGGAACTGACGACAGCAAAAACGGCGGAGGTAAAAGATTTTGAAAACGACTCCGTTTTTGAAGGTTGCATGCCGATAGAGGTTATGGCTAAGCGAGGTCAGGATACGATAAGGTTCGGTCCGCTTAAACCCGTCGGATTGATAGATCCCAAAACGGGCAGACGCCCTTACGCGGTAGTTCAACTGCGCAAAGAAAACGCAGGCGGCGACATGTATAATCTGGTGGGATTTCAGACTCATCTGACTTTCGGCGAGCAAAAAAGGGTATTCAGCCTTATTCCCGCATTGAAGAATGCAGAGTTTGTTAAGTACGGCGTTATGCACAAGAATATTTACGTAGACAGTCCGAAAGTGCTTAACGACGATTTTTCGTTAAAGGACAATCCCGACGTTTTT
>SFEB01000063.1 GCA_004558105.1 Clostridiales bacterium
GTTGAAGGGTACGTAGAAAGCATTGCAAGCGGATTAATTGTGGCAATAAACATACTAAGACGTCAAAAAAACTTGACTAAACTCGATTTGGGTGATAATACTATAATAGGTAATCTCATGAGATACGTAGTTACTTCCAACGACGACTTTCAGCCGATGAACGCCAATTTCGGACTCGTTCCGCCTTTGTCTGTTCTGATACGGGATAAGAAGGCTAAAAAGCAGGCGCTGGCAGACAGGTCGTTGGAAGAAATAAATATATTGGCAAGACAGATTTTACAGGAGGTTGAATAAAATGGATACGGTCAGCAGCGATTATATCAGAGGTACGACCATTTGCGCCGTACAAAAAGACGGTAAGATAGCCGTCGCAGGTGACGGACAGGTCACCCAGGGACAAAATACCATATTGAAAGGAAATGCCGTAAAGGTACGCAGAATTTTTAACGGTAAAGTAGTTATCGGCTTTGCGGGAGCGGTTGCCGACGCCTTTACGTTGAGTGAAAAGTTTGAAGCCATGCTGAACAAATACAGCGGAAATCTCGTTCGTAGTGCGGTTGAGTTAGCTCAGCTCTGGCGCAGAGACAAGGTGATGCAAAAGCTCGAAGCGATGATGATAGTTGCCGATAAAAACGATTTTCTTATCGTTTCCGGCACGGGCGACGTTATCGAACCCGAAAACGGCGTATGCGCCATAGGTAGCGGCGGAAATTACGCGTTGGCGGCGGCAAGAGCCTTGGTGACTGAAACCGATTTGTCTGCGGAAGAAATTGCATACAAAGCAATAAAGATAGCCGGGGAAATTTGCATATTTACAAACGATCATATTACCGTGGAGGTGGTCTGATGGCTAAGGAAAGAGTAGAAATGACGCCGAGTGAAATAGTTCAGGCGTTGGATAAATATATCATAGGTCAGGATCAAGCCAAAAAAGTTGTGGCGGTGGCGTTGCGCAATCGTTATCGCCGCAGTTGTCTTTCGGATAAGGACAGAGAAGAGATTACGCCTAAAAACATTATTTTAAAAGGGCCTACCGGCGTGGGCAAAACCGAGATAGCGCGCAGGCTTGCAAAACTTGTGAAAGCGCCGTTTTTAAAGGTTGAAGCGACTAAATATACCGAAGTGGGTTACGTCGGCAGAGACGTTGAGTCTATGATAAGAGACCTCGTAGAAGTTTCCATTCGTCTGGTAAAGGACGAACGTTACAAGGAGGTCAGGGACAAAGCAAGAGCAAACGCAATAAATAAGGTTGCCGACCTTCTTTTGAAAAATAAAGAAGATTTGCCTGAAAACATCGAAAAACAGTCGGTAAAGGACGAGATAGCGGCAGGTCACCTCGACCAGCTTACGGTTGAAATTTCCGTTACGGAAATGCCTCAGGCGATAGACATGGGCAACGGCGGCGGCGAAATAAACATCGGTAACATTTTCGGTGATTTTATGCCGAAAAAGGTTAAAAAACGCAGAGTAACGGTTGAGAACGCATTAAGGATTTTGACGGAAGAAGAGTCGGAAAAACTTATCGATAACGACAACGTCAATGCAGAAGCGATTTACCGCGCCGAAAACGACGGTATTATATTTATCGACGAGTTGGATAAGATAGCCGGCAAGTCTCAGCACAACGGTCCCGACGTATCGCGTGAAGGCGTCCAACGGGATATTCTGCCCATTGTAGAAGGTTGTACGGTCAATACCAAGTACGGTACTATAAAGACAGATCACGTTTTGTTTATCGGCAGCGGAGCGTTTCATGTCGCGGCGGTCAGTGACCTAATTCCGGAGTTGCAAGGCCGTTTTCCCGTTATCGTTGAGCTTAACAGCCTCAGTCAAACGGATTTCGTCCGCATATTGACGGAACCGCAAAACGCATTGACCAAACAATATCAAAAACTTCTCGGTGTCGACGGCGTGGACTTGCAGTTTACGGAAGATGGAATAGAAGAGATTGCAAGTATTGCCGTTGATTTCAACAATACCAAAGAAGATATCGGCGCGCGTCGTTTGCAGTCGGTATTGGAAGAACTTCTTTCGGACGTCAGTTTCGAAGCACATGGCGAGCCCGTCACTCTCGTTGTGGACAAGGCTTTCGTGGATGAAAAACTCAGCGGCGAAACAATGGCGTTCAATCTGAAAAAATACATTTTATAATTGGAATAAAAGGAAAAAATATGTCGGATTATTTACAAGGACTTAAACGCACGGATATGTGCGGAACACTTAGAGCAACGGATATAGGCAGGGACGTCGTCGTCATGGGTTGGGCGGTCAGACGTCGTGACCTGGGCAATCTCGTTTTCGTTCAGTTGAGGGATAAAACCGGCGTTGTTCAAATCGTTTTCGATAAGACCACGACGGATGCGGAGCTTTTTGAAAAAGCGTTGAAGATAAGACAGGAATTCGTATTGGCCGTATGCGGCACTGTCAGACGCCGTGAGGGCGAAAATGCCAACGCTAATATGGCAACGGGCGAAGTGGAGATAGTGGCAACCGAATTGAAAATACTTTCGGAAGCGGCAACTCCTCCTTTCGCGATAGGCGATACGTCGGCGAATGAAGCTTTGCGCCTTAAGTACCGTTATCTTGACTTGCGTCGTGCGGATTTGCAACAAAAACTCTTCGTTCGCAGTCAGATTTGTCAGATTGTACGTCAATATTTTACGGAAAACGGTTTTGTCGAAATCGAAACGCCGATGCTCGGCAAATCCACACCCGAAGGAGCCAGAGATTACCTTGTGCCCAGCCGTGTGCATCCGGGAAAATTCTACGCTCTGCCGCAGTCTCCGCAACTTTACAAGCAACTGCTCATGATTGCCGGTATGGACAGATATTTTCAGATTGCAAGATGCTTCCGTGACGAGGACTTGCGCGCCAACCGTCAGCCTGAATTCACTCAGGTCGACGTTGAGATGTCTTTTGTAGACAGAGAAGACGATATTATCAATATGTTGGAAGGTCTCTTTAAGAGATTATTTAAAGAAATCAAGGGAATGGATATACAGTTTCCGCTTAAGCGTTTGCCGTACAGCGAGGCAATATCGCGCTACGGCAGCGACGCACCCGACCTTCGTTTCGGATTGGAGATAGAAGATATCACCGACGTCGTTAAGGAAAGCGGATTCGTAGTATTTGACAATGCGATTAACGGCGGCGGAAAAGTCAGAGCCGTTTGCCTGCGCGGTCTGGAAGACAAGCTTTCACGCAAAGACCTTGATAAGCTTGCAGAACTCGTTAAAACTTACCGTGCAAAGGGACTGGCATGGTACGGATTGGGCAAAGACGGCATAAGGAGCAGTTTTGCATCGAAAATAACCGATGAAACCAAAGCGGCGCTCGAAAAGAAATTCGATTTAAAGCAGGGCGATATGATTTTTGTCGTATCCGATACCGACGACTTTATCGTATGTACCGCATTGGGAGCGCTTCGTAAAGAACTTGCCGCGCATTTTGACATGATAAAACCCGGCGATTATAAACTTTTGTGGGTAGTGGATTTTCCTCTCTTCGAATACAGCGAAGAAGAGGGCAGGATAGTTGCGATGCACCATCCTTTCACCAGTCCCAAAGACGAAGATCTGCAATATATGAAAACGGAACCTCTGCGCGTCAAAGCAAAGGCTTACGACATCGTTATCAACGGTCAGGAAGCGGGCGGCGGCAGTCTGAGAATATACAAGCAGGAAGTTCAAAAACTTATGTTTGAGACTTTAGGACTTTCCAAACACGATATCGAAGACAAGTTCGGATACTTTGTAGAAGCGTTTAATTACGGCACGCCTCCTCATGGCGGTCTCGCTCTCGGTCTGGACAGATTGGTGATGTTACTTACCGAAACAGACAACATTAAAGACGTCGTAGCGTTCCCGAAAATGCAGAACGCTAACTGCCTGATGTCAAACGCACCCGATTTTGTCGAGGACAAACAGCTGAGCGATCTCAATATCGCTTGTACGAAAAAAGAAGAAGAATAGTATTTAAAAATGCAGGAAACGGGAAAAATAATAAAGGTTAAACGCGGTCAGGCAGTCGTCAGGGTGGACAGGAAGTCCGCTTGCGGCAGTTGCGGCGCATGTGCGATGAAACCGAGTCAGATGCATGTAGATATTTCCTTGCCGAATACTCTCGGTGCTAAGGTTGACGACGTAGTTCTCGTTGATATAACGGGCGGAAGCGTTGCAAAGATGAGTATAGTGGCTTATTTGATACCGATAATTTTCGCCGTGGCGTTGCTCGTCGTTTTTTGCTTGATCGGATTGCCCGAATGGGTGGCTGTAGTAGGCTTTTTCGGCGGATTGGCGGTGGGTTTCGGCGTAGTCGCATTGTTTGACAAACTGGTTTTTTCCAAGTCAGAAAACCAACCGAGAATGTTAAAAATAATTTCCGATACTGATATTCGGGAAGAAAAGGAGAAGGAATAATGGCAGAAATTTTAGAACTTAAAGAAACTGATTTTGATAGTTTTATATCCGACAAAGGCGTTACCGTCGTGGATTTTTGGGCAGTTTGGTGCGGTCCTTGTCGCGCGCTTGCTCCCGAAATGGAGAAAGTGGCGGAAAAATTAAAAAATAAAGCGAAATTTGCTAAATTAAACGTTGACGAAACGCCTTCGGTTGCTGTAAAATACCATGTAGCGTCCATTCCTAACGTTTGCATTTTTAAATCGGGAGAACTCGTTGACCGCAGTATCGGATATACTACTGCCGAAGAGTTGGCACAACTAATTGAAAAACACGTTTGAAAACCAAACGTAAATAATACTGAAAAAAAATTCTTTTACGGAGTGAAAAACTATGATTGATTTTAAAACCATTAAAGCAACAGATCCAGAAATGTACGAGGTTTACTGTGAAGAACTCAAGCGTCAGCGTCAGAATATCGAATTGATCGCGAGTGAAAACTTTGTTTCTCCCGCAGTCATGGCGGCGATGGGCAGTCATCTGACCAATAAATATGCCGAAGGTTATCCCGGTAAACGTTATTACGGCGGTTGCTATGCCGTAGATAAGGCAGAGGAACTCGCTCGCCAACGCGCATGCGAACTTTTCGGAGCAAAGTTTGCCAACGTTCAACCTCACAGCGGCGCAAGCGCAAACCTTGCCGCATTCGTTGCGTTTTTACAGCCGGGCGATACGGTTTTGAGTATGAACCTTGCTCATGGCGGACACCTTTCTCATGGCAGTCCCGTTAATATCAGCGGTAAATATTTCAATATCGTTCCTTACGGCGTAAACGAAGGCGATTGCAGAATTGACTACGACGAAGTCAGAAGAATAGCGCATGAGTGCAATCCTAAACTTATTCTTGCCGGAGCAAGCGCTTATCCGAGAACAATCGACTTTAAAAAATTCAGAGAAATAGCAGACGAAGTGGGTGCTGTTCTTATGGTTGACATGGCGCATATCGCAGGTCTTGTTGCCGCAGGTTTACATCC
>SFEB01000064.1 GCA_004558105.1 Clostridiales bacterium
AGCCATAACGCGCATATCGTTATACTGTGCCCATAAGTCTAGACGGGCGGGGAGTTGGTCGACAAGCTTATATTTGATTCCGTAAAAATCCGGATTCTTCGATCTGTTCAAAAGACGATCCGCCAGGTCGTCCTCTTGTATGATTGTCGCCGTAATCAGCATTGACATTTTCTGACCCGGCCCGGCAAGTCCTAACAAGTCGGATTTAATGAGACGTTCGCGGGTGTTCGTCTGCTCTAGACTCGCCGCGCTTTTGGCGTCTTGCGGGTCGTCGCACAGCACCACGTCGGGGCGTATCTTTTGCCCGTCTCTTGTCGCGACTGCGGGTCGTCGCACAGCACCACGTCGGGGCGTATCTTTTGCCCGTCTCTTGTCGCGACTGAGAGCCCACGAAGGCCGGAAGACGTCAGACCTACGGCGATAATCTGAGAGCCGGAAGAAGGGCTATCTGCGATTGTTGGGAGTCGTAAAATCCCCGCCTTCCAGTCTATAGCCGTTTTTTCTCCCCGGTACGTTTGGCTTCTTTGGCGTTGAGATATCCCTTCTAGTTTCCGGATTGGATAGCATACTTCGGGGAAGTCTTCGAGAAGTAGGTCGTTACATTCAAGCCATTTTTTGAGGTCGTCGAGAAGTTGATTTGCCCGGCCTTGATTATTCGCGACCAAAACGCCGAAGCGACGCTTGCCCGTGAGGATAGCCCATAAAATCCCGCATTGGCAGAGCGTCGTTTTTCCCGAACCACGGGGCAGGGCTAGCGCTTGCAATGTCCCTTCTGACACGGCTTTTTCAATTGCGGAAATAACGTTTAAATGAATTTCTGACCACTTTAAATAAAATAAGCTTTTGAAATAACACTCGCAAAAATACTTTAACGATTCACAGGCACGCGCCCTTCTCTCCTCATTTTCGACTGCCGGAAGTTCGCCGATTTCCGACAGGGAAAGCAGGCGCCGTTGGGCTTGCTCTTGCGACCTTAGTCTGTGTGTTAAATCAATTTTTGCCATTATTTCCGCTTATTTTTCCTTTAGGTCAAGTGCATAAAATTATATTTTTTTGCCCCGTTCTCTTATTCGCTCTCTTTTTTGATTTTTTCATAAAGTACCTTTTTTTCATTTTTCGACATTTTCACCCATTGACAGAATCGCGCGGGCCCCATTTTCGAGAGCGCCCCCCGCTTTTCGCAAGATGAGGGCGGATAGTTTGGAAATGATGCTCCACAGTGCACACCCCGCCGTCGCGCATAGAATCAATAGAGCGACTAATTTTCTTTTTAGCGCCGCTAATTTTGCGTCAATGACTACGCCGATTTTATCAACAATGCTAACGTTGAGCGCGTCAACGTCTTTTTGGATTTTGTCGATAATTAAGCCTGTTTTTTCTTCGTTTTTTTCGTCTTTTTCTTTGTCGAGGGGCTTGACTTCATTTTTTTTCAGTCTTTCTTCCCATTTCTTTTGACTTTCAGAAAGGAAATCAAGCGGCCCCGCGACTTCGTAGACGTCGGGCTTGTCGTTCAAGTCAACATAAAAGCCGTTTAAATCATTAGTAAGTTTTACAGAATCGCCTGATTCCTTCAACAACTTTTTATAGTCAATCTCGATTGAGTCGCGATGGCCAGAGCCGATATAACGCTTTTGTTCTTGCCATTTATCATTCACTAATATAAAAGTTGGCGTGAATTGTACGGAATAGCGCTTCGCAATCGTTACTCCGGCGGGCGTGTCGTTTTGGTAGAGGTAGACGCGCACCCCGTTTTTTAATAAGCTTGTGACCTCTTTTTTAGCCTGGACACACGGCGGGCAATTAGGGGCCGTAATACAGATTACAGCCGGGGCGACGAAGTGATCCGCGCACTCTTTCGCGCCTTCTGGAATTCGTCCTTCTGAGTGGACGGCCTGCGACCTACCAGACGCGGCGGCGTAGAGTGCAGATATCGGAATCGCGCCCCCTTTACTATCGTCGGCCCCTTCGTTTCCTAGTAGCCACGTTAAAACGCCGGTTTGCCACAGTTCGCCGTCAATACGGCTTATAATCGCGCTTCCAGACTGGCCGGGAACCGGGCCGGGTTGAAACGTGAACGAACCCTGCATGTTATCCGATAGCGTCCGACCTATCCAGGCGGAAACATAGCGACCCTTAGGGGCCCCCGCGCTGTAAAAGTAGCTGTTAGGCGCCGGGGCGCTATTCGTCCCGCCTAAGGCTACAAAAGGCGGGGAAATTCTAGCGATATCGTCCCGCGACACTTTGACGATAGCGAAATCGGAAGGGCGGCGGGCGTCGAAGAATCGCGCGACGACAACCCCGCGCACGGTCTCTTGTTTCCCATTCGTCCAAAAGTCAAGCAAGACGTTAGACGTACTACCTACGACATGCGCGTTAGTGGTCACGATTCCCGCGCCGTCGTCAGTTAGACCGTTAAACGTACCGGTACCCCTTGAGTTACCGGCGGTAACTCTACACGTTGCGCGGTAGGCGTCTTCAAATGATGTTGCGCGCCGAATCTCGCCAGCATCGACGGGGAGAGCAAATAGAATAGCTAATGCAAGAAGTATATATTTCATCATGTGTATAATTATAATATAATACAATCTGTTGTCAATACCAAAATGCGAAAAATATTTTTTATTTTTACCACTTGACAACTTCGCCGGAGTGTGCTATACTATACGCGCTAACTCCAAAAAAGCTGTCCCGGTTGTCTTTTCGAGAAAAGGTCATCGTCTCTATTTTGAGGCGGTGGCCTTTTCTTTTGTTCCAAAATCATTTAATTATATTTCCTTTTCTTCGTTTGTCAATAGGTCTTTTCAAAAAATATTTTTTTTATTTTTCCCTCTTGACAAGCCGGGGAAAGTTTATATAATGTATACTGTTTGTTTTTACCTGGATTGTTTGTCACGTCTTACAGATGGTCGATTAAAGGCCGATCTTCTCTTGAAGGTCGACCTTTTTTTATTTCAAAATCGTCTATTATATCGCATTGCGTAATATTGCCAATGTCAAAAATCTTAGAAAAATATTTTATTTTCCTATTGACAACCAAAGAAAATCCGTTATAATAACACGCGGATTGATTCTCTGATTGGGTATGTCTTTTGATAAGAAGGGGGCCGCGTCCATTGGGCGCGACCCTCTTATTTTTTATCTCTCATTGCGTGCTACTTCTCGACAGTTTCTACCGGCTCGAACCCTAGAGTCTTTACAAACTCCCGCGCCTTTTCCGTCTCGATGAAATACTGGCCGTCAACAGTGAATGCGGGCGCCTTCTTCCCCTCTCGCGTCCCGTTCTCTATCCATTGAATAATTGTTTTTTTGGGCGGCCTGACTACGACCGGAAAAAGCCTTCTAAATTGGTGAATGTTGAGAACATCTTGTTTCATTTTGTCAACCCCTTTTTTGAAAAATTTTGTAAAATTATCTTAGTCGTATCGTGCAGTAGTTGGCGCCGATTTCAGTTTTGCAAACGCCAACGCCTACGCGCGTAAATTGAGCGGATAGGATCAAGGAACGATGCGGCGGGCTGTTTAGCCACTGACGCAAGGCCTCAGAGATTCCCGCACTCCAATTTTGAGCGACAACCTCAGCTCCACAGCCGGGCGCGTGGTAGATTTGACCACGGGCGGCTTGGTGTTGAGAGTGGGCTTCGGCCCCTTCCGTCAAAACAACATCGATTTGAACCGGGCGCAATCCGTAGCGACGGCGCAAAGCGTTAAGCTCTGACACGTAGCCGATAACGTCTTTTTTGAACGTTTCCGCGCAAGATTCAAGCGGGGAGAGCGGGCACGCGTCAACCGGCGGCGGCGCGGGCATATACTCCTTCTGTCGTCGCAGATGTTCCTCCCACTTCGGGCAGGTCGTCGGCGCGACGGGAGCGCATGGAGCGCAAGCCGTGGCGCGTGCACGCCAACACCTGAAAAAACAGCATGCGCGGGCCGAAGTCGCGTGTGTGACGATAGCAGAGAAAAGAAGAAGGCTAATTATTATTTTTTTCATTAAGTACCCCTTGACAATTCGCAAAGAGCGGTTCGAGCCGTTCCTTGCAGGTGTTAAAATATGTTTCGTTTTTCTCAATGCCGATAAACGACAATCCCAACCGGGCGCAAGCCTCGCCGGTTGACCCGCCCCCCATGAAGGGATCGCAGACCGTCCTCGCGTCGTCGGGCAAGATACGGAGAAGGTACTCCAACAGCTCGACCGGCTTTTCGGTGGCGTGGTAGCGATCCTTCATTTGTGCCGGGCTCTGTTCAATGTAGCCGTCGGCGTACTTGTTCGGCGTTGTACCGTCGAGAGTGCCCCAAATGACAAATTCGCATTGATTTTTAAACACCCCCTTGTTAGGCCGGCAGTTCTTTTTGTTCCAAGGGATCACGCCCCTAAACCTTATTGACGACATTTGCAAAACAATGCTATTTACTGCAATCTGTCGCCAGTCCGAAAAGATGAAGACGTACCCCGGCGGCTTCAATAGCTCCTCAAACTTTAAAAGCAAGTTAAGCAAGCTTGCGCCATAGGAGATTTGATCCATTTCGTCGCCAAACTCGACAAGGTTGATGTGACGTTTTAGGCTCTTAATATATTTTATCATGCCTTTACACCGCGCGGCGGTCGTTGACCCGCCCGAACAGTACGGCGGATCCAAGACTACCGCGTCAACCTTTATTCCGTCGTTTATCAGCTGTTCTAAATGTTTTTCGTTCCTTCCTTTTAATAGCGTAAAATGTGGTTGCGGTTTTTCGTTCGTTTCTTTTTCGTGCTCCATAGGCTTTTTTGTTCCTTTCGTGTTTTTTGACGGTTAGCGGATAGGATGCATATCATAATAATTCAGGTTTTTTGAAAGTCAAGCGCATTTTTCAAATTTTTCTCGAAATTTCCCGAAACCGCGCCCAGTCCGCCCACTTTTGATCGTATGACAGAGAGGGAATAGAGGGTAAAGGTTCAAAAACGCCACAAATTACAACACCTAAAAATCGACGTTTACACGCCTCATACCCCGTAAATTCTCGAGTGAAATGCAAGTTTACACTCCTTCCACATTTTCAACAATCGCCTTTACACATACCCCTATATGCGCTATACAGTGCTATATATTAAAAACGCGTAATAATAAAACAATAAGCAATAATTAATAATAATAATATCCTTACGCGTACGTGTAACTTGTTGAATAGTGTAATAATAATATAAATATAATAATAATATATATATATAATATATATATATCTTATCTATCTTATCTATCTTAACATAAATAGGTAATCTAGGCAATATATAACGATTATAAACACTTCAACAACGCTTGTTGTAGTTTGTTGAGGAATACAACGCAAAAACAACCACTTACCGGTTTTTATACGTTACACATAACGGCTTGCTTATAGTGTAAGAATGTTTGATTATATACAGAAAATCCGACGATTTCTTGACAATATATTATATATATCTCGATTTTGAGAAATTTTGAGAATTTTTGAAAAACCCCCTTTTCTTTTCAAAATTCGATGTATACTGTTATCAGTGATAGGAAAACCCCGAACGTTTGGGGATAGATATTTAACAACACGAAAAACGGAGAAATAAAACGATGCTACAGACTATCGCGATCAACAACACCCTCGCCGCTATCAATGACAATAT
>SFEB01000065.1 GCA_004558105.1 Clostridiales bacterium
TGCGACAATGAAGATTATCCGTCTTATGACAAATTGGGCGAAAGTGCGAACTTGATTTATGTGAGTGATTCTGAATGAAAAAGCGTAAAGTCGTTGTCGAAATTTACCGCTTGTCCGCTGATAAAAAACAGCGTGATGTTTTACTGACGCTTGAAAATTTGGCTGTTCGTTTCAAAATCACGCAATACAGAGGGACTGTGTTTTCACAAGGGACAATTTCGGTGTGCGGGTTGTCGAAAGAACATATAAACCAACTGACGACGTTTCAGGGGGCGTATCTTGCAACGCAAAACGATAAATACATTCGGCTGACGGCAGGATATGTTGAGGGAAAAGACGACGAGTCGGCGGTAATTTTTGACGGATTGATTTTTAAAGCAATTCCGACAATGCCGCCTGATGTTTGGCTGAATATGGAAGTGTTTTCAAATTTAGATCTTGTTTCCGAAGAAAAAGAAATATCCGTTGAAAATACAACCGCCAAAGACCTTGTTAAAAAAATAGCGTCTGTTTTTGACGTTCCCGTTGTTTTGGATTACTCGACTTCAAACGCAACAATCGACAAGTTTTATTTCAAGGGTAATCTTCCGTCTTTGGAAAGAAAACTCTATGAAATGTTTAAAAACGACAAGGTTTTTTATTACGAACAGGGAAAAATCATTGTCGATGACTGGTCAAAAACGAATCGACCGAGCGTTCCGTATTTAATCAATACCGAAAACGGTATGGTTTTTATGCCAAAGCCGACGACTTACGGGTGCAACGTTTCAATTTTTCTTAATCCGTTTTTTCAGATGTCGCAAATCGCAAAAATCGAATCGACGCAAATTCCGTCTTTGAATGGGAATTACACGGTTTATATGTTGACGCACGAGGGGACTTCCCGCGACGTTCCTTTTTACACGCATCTTTCTTGTATGAGGATTCCGAGCAATGTCTGATGTTTCAATCGTAAATGCAAATCCGCTTTCAACCGAAAGCGAACTTTTTGCGCTTCAAGATTTATTGCGTTCGATAAGCGCACAAATAAGCGTCTGTATGCCCGCTGTCGTTCAAGAGTATGATAGGGTATCTAACACGGTTAAAGTGCGTCCAGCGGTCAAATATATCAGGAATGACGGCATCACGGAAAGCCGACAGATTATCACAATGCCGGTTGTCCGTTTCGGAAGCACGTTTACAGTTTCGTTTTCTTTGAAACAAGGTGATTTGGGGCTGATTTTTTTCGCCGACCGTGATTGCTATAATTTTTTGAAGACACTTGCCGAAGCCGACCCGAATACCCGCAGAGTTCACGCTGTTGAAGACGGTTTCTTTTTGCCGTTTAATCTTTCGACGGCGGATAATACAACGGCGGACGTTTCAATTCAAAACGCGGACGGCTCTGTAAAAGTCGAAATGACAACGGAAAATTTGACGCTTACGAACGGAGAAAGCACGCTTGTTTTTAATGCGAACGGTGCGTCTGTTTCTAAAAACGTTTCCGTCGCAGGAAACACAGAATCGGCGACGTATTCAACAGGCGGCGTTGCGGGACTGACAACGCAGATTGTCGAAATTCACGACGTTTCTGGTGCGACAAAGCAAACGTTGACTTTTACGAACGGACTTTTGACGCAGGTGTCTTAATCCGTTCCCTATGCTTTCTTGCTGTAATAATCCCAAACAACGCCAAGCGGTTTTGTCAAATCGTCGTCAACGTGTATAAACGTGCGCCCGATGCCGATGCGTTTGAAGCCTACGGAAAGCAAAGCGTGCAGTATTTTAAAACGACTCCAAGCGTCCGTGCATTTAATGTCAACGGCAATTCCCGCCAAGTGTGAAGACGTTTCCGCCCCACCGATTTCTCTGTTGTGTTTTTCACAACGAAAAGCGGACGTCAGGAAGAACGGCACTCCCGCAAGTTCGCGCGCCTTGTTTAACTTTTCACGAAAATCGGAAACAAGGCGTCCTTGTCCGCAACATTTGCACGCTTCCTCTTTGGCCGTGAAATAATTTTTCGTCATTTGTTTCCCTTACATCAAAGACAAACACAACCCCGTCCACGCACCGACGATCCATTCGGCAAGTGCCGTGCTTCCGTATCGTGCGTTTTCACGTTCACGAAACGTCCAGCAGAAAGCGTAAATCGGGGAAACAAGCAATCCCATAAAGACGATGTGCCAAGAAAACACGGGGATTAACAGAACGCACGGAAGCGTGTAGCGCAACGCCATAGAAAACAGGTCGTATGAATAGCCGTATTTGCGCCAACCGAAAAGATTATACAACGGCGTCAAAAAGAAACGGTTGAATAAAGGCTTTTCATAGCGTGACAGCATCTTCTCGTCAGGTTGTCCGTCACGACCTAGGTCGAACGCATAGCCGTGCCCACGCGACCAGTACAGTCCCTCTACAATGGCGATGACGTAAACAATCGTCAAAACCTTTTGCCACTGCGAGACAATATCGAAACGATACCAAAAAAGAAGAATCATAGCGATTGAATTAAGAACGTGTTGCAACGCTCTGTTTTCGATTACCGGCTTGTCGTTCCATAGCCCGCCGAAGCCACGTCGCCAGTATGATTCCCACGCTGAAAACAAAACGGCGCCAATGTAATTCATTTTTTCTGCTCTCCGATTAAAATGCGGTATATGTCCTTTACGTCATTCTTTGTTTCGGTCGTCTGATGCAAAACGGTGTCAAGTTTCACTTCAATCAGGGACACTTTGCTTTCGGTTGCGGCGGCGCGTCTTTCCAAATCTGTAACACGGGGCGATAATTGAATAAGCGTTTGGATAAAACAGGACACGGTGAAGATTGTCATAATCACCCATCCCCACGCTTTAAGTTTTTCGATAACGTGTTCCATTATTCCGCTTCCTCGATAAAGACGTTTACAGGAATAATGTCAGAAAGCGGTTTCCATTCTTTTGCTTTCACGTTGTAATTTTTCATTTTCGTTGTTCCTGAAAAACTTTGACTTCTTATAGGTTAAAACAATCCGTTGTTTTTATCAATAAGTCTTTTTAGGAAAACAAAAACGTTGGTTTATCGTTCCGTGATTTTGCCTTTACAAAGATTGCAAATTGTTATAGGATTTAACAAAATGAAAGGCGTTAAATGAAAACGATAGGGACAAATTCGGACAACGATATATATTTAGATTCGCTGGGCAATCTGGCGGTGTTGTCTGATATTGACGCTTTGTCGTTGGTCATAAAACAGCGGATTCAGACGGTTTTAGGCGAATGTCAGTTGGCAACAAACGTTGGCGTTGATTATTTTGGCTCTGTTTTCAATTCTCCGCCCGACGTTTTTTTGTTTAGAAAACAAATTGTGAATAACGTTGAAGCGATTGACGGCGTAAATTCCGTTGTGAATTTTGCAATGCGAATTGAAGACGGCACTTTGAAATACGAGATGAACGTTTCGACGATTTACGGTGAAACAACGATTGCGGGTTAAAAATGGCTGATTTGTACAATTATGTTACGTCCACTGGCGTTGTTATTCCGAATACGAGCGACGTAAAAACGGACGTTGAAAACGAATACAAAGATATTTTCGGGGCGGATTTGTCCGTTGAAACGTCAACGCCGCAGGGTCGTTTGATTGAACACGATACGTTATTGCGTCAACAGGTAATCCGCGTTGTCGCTTTAATGGCGAACTCTCAAAACATTCGAACGGCATCGGGCGATTTTTTGGACGCAATCGGCGCAAAGGTTCTTGTGTATCGAAAATATGCGCAACCGACGCAAGTTCTTGTTTCTTTGGCGGGCGTTGCGGGGACTATTATCCCTGTTGGCTCCCAAGCGAAAACAACGGACGGAAATGTTTTTGAAAGCGAAAGAACGGTTCAACTGGACACAAACGGCAAAGCGGAAGTTTATTTTCAGTCGGTTGAACTCGGACAAATTCCTTGTCCCGTCGGAACATTAACGGAAATCGTTTCGAGCGTTTCGGGTTGGGAAACGATAAACAATCCCGACCCTGCCATTATCGGATATGAAAAAGAAAGCGATGATTCATACCGCGAACGTATTTTGTACGCTCAACAATTAGCGAACGGATACAACGATTCAATCAAAGGGAAACTGTCAGGCGTAAATGGCGTTATATCTTCTTGGTATTACGAGAATTATAACGACACGGCAGTTGAAGTTGACGGTGTTTCTGTTGCTCCGCATTCTTTGTGCATCATTGTGGACGGCGGACTTGTTCAAGACATTTACAACGCCATTGCGTCCGCAAAAAACGTCGGGTGCGGATATACGGCGATTAGCGGACAATCCGAAACAGGTTTGGGATAACGACCGCTATGTTCAAGTTACGTTCAATCGCCCCGAATATATCGAAGTGCAAACGACAATCAAAGTTTCTTTGAACAAATATCAGGGAAACAACATTTATCAAGATGTGAAAGATACCGTTGTCGCTTGGGCGCAAAACAAAAATCCGAACGTCGAGGGGCTTGTAATCGGGAATAACGTAAACACTTTTGAAATCGCTTCCGCCGTTTCCGAAGCAATCCCTGAAATTAAAATTGTTCAAGTCGTCGCGGGTAAAAAAGGCGAACAACAAACCGTCAACGGCGTTTCAATCCTTTCAAAACAATGCGCTCTTTTAACGTCTGATGATGTTTCGGTGGTGGTTCAATGAAGAATTACGATGTCGCAAAAGAAATCGCTTTTAATGCAAGAAACGTTATCCTTTGGCAGTACGACAACGCGCCGAATTTTAACGCTTTGATTGCTATGAAGCAAAACTTTTACGATGATGCCGTTTCTAATTTTTGGGAACGCTGGATTGTTGACGTTTTGAACATTCAAACGGCAAACGAATTTGGTTTGACGTTGTGGGGATTTTTACTGAATCTTGAACGTCCTTTGTACACGAACGAAAACGGCGAACTTGTCCCCATTCCTACGGAGTCTTACAGATTGCTTTTGAACGCAAAACTGTATAAAAACTCTCACGCTCCGACGTTTTCAAACGTAAACACGTTTATTCGGCAAATTTTCTTCAATCACCCCGATAACAAGTCATACGTGCAGGACAATTTGAATATGTCCATAACGTACATTTTAGACTTTTTTCCGACGGCGGAAGAAGAAATCGTTTTGAAATTAAATGATTTTCTTCCGCGCCCGTCTGGCGTTAAAATTGCATCAATTACACCGATTCCGCCGCAAGAAACTTTCGGTTTCGATGGAAGCGGACTTCAACCTTTTAACAACGGCGTTTTTGTCGTAAACAGCATAGGAGTTCAATAAATGGCGACTTCAAATACAATCCCCGTAGTAATCCCGCAACCGATTGCCGCACAAGCGACAAGCGAAAACATTAACGTTATTCCGAACGGCGCAACAGGGACGAATGGAGCGTCGTTCCAAGAGGGTTTTCCCGCCATTACCCGTATGCCCGTGATTGAAAATCCTTTGCCGACACAGGTGTCTGGACTTCCCCCGAAACAGCAAGACTTCAACGGTCTTTTTAACGTTGTTTCGCAACATAACTTCTTTTCTCAAAACGGCGGTACGTATTCGTTCAATCAAGCCGTGTCCGACGCTATCGGCGGCTATCCGAAAAATTCCGTTCTTTGGTATTTTCCTGAAAACGAAGATCCTTTTCTTGTCTATTCGTTGATTAACAACAACACGAATAACTTTGTTGAAAATCCAACATTGATTGATGACGAACATTGGAAAAAATTGTCTTTTGGCGGCGGTGGTGGTGAAATCGGTGATGTTATGTTTTGTCCGTTAGGCATTGACGAATCGCTGAATCTTCGTCGGTACTTGAACGGACAAGTCATCATTCAGTCCCAGTTTGTTTCTTTCACGAATAAGGTTAAGTCCGCCATTGCATTTTATCCTAACTTGGCAACGACAGAGGAAAACTGGCAAGCCGAGAAAACGATGAGCAAACTCGGTCAGTGTGGTAAGTTCGTTGTTGATGACACTGCTGGCACAATCAGACTTCCTGCTGTGGTTAATGCACAAAGCTTGCTTGACTTGGCATTGATTGGTGGGATTAAGAGCGAGAGCTTGCCGAATATTAACGGTTATTTATATGGTCCGCAATTTTCATCTTCCGGAGGTGCTTTCTCTACATCTGAAACTGGCGCTAATTTGAGTTCAAGTGGATCAGCAAACAAAAGTCGAGTTGATTTTTCTGCTTCCAGTTCATCTTCCACCTACCAAGACAACGCTCCTGTTCAGCAGGAAGCAGTACAGTATCCGTATTGCATCGTTGTAAACACTGGTGTTGAAGAATCTGACCGTCCTATTAACAATTACCAAGTCAACAATGTCTATTCCTATGGAATGAGCCAGTACTATAAAGGCACGATGAACAACAACAGTTGGCTTAAATCTGCTGGTCAATGGAATGCCGGCACGGTTTATACTGGTATGTATAACTGGTTGCTTGAACAGATGAACGCTGGCGTATCTGGTTTTGTCGCTTCTACTGGCGAATACACGGACTATGACTTTGTTATCAACACCGCAGACCAGACGTTCAGGTTGCCTTTGCTGAATGGTAGTGAGGATTTGCCAGGTGATACGTTTGAAAACATTACTTATAACGGACATGGAAGTACCTATACAGCAACGAAAAATGGAACGTTTTGTATTGTTGGATACGGTTCTTTAACGGATTTATGGCTTTCAAATATTACGGCTGGAATTGCCATAGCAACCGAAGGAAACACAGAAGCCGATTCTGCTACACAGTGTTTTATAGATGCTAAGAAAGGTGATATAATTGAAGCCGGATATTATAATGGAAACGTTACCAAATTTGGAATAAGTCCAGCAACAGGCAACGGCTCCCTTTACTACTACATCGGCGACACATTGCAGAACGCACAACTCGTCAATGTGGCAAGGATTGAGGAAACGCTTGTCAATAAGGCTGATACTGATTTAAGCAACTGCACCAAGCCGTATGTAACGGAAACATACCGAAACGGAACAGAATGGTATCGCATTTACTCTGATGGCTGGATTGAACAGGGAGGGTGGTCAGGATCTGCAACTGTGACATTGTTAAAGAGTTTTTCTGATACAACATACACAGTTCAATCTACTTGTCTTGATGCAGGAACAACAAACTTCTATGCAAGTTTTATTCAATCAAAAAGCGTTAATTCTTTTGTCGCTTTTATTCCGAGAGGTTCTCTAATGTGGCAAGCCTGCGGATATTAAGGAGAAACGAAGATGAAACTGAACAAACCCTACACAAATGCTCAATATGCCGACCTTGCTGTTTATTGCAACAAGAACGGCAAAGTAATAGAAGATTTCGGCGATTATCTGGAAGCGGTTAATCCACCCGAACCAAGCGATGAGGATAAGCAAGTGCAAGTCCGTGCCGTTCGCAATCGATACCTTGAAGAAACAGACAAGTATATGATTGCTGACTACCCTATCACTGACGAAGAACGGGAACAGTATAAAGCCTACCGCGTATACCTGCGTGACTATACGCTGGAAGACGAATGGTGGTTGGCTAATCCCAAGACTTACGAAGAATGGAAGGAGCAACAGCAATTAACTACATAATCGCAGTTCTATTCAACGTTTGGGAATCTTACAGGCGTCGCGGTTTGGTGGCTTATGGAACGACACGCCGATAATCAAAACGGGGCGTCTTTAACACGCCCCTATTTTTACACACCTTTCCTTTTCAGAAAATTAAGCATTTTCTTATATTTTGCATCGCCGTCTTCTTCCAGTTCGTCCTGAAACATATCGAACTGACAGATAGCCCACGCCGTCGCAAAATCCGTAAATTCGTCCGTTCCGCAAAAAAGACGTTTCGCTTGTTTCGGATACTTGTCATAAATAAAGTTCATCATTGCGCCCGCATCCGCTTTTACTTCGTCAGGAAAGCGTGATAGCCACGATTGACGACACAATCCCGTCGGCATTGACGATCCAACTTGTTCAATCCAACCGTCACGCAGTTTTGCGATTTCGCCGTACATAGCCATTGCGCCACGTCCGCCGTTTGTCAATATCCGACAAGTGTTTGACTGGGTAACGACGCTTTCATAAATCACGCCGTCAACTTCATACGTTGTTTCTTTCATTCTTCCCTATTTCCTTTCAAAAAAGCGACAACTGCCTTTGATGTTCTTCAAGACGTTTTACGCTGGCTTTCCAGTATTCAGCGTCCTTTTCGATACATATAAACCGCCTTTTTAGATTATGGCAAGCAATGGCGGTTGTGCCTGAACCGCTGAAACAATCTAACACAAGATCGTTTTCTTTGGAATATAAAGCAATTTGTTTGGCAATTAAATCAACTGGTTTTTGTGTCGGGTGAAATCTGTTTGGGTCTTGTGGTGCAAACTCCCAAACTTTCGCATTATCATTAAATGAAGTCCAAGCATACTCGCACATAGCCATACTAAATTTTTCGCTTATAGTTAGTTTCTTCCAAACATTGAAACATCTTGTAGGCGGAAGATTAAAATAATTCCCACCCCAAATAATCTGATTTTTGCTTACGCGAAAAATCTCATCAAACACTTCTTGACTGGGAGCGTAATCCCAGTGTTGAATGTTTTGTTTTCCGTCCTCGCATTTTATTTCAATATGATACTTATCAAAGATACCTCCGAAACGGGAGCGTTTCTTCCCTTCCCAAGCGTCTTGTGCCCCACCACCATAGGGCGGATCGGTCAAAACCAAACTGAAATAATTGTCAGGGCATTTTTTTAGAAAATCAAGACAATCCATATTTATGATTTTATTTTCAAACGATTTCATTTGTTCTTCTGTATACATTGCAAGCGTCATTTGTCTTCACCTCATTTCCATCATTTCTTTCGTTTCTTTTGAAATATATTCTTCTTGACAAACTTCCCAATCCGAAGAAAACAAATCTTGGCTTGTCACAATCATATCTGTCCGCTCACGTCTGCCAAAGGCAGGATAAAGCACTTTTCCGTAAATTTTTTTTCCGTGTAAGGGAGAATAAAAAAGGTCGCGTCCGAACGGACGGGTTTCACCTTCGTGAATCTTTTTAATCATTTCGTAAAAAGTCATTTTCCTCACCCTTCGTGGATATTTCCGATTACATTATATTCATCAACAGGAGCTTCTTTCGCTTTCCCTGTAAGAATAAAACCAGCCATTGCATTTTCCCAATCAACACGCATTTTTTCTTTGCGTATCAACATTATATCACCCTCATAAATAAGATTTCCGTTCTTATCCTTTAAGCCGGTGCATTGTTCAATCTCGATATTCTCGATGTTGTCGTTGTCAGGAAAGAGCAGCCAAGCAGCGTTCTCTTTTATTTCTTCATCAGTCCAGTACTTTTTGAATTCTTTATCCCAGACTCTGAACTTAAATCTGTCAGTCATAATCCGCACTCCAACAAACTGTCTTTCCAATTCTCGGAAGGTTTGATGTTGAAAACATCCAAGTGTGCACAAAGGGAATTGTATCCCCACGAAGACTGGCGGACATACGGCTTTTCATCATACCAATACCAATACCCATCTTTATCCATTGCCACCCAGCCTTTTTT
>SFEB01000066.1 GCA_004558105.1 Clostridiales bacterium
CTATACTTTCCATAAGAGGCTCTATTCCCACCACGATAAGAGCGGCTATGAATATTCCGAGCTTCCACCACTTACCTATCGGCAAAAACTCGCCGAGTAAGACGAGAATCAACGCCAAAGCGATTTTTATAATCGGCAGATATTTTTGTAACTGCTTCTTGAATTTTTTCTTGTTCATTTTTATCCGTTATTTAATTATCGCGTCGGGTTCGTTCTTTAACAAAACTCTCTTGACTTCTTCTAATATGGCTTCGCTGTTTTCATCGTCGACTTCTACGGTGAGCGTTTCCATAAAGAAGTTCAGAACCGCGCTCTTTACGCCCTTGACTTTGCTTACGGCGCGTTCGGCTTTCCTTGCGCAGTTCGCGCAGTCGATACCGGTGACTTTGTATTTCTTTTCCATAATGACCTTCGAAACAATTAAATGTTTGTTTAACTGTTTTAATAATAATACGCAGTATTCCCTTTGTCAAGAGATTATTCCGGAATTTATAAAAAATTTACGGGGAAACCGCAACCGCCTCTCCGCTATATAAAACGCGATAAAGTTTGCGGACAAAATTACAGGCAGCCTTTTTCGGGTCTGCCTTTGGATTTTCGTTTCGGTTTTTTACGTAATTCTACACACTCGCGTCCGGAAAATATAACGCGACTTAAAAACTATTTGCCGTCGGCGACGAAAATTTCATTGCCGCCGTGGACGCCGAATGTTTTTGCGCCGTCGGACTGTCCTTCGTATAATTTCACGGGCGAAGCGCCTTTTTCTACGACAGGATTCCCCTCCGCGTCTTTTATCAGATAATAGCCTGCCGAGGCGGTCGTTCCGTCCGGATTCGTCACAGCCGCATACTTGTATCCGACGCGGAATACGGGTATAGTCTTATCGACGTTTGTTTTGTTCAGGGTTTTTGCGCTTGCCATATACAGATACACGACGCTATCGTCTCCCGTCCCGACGGTCACCGCGTAACGCATAACGACGGCAATGCTGTCCGCCGCGTGGAAAAATCTCCCGTACGAACTATCCATACTTCCGACATAGTTGTAACTTCGTCTCGAAAAGCTCGTCTTTGCGTATGCGTGCATAACGCCGTCGTTGATTTCCGGCGCGTCGGGATCTGTGAACTGCGCGTAATATGCGACGCTGTTCAATCCTAAAATTTCCGTTCCGTCCGCAAAGTTCATCATATCCGTCATCGCTTGAGTAAAGGTCGGATATTCTAAATCGATATACTTGTTAAGGTATTCGGATTTTGGCTCTACGTCGGACCGAGCGTAGGCAAAAGCCGCAAAAACTCCTCCCGCGCACAAAGCTATCGCAATAAGAACCACTGCGCAAAAGAACGTAAAAGACTTGGTCGTCATTGCCCCTTTCTCCTGCGTTTTTGTTCTCTTTGCAAACTTGCGTACTTTTCGCCGTCGTTTCGCTCCGGTTCGTATTGTCGTTCGTATTTTATTTCCGCCATACGCAACGCCGTTTCTTTTTTCATCTTTCTTTCAATCAAAGGATATGCCACCACGACGCATACCAGCAAAGCGATGCACAAATACCCTGCCGGCGAATTCATAAAGACGACGAAACTTCCTATATACGGTACTCTCTTGCCTTGATAAATTCCTCTCATCTGAGAATATAGAACGGGGAATTTGTCCGAATATGCGTTGGCGTCGCCTCGCAAAACGAATCTTCTTTCCGAGTGCGTCGCGTCGGGTTCTTTAATGTCCACTATGCGGTGAACGACCATTTGCCCGTTCGCCTCGTACACGACTATATCGTAAAGTTTTAGCTCGCTCTCTTTCGGCAGGGGCGCTACCTTAATCAGGTCGAACATTTGGATTTGATTATCCAGCTTATTGTCGAACAGATATTTGTTGTTCTCGTTTTTTTCTGCCATCGACTGACTTTTTACTACTTTGACGACGCTATGTCCGACAGGTTTATTCTCATTGATTTTTACGCTCAACGACAGCGAAAAAACGACTATTGCGCACGCCAAAAACAATCCCGATACGATTTTTTCTACCAGACGTAAAGCGAAATTACGCTTTGCGTCCTTCGATTGCCGTTTTATTTCCTCATCCGCAAGACCGCCTCGTATGAGCTTTAATTGCATCTTTACGTAAAGAGTTATCATCGTAGCAAAAAACGCCGTCAACGCCACAAATACAATCAAACATAGAACGAAAATATAAATTTCGTAGCCCGTCATAGTCTATTCCTTTACTTTACTTCGCTTACGGTAATTTTGATTTTCGCATTGGTGAAAGCCGTCAAAAAACTGTTGTAATCAGCATTCGTCGGCAACGAGATTTCATTGACCGCGAGGTACGGAGCGAGATCGACGGTGTATTCGAACTTGCCGCTTACGTCGTTTTTCGTTCCTTTCCCGAGGATAATACCCGTCGTCTGATATTCCGTCGTGGTTTTGAAAATGTCCGTGCCGTTATACCGGTTGTTTTCAAAAGCGATTTCCATTTTGAGATTTACGCCTCCGTCAACGACCTCTTGGTCCGCTCCTTTCGCAGGGGTAAACGTCAAATTTACCGTGCCTTGCGACTTGTATCCGGTCACAAGAGTTCCGCTTCCGCCGTCAAGTATGCCTTTATCGTCCACGCGAACGGTGAATCCGTCGACGTCAACGGCAACAGTGCCTTTTGCCACGGTCGTAGTGCTTTCGGCAATGGATTTATTGAGCGCCGTGTTTACAGTCCCGACGTCGTTTTGAGCATAACTGAACGTTGCGTATACTCCGCCTACGATAAGTACGAAAGCCAACGCGATAATCATTCCTATTCTTTTCATTTTTTCTCCTTAAAACTTGATTTTATCGTCAAATTTTTTTGTTTTATATTAAAAATCGGCAACATTATATCCGCAAGCGATCTTTCTGTAAAGAGACTTAGTCTCATTTCTCGACTTTTTTAAGGCTCTTTTCGCATACTAAGCGAAACCGCACGCCGTAACGACATACGTTTCGCTTAAAAATTCGTTATTCCCGTCTCATTTTTTTGTTCCGGCCGCGTACGACAATCGCTGCGTACTCCGACGTCAAAAACCGTTTCCGCAGCGACTTTTTGCAGACCGGCGACTTTTCAAACTCAAAATCGGCAGCTTTACGCAAACTGACGTTCCGCCGCTTCGTCAAAGGTTTTTCTCGATGATTTTACCTATTTCCGACGCGCTCCTTACGCCTACAAAGGAGGCTACCGTTTTGCCGTTTTTGTAAAAAACGACGGTGGGTACGCTTATGACGCCGAGTTTTACGGCAAGGCTCTCTTCTTCATCGACGTTTATTTTGACCGCTTTGACTTTGCCGTCGTACTTTTTCTCCAAGTCTTCCAAAATCGGCGCGAGCGCTTTGCACGGTCCGCACCAGGTTGCGTACAAATCCACAAGCACGAGTTTGTCCGAAGAAATTACTTCTTTCTGAAAACTGTTTTTTCCTACCTCTAACACGGTAACTTACTCTCCTTTGTTTAATAACTGCGTGATATAACTTCTGAGCGTCGCCTCGCTCATCGCTCCTATGCGTTGCGCTCCGATATCGCCCTTTGCGGTTATAAACACCGTCACGGGAATGGACGAAACCGAATACGCTTTACTGCCGCTGTTCGTATCGTCGAAATAAAGCGGGAAAGTATAACCGTTGCTCTGCACGAAATTTTTAACGCTCCGCTTGTCTTCTCCCGATAGATTCACCATCAAAAAGTGAACCTTTCCTTCATACTCCTTTGCAAGTTTGTCAAAATGCGCAAGCTCGGATCTGCACGGCGGGCACCACGTCGCCCAAAAGTTGATTACGATGGGTTTGCCGATAAAATCGGACAGCTTGACCTCTTTACCGTCCTTGTCGGTGACCGTGAAGTCTTTATAGTCGCCCTTGTTTTGTATGGCGGGGCTTTGACCACCGGGGATATCCGTCTTGCCCGACAGCTTTTTGTATCCGAAATACGCACCCGTCACGACGCCTGCAAACAGCGCTACGATAACTATTATCAAAACTACTTTCTTCGTCATATTTATGCCTCCTATTTTATAATCGCGCCGAGTTTATCCATGACGCCCGTCGCCATCAATATTCCTATTACGACGAGTAAACTCCCGCTTATGATTTTTATCACCTTGAAATGCCGCTTTATAAAGCCGAACAACTTTTTCGTTTTGTCCGTCAGTATCGCCGTGACGATAAACGGAATCCCTATGCCGAGCGAATAGCACAACAACAGCGCTATTCCTTTCGCCACCGTCCCCGACGTCGATGCAAGAGCAAGCGCAGAACCCAAAAAAGCGCCCGTACACGGTCCTACTCCCACCGCAAACACTATGCCGAACAAGAACGCCGACCATACGCTTTTTATCTTATGCGACTTTGCGATTCCCTTAAAAAACGGCAATCTGAACAGTCCTATATACGACAAGCCGAATATGACGACTATGCCGCCGGCAACAATGTTTATGATTTTCTTGTATTTAGCTACGTATCCGCTCACAAGCCCCACGAGACCGCCGAATACTACGAACATCAGCGTAAACCCGAGCACGAAAAACAACGACATGATAAGCACGCGATATTTTTTTACGTTCGGTTTTTTCGCCGCGGCGGTTTTTTCGGCGTTCGTATCCGCTACCGTTTCGACGGACGTTTCTTTCCCGCCGTCCGAAACCTCCTCGCCCGACGTTTGCCCGTTATTTCCCGCCGTCTCCTCGTTCTCGTCGGAAATCGCGGAATCGGCGTTTTTTACTTCCGCCGCCTCCGTATTCGTATTGACAATCGTCGTTTGAGGCTCCTCCTCGGATTCGTCGTCGCCGGCAAAATAGGAAAGATACAACGGTATCATCGGAAGCATACAAGGCGATATAAACGACGCAAGTCCTTCAAGAAACGTCAGCAAATAACCCATATCGTAACACTCCTTTTTTTGCACCATTATAATAGCCTTGTTCGGGCAAAGAAAGAGAGTTGCTCCCACAATAAAAAAACCGGGCGTTTTGCCGCTCGGTCGGTTGTAAAAAGTTATAAAAATATAAGATTCGTTACATCAATTTTTTCAATTTTTGTACGTCGAGAATTTTTATTTTGCCTCGTCCGTATTCGATCATACCATCTTGCGCAAATTGTCTTATGGTTTTCCCGGCGACTTCTCTTGCGGAACTTGTCATTTTAGCAATCTCTTCTTGAGTGATATTGAACTCGGTTTCTCCCGTGTATACGTATCTTTCCACCAAAAACGCCGCCATT
>SFEB01000011.1 GCA_004558105.1 Clostridiales bacterium
GAGAGTGACCGTCAGTTCGCCGCCGGCTACGTCGCAATAATACGACCCTTCTTCGCCTTGCGCTACGAACTTTTTGTTCTTCTTACATGCGCTTAAACAGACCGTAGCCGTTACAAGCATCAGTACGAATAACAAAATTGCCAATAGTCTTTTGTTCTTCATAAAACTAACCTCCGTTTCGTTTTCTTTTTCGGCATGTATGGAAACTCCCATAATACCTATTTTGTATTAGGATAGACCGCGTACTACCTGCGTAGTCAAGCGTTTTTTAAAAAAAATTTCAACTTTTTCCTTAAAATTTTCAAAATAATCTCAAAAATACAAAAACAATCTTTCAAAAAGTAATCATATTGCGATAATTGTGACAGCTTTGTAAAAAACACCGTGTTTTTACTCAACGACCGCCGAAAAAAAACGAAACACAATCTGACGTACATCGGATTACGGGCAACAAAAAGACCGCCGTTAATTGATAAACAGCGGTCTTTTGCCCTTCCTTCCGTCTTTTAGGTTTTCTAACGACACCTCGTCGGAATTTCACCAAAATACGGAATTTCCCAGAAATTTGCATTTTCGCATTATTTGCATATTAATTATTAATCAATTGAAAATTTTTAATTGAAAATCTTTTCACTCTTTTCGCAGTAAATATAAGTGCAAATATAAATATAGATCGCCACAATCCTCTTTATAGTTTTGTTACCCCTGTCTATACGGATACGTTATATATTATATGTTTTCCCGATGTCACTTAATCACAATTATTGCAAAGCCATGATAAATCGCGCCGATAAAACGCTTTTCGCCTGAAAACACAACCCCGCAGACGGGCAAGTCATTTTTTACAGAACGCATACTTGACAAAAACCGTTTTTTGTTTTAATATCTTGTTGATTACCGAGTCGAAAGCCGACAACCGCTTCGGCGAAAAAACGCAATAAAGGCAGGACAGAGGAATAAAGACAAGACGTCCGGCAAGGATAACAAGTTTTTAAAATGGCTTAAACGTCCGCACGGCGTACCGCTTGCGGTTCTTTACTTTTGCACGGCGGTCGTCGTCGTGTGGTCGATCGTACTGGTCTGCACGGCAGAACCGGACGCAGAACTGCCCGTTATTTCTTACCCCGTGTTCGGTATCGCCGCCGCTCTCCTGGCTTATTCCGTTTATTCAATCGTGATTTTCGCACCCGGAATAAAGTCACGGACGAAGACGTTGATAAGAAAAAACAGCCTGTTTACAAAATTGACGGAACAATACGGGTTTAAAACCGTTTTCTTTTCGGTTATTTCCCTCGTTGTGACCGTCGCGTTCGCCGTTATGAACGGGGTAAGCGCAATCAGATATAAATCCGTCTGGTATGCGTCCCTGACCGGCTATTACTCTCTTTTGATTATTTTCAGAAGCGGAGTACTGCTCGCGGAAAGGTTCGTCAATAAAAAGTTTTCCAAACAAGACGAAAACAATGCGTTGGGGTTGTGGAAAATTCACCTGGCCAGCGGCGCTTTCCTTATCCCCCTAGAAATTGCAATGATGGTCGTAATCACGTTGAGGCTGACGTCGGAAACGGCAACCCCGGGTGGGCAGATTATGGCGATTGCCAACGCTACGTATACTTTTTTTAGAATTATAACGGCCGTTCTTAACATCGCAAAAGCGCGCAGATTAGATAATCCCGTGATTCAGTCGCTAAGAAATCTTAATTTCGCGGACGCCTATATGTCCATGGTGTCCCTGACCGTTTTAATGATTGCGACTTTCAGCGAAACCGCAGAACACGAAAGCCGACTGCTTTTTTTGAAAGCGGGCGTCGGTTTTGCCGCCTGCGCGGCGATTATCGCGCTTGCCGCCGTCATGATCGTTACCGCCAATAAAAGAATAACCCTGCTCAAAGAAAAGGCGAACGACGTCGGAAACCGATAAAAATCATTTTTTTTCGGGTACCTGCATACCACCCCGTACGGCTTGGTTCGCACACCCGTGTCCCTTAAAAATCTTTAACGGCAAAATAACGGAGGTTGACGATGGAAAAAGATCCTACCCGTCTGGCACAATATTTTTGCGATCATACCGAGTACGCTAAAATGCTTTATTTCAAGGAATTCAGCGTGACCGTGTTGAACAACGACCAAACCTACAAATACCTGCTTTTCAATCCCGCCAAAACCATGAAATGCAACCTTAATTGCCCGGACGGTTTTACCGTTGAAAACGGCGATATCGTTTATCTGAGCGATAAAGTCATCGGAGAATTGCCGCGCACTCGCTTTCTCCTTACGTTCGGCAACGTTTCTTCCGAACGGGGCAGACAAATTTCGTCGGATTTGCAGGCGGACCTTATTTACTTCCAAAAACAAAACGGCGGGAAATTTATCTTTAAAAAGTTTTATAACTGATACCCGTCTCCCTCTTTTTCGGCCACCCGATAATATTCACCATAACGACGACTCTGAAATTTGATTTTAAAAATACACGATTAAAAATTCACGGAATACGATCCGTGGATTTTTTTCTTTTATTTTTTGCCGTTTCGCTAAGAGTTACAATTTTTTAAAAAATGCACCAAACTTGTTGACAAAACAACAAGTTTGGTATATTATTGACTTGTTGAAAAATCAACAAGTTTGGTATATTATTGACTTGTTGAAAAATCAACAAGTTGTTAGGGAGTCGGTTAAATGAAAGAACTTTACAGTATTTTTACCTTGCAGATTGCAAAATGTAACAGGTGTATCAAAAAGTTGAAGCAGGAAGAAATGGAAAGTTTTGACTTAAAAGGACCGCATGTTTCCTGCCTGTTCTACCTGTACAAAAACGACGGGCCGTTGACGTTAAAAGAACTTTGCGACGTTTGCGACGAAGACAAAGCGGCGGTTTCGAGAGCCGTTGATTCGCTTGAAAAAAACGGTTACGTGGCATGCAATTCCAAAACGGAAAAAAGATATAAAAGCCCGCTTTTTTTGACGCAAAAAGGCGTCGAAACCGCTAAGGGTATCGTGGAAAAAATCGATCGGATAGTAGAATCGGCGGGAGAAGGCGTTACGCAGGAAAACAGAGGGATTTTTTACGAAACGCTGCAAATAATAAGCACTAATCTTCAAAGGATGTGCGATAAATACGGAGAGGAATTATGAGTGTAAAAATTATGATTGACTCTGCCTCCGACATAAACGAAGTTTAAGCAAAAGAATTGGGATTTTTATTCATTCCCATTCAGGTCATGCTCGAAGACGAGGAGTACCTTGACGGCGTAAACCTGTTGCCGGAGACTTTTTTCGACAAACTGCCGAACTGCAAGACTTTGCCCGTACCAGCTTGATAAACTCTTTCAGATGGGACGACGAGTTTAAAAAAGCGACTAAGGACGGGGACGACGTGGTCGTTATAACGTTGTCGTCAAAAATCTCCGGGACGTACGAGGCCGCCGTTAAGTCGGCGGTAAAATTCGACGGAAAAATTCAGGTCGTAGACAGTCTGAACGCCGCTTTGGGCGAAAGACTTCTGGGTTTGTATGCGCTGGAACTGGCAAAACAAAAACTTTCGGCAAAAGAGATCGCAGATAAACTTAACGAACAAAAAAACAACGTACGCATTTTTGCCGTAATAGATACACTCGAATACCTGAAAAAAGGCGGCAGAATTTCCGCGACCACCGCGTTTTTCGGCAAAATGCCGGCAATCAAACCGGTGATCGGCGTAATAAACGGCAAGGTAGAAGTTATCGGTAGCGCAAAAGGTAACAAAAAAGGCAACCTTTACCTTAATTCCACCGTTGAAGAATCCGGAAAAATCAATTTCGATATGCCTTTCGGCTTGCTGTATTCCGGAAACGATAAGACCAACATCGAGAAATACAAAATTTCATGCGCGTATTTGTTTGAAGGTCGTACCCCGGATACGTACCCTATGGGATGCACGATAGGAACGCACGTCGGACCCGGCGCCGTAGGCATTGCATATTTTATTAAATAAAACCAAAATAACCGACCCTTCACTGTGTTACCAAAGATAAAAGGCGTAGCCTTTAGTCTACGCCTTAATTTTTATATTAAACTTTCAAAACTCTTTTAAAGCAACGATAAAACCGTTTTTCGTCCGTTAATACGTTATATTTTTTCGGGTATTTTCCTCTATTTTCTTCAAATAAGAAATTTGTAAAATTATATAAGAAAAAATAACTTTTAACAAAAAATGCGTTACCGCGCATATCGCCGCCCCTATCAATGCCAAAACAAACCAAAGAGCACTGCTTTTGAACGCTAAACACAGTATTGTAATAACGAAAAAATATAATATGGCAAAAAAAACCGTTATTATGGTGGGCATTTTTTCATAAAACTTAAAATACTTGGTGTTTTCATTGATAACCTCGTCAACTGTTTTATGTTGTTCGGGGATCTTTCCCATAGTAGGATCTTCCATTTTTTCCTCCTCAATGTGTTTTTATTAATTGTACTCTCAATATTTGAGACTGTCAAGTATATTATCTCAAAATTTGAGATAATATAATTATGATAAACGACAAACTCAGAGAGTTGAGGTTGGAAAACAACCTCACGCAAAAAGATCTTGCGAAGTTATTGAACGTGAGCAATAAAACCGTGAGCCATTGGGAATCGGGTTATACCGAACCTCCGATTTATATTATCGTGTCAATTAAAAAGATTTTTAACGTCAGTTACGAAGATTTATTGGAGGACGAGTAAAGGTTTCGAGCGATTATCAAAAGCCGAAAAATATATTAAATATATTACAAGTGAAAGTACGGAAACGGATTCTGATTGGGATTATTAAAATTATTCTGGGCGGGAATCATAAACTTTAATATGCAATCTTTTTGGGTGGGATTTGTGTCCTGCCCTTAATTTTTTGCAAAGAAAAACAACGTAAATAAAACCTTTTGGTTCAACTTACGTTGTCATTGGTGCGAATGACAGGACTTGAACCTGCACGTATTACCACTAGAACCTGAATCTAGCGCGTCTGCCAATTCCGCCACATTCGCTTGTTTTTTTTCAACGATAGGGATTATACTACAAAACTTATAAAAAAGCAAGTTTTTTTTGCAAATGTTAAAAAAAACCTTGACAAACATTTTTTTATCCAATATAATACGCCCATTATTAATTATTGCCGACACAGACAAAAGGAGGATTGACGAATGCGACGTACTAACACCGAAAACAGTTTGATACTTTTTATCGGCGTTTCAATATGTCCTCACGGCGTACTTTTGTCTTAAGTTGCCTTTTTTTACCCATACCAATTTGCCGATATACACTTTGTCTGTCGGCAGTTTTTTTTAAACACCACAAACAAAGCCTTTGACCGTTCAAAGGTTTTGTTTTTTTATTAAAAAAATTATCAAGGAGATAAATCAATGAAAAATTTAATTAAATCAATAACTTTTATTATTTTAACAATTATTATTCTCGGCGCATGTTTTACCCTTTGCGCCTGCGGCAGCGATCGGATCGTCGTCTATACAAATGCATTTTTTGCTCCTTTCGAATACTACGACGGCACGGATATCGTCGGCGTAGACGTCGGAATCATGAACCTGGTCGGCAAAAAACTCAACAAAAAGGTGACGATAAAAAACGTCGACTTCGGCGTCATTATAGACGAAGTTGCTTCCGGTAAACTTTGCGACTGCGGCGCGGCGGGTATCACCATAACTCAATCTAGGCTGGAAAAGGTGAATTTTTCCATTCCTTACTACACTTCCGTTCAGTACGTTATTTTTGAACAAGGCGATTTTACGACGCTTACTGCCGATGACGGTAACGAATACGTATTGTGGAGTGAGCTCGCAGGCAAAAAAATAGGCACCCAACTCGACACGACGGGCGACGTCTACGTCGATATCGAAATAAACGGTGACGGAGACTACGTCGGTGAACTCGCCGGTACGGGAGCGGAAAGCATACAGTACGATAATGCGCAACTCGCCGTCCAGGCCTTGGTTAACGGCAAGAACGTCGACGCCGTCGTAATTGACCAAATGCCTGCAATATATCTCGCTAAAAATTATCCCAATCTCCGTTGCGTCGCCCTTTACTACGACAACGAAACGGCGACTACGGAAGAATACGCAATTGCCGTCAACAAAAGCCAGAATAAATTGCTCGACGCAATTAACGAAGTTCTGACGGAACTGCTAGTAAAAGACGAGAACGGAGAGTCGGAAATTGACCGCCTGATAGCAAAGCATTTTGGTATAAATGACGATAAAAGCAACTGAAACGGCAGGATATTATGACTTTTTTTGAAAAAATAATATGCGTGTTTACAACGCAAAAGTATTTCAACGCGATACTGTCGGGATTAAAAACTACGGTTTGCATTACTTTTTTTTCCGTATGTATAGGTCTTGTAATCGGCACGGGGGTTGCCTTCGTTAAGGTGTCACAAAAATATATCCGCTCCGTAAAATGGTTACAACCTATTTGCGACGCTTATATTGCCGTCATCCGCGGTACCCCTTTGGCCTTGCAACTGTTTATAATGGCTTTTGCCGTACTTGCCATTCGCGATTTTCCTTTGGAAATCACCGCCATAATCACTTTCGGTATCAATTCGGGAGCGTACATAGGCGAAAATCTCCGTGCCGGCATTCAATCGGTAGACGTAGGACAGATAGAGGCGGGGCAATCTCTCGGTCTTAAATACGGCACTATTATGTTCCGCGTCGTTTTACCGCAGGCAGTCAAAAACGTTATACCCGCTATCGGCAACGAGCTGATAGCACTGTTGAAGGAGACTTCTATCGTCAGCATGGTCGGACTGATTGACCTTACTTTTGCGGCAAAAATAATCGGCGCAGGCAAAAACATGTCCGATTACTTAGTGCCCATGCTGGTAGTTGCCTGTTTTTACCTTGCAATCGTTTACCTCATCACCCTTGCAATACTCATTGTGGAAAAACGACTTTCCAAACAATGTAAAGACGGGTCGGTCAAAACTGCAAAACAGCCCGCCAAGGGAAAGGACGGGTGCCGGATATGAACGAAAAAGAAAAGACGGGTACTCCCGTATTACGCGTAGAAAGTCTTTGCAAAAGTTTCGGACACACCTCCGTAATCGACGACGTAACCGAAAACGTCTACGAGGGCGAGATCGTCGTGGTGGTCGGTCCCAGCGGAAGCGGAAAATCAACTTTCTTACGTTCCCTTAATCTTTTAGAGACGCCCACAAAAGGTGACGTTTATTTTGAAGGCTCTAAAATTTCCGACAAAAAGACGTTGGATTATTGCAGAAAACAAATCGGAATGGTTTTCCAGCAATTCAATCTGTTTAACAACATGACGGTTAAAGATAACATAACCTTCGCACCCGTCTGCCTTTTAAAACAAAAACTTAAAAGTCAGAAACGCTTTAATCGTAAAGCAAAACTGAAAAATACAATCCTGTCCTTGTTTCACTCAAAAAAAGCAAAGACGCCGTTGATTGAATACGAATTTTCTTCCCTCAGACAAATCAAGGATTATGCAAACGAATCGGCGTTGACCTTGTTGAGAAGAATCGGGCTGGAAGAAAAAGCCGATTGCTACCCGTCCACGCTCAGCGGCGGGCAAAAACAGCGCGTAGCAATAGCCCGTTCACTCGCTCTCAACCCCAAAGTTATGCTTTTCGACGAGCCTACGTCCGCTCTCGATCCCGAGATGATAAGAGAAGTTCTTGACCTGATAAAAGAAGTCGTGTCCGAAGGTATGACTATGGTGATAGTGACGCACGAAATGCGTTTTGCTCAACAGGTTGCCTCGCGCGTGATTTTTTTCGACGGCGGCAAGATAGTCGAGGAAAACACTCCGCAGGAATTTTTCAATAACCCTAAAAACGAGAGATTGAAAGAGTTTTTATCCAAGCTGAAAGAGTAGTCGGTTTAAGCAAAAAGGCACAACCGTCAAGGTTGTGCCTTAATTAATTTTAAGACTTATTCGGTACGGAGAGCAAGCACGGGGTCTTTCTTTGCCGCCTTGCTCGCGGGAATAAGTCCGCCGAAGACGGTTATCGCTATGCTTATCAATACGAGAATGAGCGCGTTCAAAAACCCTAGGTTGGCCTTTACCACTTCTGCGCCGGCAAGCGCCGCTATGATTGCGTTGATCGGAATGGTAAGCAAAGCGGATACCACGACGCCTATCAATCCCGACAACAACCCTATAATGAGCGTCTCGGCGATAAATACGAAAGAAATATTGCCCTTAGACGCACCGATACTGCGTAAAATTCCGATTTCTTTGGTGCGTTCCAGTACCGAAATATTAGTGATAATGGCTATCATTATACACGATACTACCAGCGATACCGCAACGAAAGCAATGAGAACGTACGATATGATATCCACTATCTGCGTAATGGACGAAGTAAGCAACGCGATGTAGTCGGTGTAGGTGATTTCATCCCCTTCTTCCACGGTTTCGTTGTAGTTGGCTATCGCCGCCGATATCCCCTCTTTTGCCTCAAAACTGTCGGCGTATATGGATATGGAGGACGGCGCGTCGCGCGAAACTTTGCCGAACGACGAAAGATTGTCTTCGTAACTGCCTGCCGATATCAACGCGTCGTAATAAGCAACGTACTGTTCGTCAGGCGTCAAAGTCAACATAACGTCAAACATCGAGGCTTTTTCCGTTTCCGTCATGTCTTCGATTTTCTTACCGATAGTTTCCTCTACCATGGACGTATATATGCTGTTCTGAGCGATAAATCTGTCAAACATTTCGGCTTTTTCCGACACACCCATGCCCTCGAAGTATTTCTTTATGGCGTCTTTCTTTTCTTCGTCGGTGGCGGAAGTAAAAGATATCCCCGTCAGCACGTTAACGTCGGGAGTCGCCATCTGTGCCTTGACTACTTCACTGTCGTCCGTACGATTGATAATTACGTCGGTCAACGCACCCGTATAGCCTATTGCAGTGTTGACGTTGGCGTTGTTGGCACCTTCTTTCGGCTTGATAATACCGCTTATTTTCAATTCTATTCCGTTCTGTGCCGCTTTTGCGACGGCGGCGGCGTTGTCGCCTATATAACCGAAAGTGCCGTCGTCGTTTTTCTTATAATAGTCGCAAAACGGAACGAGGTAAAAGGTTTGATTGATTACGTCGGAGTACTGCAACGAAACCGTGACGGCGTCCCCTCCGTTTTCGATAGATTTGACAATCTTGTTGTATTGAGACGTGGAAATAAGGCCGAGTTGGTACAACACCGTGGTGTCTATGCTGTAATTATTGTCGAGCACAAGCACGATTTCGTTGTACGCCGTGGGAAAGCGTCCGCTGAGGACGTCGTAACTGTCCGTAGTGACTGCGCTGACAAGCTCGCCGTTCTTGCCGGGTATCATCTGCGAAAAGTTACTTGCGCTATCGTTTTTCATCCCCCACATACCCATCAGTTGATTTGCAAGATTGCCCGAAGCGGTATTGAGGTCGCGGCTGGTATCCACCAGGTTTCCGTCCTTGTCGTAAGTATAAACGTTAAACTTTACGTCGTAAGAATACACCACGCCATTTTCGCCGATGTATTGATGAATTTCACTGTCGGGATTGTCAAGGTACTTTTTAAACGACGTAAGGTTGTTGCTGATAACGTTGCCGGTTATCGTGTGGGAAACTTTCAAAGAACTGTTGTCCGAATATACCGCTCCACCCGGATTGGATTGACCGTTGTGTTTGTCCATCTGCACTCCGCCGATTTCGTACATCATCGAAGTGGCGTCTATCGTACGGTCGCTGATAGTCAGAGGATAAGAAGTCATCGTATCCTTTTGGAGTTGAGCGATATAGGTGTTAACGCCGTTGGAAATGGCAAGAATAAGAGCGATACCGATAATACCGATAGACCCGGCAACCGAAGTAAGAATCGTACGACCTTTTTTCTTTTTCAGATTGTCAAAAGACAGAGCCAACGCCGTCCATGGCGACATTGACGATCTTTTTTTCTTACCCGTCCCCTTGCCTTTTTTAGTCTCTTGCGACACGGGTGTGGGTTTTTCCATCGGTTTTTCTTCCGAAACGTCAAACGGATTGCTGTCGCCGATAATTTTACCGTCTTTAAGTTTTACGATTCTGTTTGCGTAAAGCTCGGCAAGTTCGGGATTGTGGGTAACCATTACCACCAACCTGTCCCGGGCAACTTCTTTAAGCAATTCCATTACCTGCAAACCCGTTTCGCTGTCCAACGCGCCCGTGGGCTCGTCGGCAAGCAGAATTTTCGGGTTGTTTACGAGCGCTCTTGCTATGGCGACTCTTTGCATCTGTCCGCCCGACAGTTGGTTGGGTTTTTTATGGAGTTGGTCGCCTAATCCGACTTTTTGCAACGCCTCGGCGGCGCGACGACGCCGTTCCTGACGACCTATGCCCGACAAGGTCAACGCCAACTCCACGTTGGACAAAATGGACTGGTGGGGAATCAGATTGTAACTCTGAAAAACGAACCCTATCGCGTGGTTGCGGTAGGTATCCCAGTCCCTGTCGTTGTACTGTTTCGTCGATACGCCGTCGATAATCAGATCGCCTTCGTCGTATCTGTCCAGTCCGCCGATAATATTGAGTAACGTCGTCTTGCCCGAACCGGAATGCCCGAGTACGGCGACAAACTCGTTGTCGCGCAGATTCAACGACACGTCGTCCAACGCCGTCTGCACGAGTTCGCCCGTAATGTATTTCTTTTTTACGTTTTTAACCTGTAACATTTTTTCTCCTTGTCTGTCGATAATATTCGTTTGGTCGGTTAAGAGAGATTGTCTGCAGTTTAAGTTACATTGTTTAAAGGTGCATTGAAAAATCGTCTTTTTTGCTTTTTTTAGCCGATAAAATTCCTTTGATAATAGTGTACCACATTACGGTGAAATAATGGTAGAATAAAAAACTTTTTTACGCTGTTTTTGTTTTTTTTCAACAGTTGACAATCACTCTGTTTTAAGGTAAAATAAAAAAATAAATTTTATTAAGTGATTTGCCGCAGCGAGCGGCGAGGCGGTTTATATGGATTACGTAAGTATCGACAAAAAATGGAATAAAATCTGGCAAGAAACGCATCTGTACGACTTTAAAAAGAACGAACTGGACAAAAAGTATTACGTTCTGGAAATGTTCTCCTACCCCAGCGGCGCAAAACTGCACGCGGGACATTGGTACAATTACAGTCTGTCCGACAGTTTCGCGCGTTTCATGCGTATGAAAGGTTACAATATTTTTCAACCCATGGGATTTGACAGTTTCGGTCTTCCGGCGGAAAACTACGCCATCAAGACCGGTATTCACCCTCAGGACAGCACGGTAAAGAATATCGCGATAATGGAACAACAGTTGAAAGACATGGGCGCAATGTTCGATTGGGACGCAGAAGTTAAAACCTGCATGCCCGATTATTACAAGTGGACTCAGTGGATGTTTTTACAACTCTACAAACACGGCCTCGCTTACCGCAAAGCCGCACCTGTCAACTGGTGTCCGAGTTGCAACACCGTACTTGCCAACGAACAGGTAAACGAGGGTTGTTGCGAAAGATGCGGCGCCACCGTGGTACGTAAAAATCTCACTCAATGGTTTTTTAAAATAACCGACTACTCGGAGGAACTGCTGTCGGGACTTGATAAACTGGACTGGCCGGAAAAAACAAAGGCGATGCAACGCAACTGGATAGGTAAATCTACCGGCGGCGAAGTAGAGTTTTCCGTATACGGCACGGACAAAACTTTCAGAGTCTTTACCACCCGCGCCGACACTCTCTTCGGAGTATCGTACGTCGTTCTCGCTCCGGAACTCCCGTTGGTGGACGAAATCACCACTCCCGACTGCCGTGAGGCGGTAGAGGCGTACCGTGAACAGACATCCAAAACGACGGAAATCGAACGCTTGTCTACAAACAAAGAAAAAACCGGCGCATTTACCGGCGCATATGCAATCAATCCCGTCAACGGCGAAAAAGTACCCGTCTGGATAGGCGACTACGTTCTGGCAAGTTACGGCACGGGTTGCGTAATGGGCGTCGCGGCGCACGATGAAAGAGACTACGTTTTCGCCAAGAAACACGGTCTGGAAATCAAACGGGTTATCAAAGCGGCTAAGGAAGGCGAAGACGATTCTCTCCCATACGTGGAGTACGGTATTCTCACCAATAGCGGCGAGTTTGACGGTATGTCAAGCAAGGACGCTAAAACCGCTATCATTAAAAAACTGGAAGAACAGGGCAAAGGTCAATTGAAAACCAATTATCGCCTGCGCGACTGGCTCATATCCCGTCAACGCTATTGGGGCGCACCCATCCCCGTCGTTTATTGCGACCATTGCGGTATCGTTCCCGTTCCGGAAAAGGACTTGCCCGTAAAACTTCCTTATAACGTTGACTTTAAACCCACGGGGGAAAGCCCGCTTAAAGGTTGTGAAGAATTCGTAAATACTACTTGCCCCGTCTGCGGCGCGCCGGCAAAGCGCGAAGTAGATACGCTCGACACTTTCGTTTGCAGCAGTTGGTACTTTTTACGTTATGCCGACAGCAAGAACGATAAGATGCCCTTCGATAAGGAAAAAGTAAATAAAATGCTCCCCGTCGACAAATATATCGGCGGCGCGGAACACGCCTGCATGCACCTGCTTTACGCACGTTTCTTTACCAAGGCGTTGAGAGACATGGGCTACCTTGACTTTGACGAACCCTTCCTCTCTCTCGTTCATCAGGGTACTATTCTCGGCCCGGACGGCAGTAAAATGAGTAAGTCCCGCGGCAACGTCATCAGCCCCGACGACTACGTTCTCACCATGGGCAGCGACGTTTTCCGTCTCTACCTGGCTTTCGGCTTTAACTACGTCGAAGGCGGACCGTGGGACGACAGCGGTATAAAGGCAATCGGTAAATTCCTCGACAGGGTGGAAAGACTCGTTCAGCTTTATCTCAAACACGACGACTGGACGGAAAACTACGGCGCGGCAGAAGCGGACCTCGATTACGTCCGCAACAATACCATAAAGAGTGCGGAAAACGATTATAAGATTTTTTCTTTCAACACCGTCACCGCCCGTATTATGGAACTTGCAAACGCCGTCGGAAAATATCTTGCCTCGGACGCACCGTTAAATCAAAAACTGCTTAAAGATACCGTTATCGACCTGTTGAAAGTGCTTGCTCCCCTCGCTCCGCACGTTACGGAAGAATTGTGGGAAAACATCGGTATGCCGTACAGTATTTTCAATCAGCCTTATCCTACGGTAAACCAAAAAGCGCTTACCAGACAAACGGTAGAACTTGCGTTGCAGATAAACAGCAAAATACGCGATAAAATAGTCGTCGACAGCTCGCTTAACCGTGAAGAACTGGAAAAAACCGTTCTCGCCGACGAAAAAACCAAAGCGCTGCTCGAAGGCAAAACGGTTAAAAAGGTCATCGTCGTGCCCGGCAGACTGGTTAACCTGATTGTTTAAAATAACGCAGTATAAAAAACTAAAACAATGAGATAATATAAAAAGGAGACAACGACAATGAAAAATTCTTTCTTGAAAATCGCAATCGCCATCGTCATCGCCATTGCCTTAATCTTTATTATTGCTACCGCTATAATGGCTTTCAGGTTTGACTTTATCGCAACCGAAAGGGTAGGCACGACTTTGTTGTGTATACTTGCCGTAGTCTGCATAGGCTTGTCCGCTTATACGGTAATCACCTTATTCGGCGCGGGGCTGAACGTTAAAACCATGGTAATCGATTCCGATTCTTTTTCCGCCGTTTGCACGACGAGCAAAGTAGTCAGAAATCTCGTCAAAAAATGCGTTACCGCCATCGAAGGCGCAAGGCTGGTAAGAATAAAAATAGTCGAAGACGACAAACCCGGTTTTAAACTCACGGTAAAAATCAAACTTGCAGACAGTAACCTCGCAGAACAAACCGCCAAACTCAAATACCTCATCGAAGACAGTTTTATCAAAGAACTTAACTTTACTTTCAACTCCATCACCATCAAGGTCACGGCGTTGAAAAACAGTTTCACGCCCGACGTCGAGGCGGCCGATAAATATCTGGCAGACAAAGCCAAAGAAGAGAAATGCAAGGCAAGTTGCAAAATCGCCGACCCTTCGCCTTCGGAAGAAGAATTTATCGATCAGGTACTGACTCCTCAGGAAATAGAAAAAGCCGATATCGACGCCCGTCACGATAACGAAGACGTCGAAGAAGAGGAAGAAAAAGAGGAAATCAACGCTTAATTATTAAACCTAAAAAAACGCGACTTTATTGCGTTATAGTAAAAAGATTTTTTGACAGCTTAAAAGGATAGCAAAATTTTTGCTATCCTTTTCTTTTTGCTTTGCAAAACACACGACTTTTATTCGAAAGTATAACGTGCTTTATTTTAAATCGTTTTTTCCGACAACTATCAGCCAGATAAATCAGAATTGGCAGAATTATTTTGCATTTCTGTATGAAATTGCAATATGGCTTGGCGCAAAGAGTACAGATGCAACGGTCAATAATACCGACCTGCTGATAATCCCGCTAAATAAAAACAATACGGAAGGAATAACGGAAAGCGCTAATGCCCTGAAAACGCTGTTTTTCTTAAAACATATAATCCAGATTGCACAATAAAGCATTACCAATATGCCGTCTACAACCAAATACAGTGCAAATGCTTCGTCAGACCACCATCCGAACCAAGTCCCGGGAATATTGAATATCATAAACCCGAAACAACCAAATCTCCCTGCTTGTTCTATGAACTCAACGAACTTATTGTCCCTCTTGTTGTCAAATCCGTCTTTGCGCTTAATCGCAAACACAACGTTGGGTATCATAATAACCACGATAAAAATCAGTCCGAAAACGTTAAACCATCCCATATTATTTACCACTACAAATTTCTGATTTACAATGAAATTATATAATTCATCTTACCCCATGTAGATAAAAGAAAACCATATTTATAAAAAGTCAGGTTTTCTTATTATACCCACAAAAGACAATTCCGTCGCATTTTTTTCCTGACCGTCGGTTTTACTCTACGACGGGTTGTCACCTGAAACGTAGCAATCGTACCGTATACCGCCCTGACCTACCGAATAGGTCGGTTTTTCGTGAGCAAGGTAATCGCCCTTACTCGGGCGTTTTACCACTATTTTTTTTGGTTTTGCCCGTTTCGCCGCTTCCAACAGTGCCTTTTCGTCGGTACACGGGTGTTCCAGTCGTTGTATAAGTTGCAATTTCTTTTTAACCAAAGCCGATTTGCGGCGTTCGGGAAACATGGGGTCGAGCAAAACGATATCGGGCGAAAATGTCAACTCAGGCAATATTTTTTCACTGTCGCCCTCGATTAACTTCATTCTTGCGCACACGGGTGCCGTTTTTTCGTCCTTCAGCCCGCGCCTTAATGCGTCGGACAACAGTAACGAAACGATCGGGTTCCGTTCAATCAAGGTCACGTTATATCCCGACGCGGCGAGCAAAAAAGAGTCTTCGCCCAGCCCCGCCGTTCCGTCCACGACGGTCATCGCATTGCTTTCTTTATCTTTAAACCTTGCCGCTTTAAACAAAACTTCGCCGCGTAAATTGTTTTCTTTCAACCGAGGCAAAAGCCGACTGAAATCACCCTTTAACGACTGTTTACCGTCGGATAACGCCACCCCGTCCCCGTCAAATAACAGAAAAAGGTCGCCTTTGTCAAAACTTTCGCCCTTTTCGCCCGTTTTGCTGTCGTCGACTACGGACAGATTCAGTTTTTTCGCAAAAAAAGCAACGTAGTCTTTTTCTTCTTTGCTTTTTGCCGAGGATACAATCTTCAAACCTTACTTACCCCTTATCAATATGATTATTATACCCCTTGAGACGAAAAGTGTCAACGAAAACCGCAGGCTGTGCGGTTTTGTAAAAAAACGGTGAAAAACTTAAAATTATGATTTAAAATAGTTGCTTTATTTACTTTGTTGTGCTATCCTTTGACAGGAAAAAAAGATATCTTTAATTTGGTACCGTGATGCCGACAAGATTGACATAGTAGTTTTGCCTCCAACGGGCAGAGTTTGTAAGTACGTCCTGTTTGCATTGCGCAAGCGGGGTTTTTTTATGGAAAAATTCAAGCAGAAAGCAGTATTGATGACCGAAGCGGACGTTGACCGCGTCCTCACTCGTATCGCGCACCAGATTACTGAAAAAACACACGGCGTAAAGGACGTTTGTCTGGTGGGTATCCTGACGCGCGGCGTACCGCTTGCTTACAGGCTCGCAAAAAAACTTAAACAAATCGAAGGCGTAGACGTACCCGTCGGAGAAATAGACATCACCCTCTACCGCGACGACCTCTCCGAAAAAAACGCGGATCCCGTCGTAAACGGCACTAAAATTAACTTTGACGTAAACGGAAAAACGGTTATTCTCGTCGACGACGTTATTTTTACCTGCCGTACGGCGCGCAGTGCGTTGGACGCATTGAAGGACGTTGGCAGAGCGGCCCGCATATACCTTGCCGTACTCGTGGACAGAGGTCACGCGGAACTGCCTATCAGACCGACTTTCGTCGGCAAAAACGTTCCGACCGCTATTGGCGAAATGGTAAAAGTTTCCTTGGCCGAAACGGACGGAAACGACGGCGTAACGCTGTGGTGTTAAAATTTAAAAAACAAACAAAAACCATATAGGAGGAAAAAATATGGAAATTCGTTACGGTATTAATGCAACACCCAAACAAATGGGTTGGGGCGTAACGCTCGTCTCCGCTTTCCAACAAATGTTGGCTATCATGGCGGCAACGTTGCTCGTCCCGATGATCGTAGGCACGGCAGACGTCCCGATGTCTCACGCGGCGGCGCTTTTCGGCGCAGGTATAGGCACAATCGTCTATTGGCTTTTTACAAAGAGAAAAAGCCCCGTCTTTTTAGGTAGCTCCTTCGCCTTCCTTTTCGCAATGACAACCTGCGTTGGAGCAGGCTACGGCTACTGGGGACTCATTATCGGTACTGCGTTTGCGGCTCTCGTTTACGTTGCTATCGCTCTCGTCGTAAGATTTGTCGGTACCAACTGGGTACAAAAACTTATGCCCGCAGTTATCATCGGACCGACGGTAGCTCTTATCGGTCTTTCCTTGTCCGGTTCTGCAACCGGTTGGGCGATGACCAACGGCGGCGACGACTATAACCTTATTTCCATTGTTTGCGCAGTATTCACCTTCTTCATTATCGTGCTCGCAAGTGCAAAAGGCAACAAAACGTTAAAACTTATCCCCTTTATAGTGGGTATCGGCGCAGGTTATCTTCTCGCTCTTGCTTTTTCGGCTATCGGCGTATGCGCAAATATTCCTTATCTCCAGGTTCTCGACTTCAGTGTCTTTATCAACGCATTCGGCGGCGGCTTTAAATTCTCTATGATTTTCGACGTTCCCGCCTTTACCTTCGTAGAAGCCTTCAAGCAGGGTTGGCAAATCGACGGTGCGGCAATCGGAAGTATCGCTCTTGCTTACGTACCCGTGGCTTTCGTCGTCTTTGCAGAACATATCGCAGACCACAAAAACCTCTCATCCATCATCGGTAAAGACCTTATTAAAGACCCCGGTTTGTCCCGCACACTTCTCGGCGACGGTATCGGCTCTCTCGTCGGCGGTTTGTTCGGCGGTTGCGCAAATACCACTTACGGCGAATCCGTAGGCTGCATCGCTATCTCGGGCAATGCGTCAACCTGGACAATCTTCTGCACTGCTATCGGTTGCATCGTTTTGTCCTTCTTCACGCCTTTCGTAACCCTCGTGTCTTCTATTCCCAAATGCGTAATGGGCGGCGCCTGCATCGCATTGTACGGCTTTATCGCAGTCAGCGGTCTCAAGATGATTAAACACGTCGACCTCAACGACAACCGCAACCTCTTCGTTGTCAGCGCAATCCTCGTCTCCGGTATCGGCGGACTGGTACTCACCTTCGGCAAAATTCAAATCACGGCTATCGCAGTCGCTCTCATCCTCGGCATCCTGACCAACCTCATTCTCGGCGGATTCAAAAAAGAACAAGAAACCACCGAAAGTATGGCAAGCGCATACGGCGACTTTGATCCCGACGCTACCGACGACGTAACCGCTACGGACAAAGACGAAGCAACGGAATAAAAACGATAAATTTAATAATAAACCCAAACACCCCGACCATTGCGGTCGGGGTGTTTTTATAATTCCGTTAAAAACAGCAAATATACGCCCTGTAAAAACTTTTTACAAATAGAAAAAGTGCGGTCGGTAACCGCACTTTTTAGTACGTCGCCCGTTCGACGACCACACTGATTGTTCTTCTATTCTGCCAGATCCGAAATCTTAAACGACTGCACGTATTTATTGCGAGTGCGCGTAAAGGTACGGTAAAAATGTGCCGCCGACTCGTACAATACGAAAACTTCTCCGTTGTAGTAATCCAGACCTTCGCACATATTGGGGCATTTAACTGCCTGAGTCGCCTTGTCCGCCCAAAGAGGTATAAGATTGACTTCCGTATCGAGAATCGTTATTTTTCCGACGGAACGGACGTTTTCGGGTAAATTCATATCGTACACCAGAATTTCGCCCTTAGGTAAAGCGTAACTTGTAGCCAAAACTATCTTATTGTCGGGAGTCAGACAAAAGCCCTGAACGAGGTTGGGCAAAGAATAAGCGATAACCGGTTTTACCGTCCCCGTAGAATCGGTATCCAGACCGTACTTGCCGTTGCCGAGTTTAAAGGCAAGAGCGTAAGCGTAGTTGGTTTCGCCGTCGTCGCGTATCAACTCATGTCCTTCTACCTTGTAGTTTTGTTCGCGGTAAAACTCTCCGACGACTAAAACCTCGTCGTTACAATAGCAAAAGTCCGCACCCGTGCCGCTGTCAAATTTATCAACCACGTTTATGGTGCCGCCGTCGTGAATGGCGGAAACCGATTCGTAATAAAAGTGGTAAACGTACCGTTCGGAAGAAATCCAGATATGATTTCCGCTGTTCGCTATGCCTCCGAGATGCCCCGTAAGCTTGGTTGCTCCGTCGGTATCCGTCAGCGTAAAGTATTTTTTTGCTTCTCCCGATATTTCGTCAATAACGTAAACCCTGCTCGGTCCACCTTTCCACATGTACCCGGTGACGAGCCACACTCCTTTGTGATCTACCCGACAGATGCCCTGCGGCATAAAGTCCGTATCCAGACCGGGTATGGCAAATCGGTCTTTAGCAGGAAAATCCTTGTAAGACGCGCCGAAAAACCACACGCCGAGAAAAACAGCCAATACTAACAAGATACTGCAAACGATTATCAAAACCTTTACTCTTTTTAACATATTCTCTCCAAAAAAAGAAGGGACGAGAGACTTTTTAGCCCCGTCCCCCTTTATTTATTCTTTCGTTACGTTTTCGCCGCCGCCGAGAGGATCGCCGTCGTCGGTCGGTTTTGCCGCAGGTTGCTCGGTATTATCCGCTTTTTCGACAGGCGCAGAGAGAGCCTCTAAACGTTGTTGAATTCTCTTTGCGTTTTCCTGTTCTTTCATCGTGCGGCGTTGGTCTATAAATTCACAGACCTCTTCAACCGATTTGCCGTCGACAATCATATCCACTTCTTCTTCGAAAATGGTTTCTTTTTCGATAAGAACTCTTGCCATAGTATGGAGTTTGTCGATATTCTCCGACAATACTTTCTTACCGTTAGCATAGCACTCCTGAATGATTTTGCTGATTTGTTGGTCGACTTTAAACGCCGTTTCGTCGCTGTACGCCTTGACCGAACCGTAATCTCTGCCGACGAAAACCTCCTGATCGCCGCCGAGGTATACCATACCCAACTCGTCGGTCATACCGTAAACGGTAACCATATCGCGGGCAATGTTGGTGGCTTGTTTGATGTCTCCGCTGGCGCCCGTCGTAATGTCGCCGATAATAAGTTCTTCCGCTATTCTGCCGCCGAGACACATAGTAATTTCCGCAATAAACTTGGCTTTTGAGACGCAAGCGTAGTCGTTTTTCGACCTGGATAACGTATAACCGCCTGCATTTCCGCGCGGAATAATCGTAACTTCGTGAATGTCGTCGTCGTAATCGGGAATGAGTTTACCCAACAAAGCGTGACCGCTCTCATGGTACGCCGTCATGCGCTTGTCTTTTTCGGTAACGACTCTGCTGCGTTTTGCCGGTCCCATGGCAACCTTTTCAATCCCTTCGTTGATGTCGTCCATAAAGATAAGTTTGTGACCTTTTCTTACGGCAAGAATCGCTCCTTCGTTGAGAATATTTGCCAGATCCGCACCAGTGCAGCCTGCGGTGATACGGGCAAGCACGCCGAAGTCGACGTCGTTGGCGATGGGCTTGTTGCGCGAATGGACTTTAAGAATAGCTTCTCTGCCTCTCACGTCGGGACGATTGACGAAAATCTGCCTGTCAAATCTGCCCGGACGGGTAAGAGCGGGGTCGAGTATATCGCTACGGTTTGTCGCCGCCATTACGATAATGCCGCCGTTGACTTCAAAACCATCGAGTTCAACCAACAATTGGTTGAGGGTTTGTTCTCTTTCGTCGTTTCCGCCGCCTAGACCTGCGCCGCGGTGACGACCTACTGCGTCGATTTCGTCGATAAAGATAATGCAAGGCATATTCTTTTTGGCTTGCTCAAACAAACTGCGGACTCTGCTTGCGCCTACGCCTACGTACATTTCGACAAAATCGCTGCCGCTGATAGAAAAGAAAGGTACGCCTGCCTCGCCTGCGACGGCTTTTGCAAACAAAGTTTTACCCGTTCCCGGAGGGCCCACAAGTAATATGCCTTTTGGAATTTTTGCACCCATCTCGGTATATTTTGTCGGATTTTTAAGAAAATCGATAACCTCTACGAGTTCTTCCTTTTCTTCCTCCGCACCGGCAACGTCGCTGAAACGCGTTTTAATGTTTTGCGAAACGCGTGCACTGCTCTTGCCGATATTGGTCGCTTGCATGTTCTGGGCGCGGATACTGCGTATGAGTATGATACCCAGACCGACCATCAGTATTGCCATCACTACGTAATAAATAATGGTGCCGTAGTCGGTGGTAACGGGGTTTTCAAAAGTTAAAACGACCTTGGTCGCATGTTCTTCACTTTCGTTGTATTCATCCACCAATTCTATGATTTTATCGTGAATGCCCACACTTCCGTAAAAATAGTAGTCGTAACTGCTCTTTCCGTTCTTTTCCGAACTTCCGCTCGTAGTCACAACGTTAAAACGATATCCCGAAACGCCGTAAACCGCCGTCACTTTTCCGTCGTCCAGATCTTTTTTAAATTGCGAATAGGACGAAAGTTTACTGGCTGCCTGGCGGGAATTTATAGTGAAAATCAATACGCCTAATATAACGATGATTATTATCACCCACCAGATCCAATTGTAATTTTTACGATTCATTATGTCCTCCTTGCTGACTTTTTTCTAAACGTATATTACTACATTTTAGATTTAGGCAATTGTAACATAAAAACCACGCTTTGTCAATAAAAACTTCTTGCCGCAAATCAACAAACAAGAAAAAAACGTCGATTTTTTGGGATAAAAAAACCGACGGTTTTCAGCGATGACAACTACTTTACGCGGTTTCGGTATTTCCTGCCGCTTTTGCAATCGAGTTTGCTATGACTTCTGCCATTTTCTTAACCAGGGACACCCGGTCAAAGTGCGAAGCGTAAAAGTTTTTCGCTCCTCTCATACTTACTACGCCGATAAGCGATATATCCCCGACCTTGGGCAAAACCCTGTTCGTTGCCGCTCCTGGGACGATTCCGCCCTCTATCAGCTGAACGCACCCTACTTCGGTACTGTCGCCCACTGCCGCATCGACGACGAAAATCTTTTTGTCCGGGTGCATGTCCCTCACAAAATCCAATGCCGTTGACAAATTACCCGCGTTGACGTTGACGTCGTTGGTTCCGTAAATCATGACTCTCGTCCCCGGGCGGGAAGTCAACAGACTGCCGATCTGCGGTCCCAGACTGTCGCTTACCACGTCGGACGAACCTATACACAACACGACGTAATCTTCTAAATTCACCGTTTGCATTATCTTTTTGGCTATTATCTCCGCTGCGTCCGTTCTGAAAATCGTTGTACTTTCCATTTTTAACTGTCTCCTTTGGAAAGTATTTTTGCCATAACTCTGCTTTTTATACTACCCGATACACTCGATATCGACCAAAAACGTTACGTTCTGCCAGAAGTCTTCGCTTTCGACTACTTTTTCGATTTCCTTGCCGTATCGAGCGTAAAGTTCGTTCTTTATTTCCCAGATATCACAATCCAAATCTACGGCTTTCTGATATGCCGCCAGCACCGCCTCTTCCGCCTGCCGTTTTGCGCCTTGCTTTTGCATATAATTCAGTTTTTCGCTCTGCTTGGCTTGAAGAGGAAGAACTTCGCCCGTGGTGTCGGTCAACAATTCGCTGACCGTAAGAGTAAGCTTTAAGGATACTACGATTTTTTCTTCTTCTATCGCCACGTCCATGCCACCCTTCTTTTTTATCACGCCCAGCGACCGCCCCGAAGGCCGTGTAACGTCCGTAAAGGTACAAAAAACGTTTTTACCTCCACCAAGGTTAAGCCCGTCAAGCTCCTGACGGTTCAACTTGCCCACGTACTTTCCGTCCCTGAACAACACGGCTTGTCCGGTGTAAAATTTGCCTTGCTCCGACGAAACCGACGACGAGTCGGGAGTCGCAGTTTGTGCGGTTTCTTCGTCCTTCTGAGGTAAAAACTCGACGTAGTTGACGTAGCAACCGTTGGACTTGTTGAAAAAACTCTGAGCAACGTAGTTGAAAGTAGTGTAATCGATTTGTGCCTTTCCGTCACTGTCAACCAACAGCGTTTGCAAGGCAAAACTGACGTAATCGTCTATCTGGCTCTTTCTCGTCAACATTTTTTCCGCCTCACCGTTGCATATCGCAACGACGGTACCGTCCCTGAACGCACTGCTTGCAAAGAAATAATCCAATACGTCTTTAAGTGACTTTCGTTTTGCGCAGTCTTCTCCGATAAGCACTATACAGCACTCGCCGAAGCTGGGCGTTTTGCCAAAGCAGTTGTACAGATCCCTTACCGCAAGCGATACCGATACGCCTTCGCCCTTGACGATTTTCTGACCGCCTGCCTGCGCTCCCGTTTCGCTGCCGGAGCCGGACGTTTTAGGAGTAATTATTTCCGCCGAAAGCTTGTATATGTCTTTTTCACCGTCAAAATCGATGCCAACGCCAAGTATGATGGCGCGGTTATTCAACTCTATCGGAATAAAACTCAGCCTCAGTATCGCATATACGGCAAACACACCCAATAAAATCAGAATTTTAACCCATTTAGACATCTAAACCTCCAGTATCTTAACCCTTTTTCCTCGCACACGGGTGGTAGCCGATTGCTTTTTATTGACCTTGTTTACAAAAAACGGGAAAGAAAACGCCAACGCCGCGGATATGGCGATAAACGGATATTTGCCCCAGCCGCGTTGCATTATTCCGCTTATGACGAACCTTATATCAAAAAATAACGGAAGCAAAACGACCGCAATACCAAATACCGCATAAGACGCGATTGCACACTTTTTTTTGTTTTTCAAATCCTCACCCGTGTCGCTCAACAGTACGTTTTCGCAACACTTGATAAAACAATGCGCATAGGTGAAAAGCAAAAAGAATATTGCGTTTATCCATACCGCGATGAGCAACCAGTCAAGCCTGCCCACGTTCAACGAATTAAGATTAAATTGGCTGACGCGTGCGATTGCTACGTCGCCGTAGTGAGCCAACTCGCCGAACAGAGCAATGTAAACCACCGACACTGCCACGGCTAAAATTCCGCCCGCTGCGAAACCCAGCGGTATTTGTTCACGTCGTTTGTTTATTTCGGTTATATCTCCGCTCAGCAGCCAAATAAGCAAAAAATCGCTGAAATAGAACGAAGAAAACAAGCATGTTTTACCGATTTTTGCAAAGCCCTCGTCGGCAAACGGGCGCAAGTTGTTAATGTCACAGTCCTTTATCGAAAGAGCGATGATTGCAATCAGACAGACCACCACGGGTATAAAGTATATTTCCGACAGTCGGGCAATCGTTTTAAATCCCCTGATCAGTAAAAATCCGCCGGCAATAAGCGCAACCGCCGCAAAAGCCACCCAGTTGCTCTTAAAAACAAAGGTGTTGAAAAACAGGGACAGCGTATCGCTGAAAACGACGAGAAACTTGGCTACAAACGTCAGTCCCAACAACGCAAAAATGATTTTCGTCGGTATTTTTCCTATCGCATTGTTCATTATTTCGCGCACGGGTACGTTGTTTTTATTATTCTTCAGTCCTATCAGTATGGGGATAAGGCACACGAAATCCAAAATAAAATTTATTGCCAAAGCCACCCAAAAATCCCGTCCGCCGCATTTAAAACTCGACACGGGCAATCCCAACACTTTTTCCGCCGGAATAATGACGCACAAAAGCAACGCCATCTGCGAATATTTGATTTTATCGTTTTTTATCATTTCTGGCGCACCTCGTTGATATTCCTTACCGCCTTGGGACGGCGAACTAACTTTTCTAACGGTAGTTTTACTATGGCGTCCTGCTGATCGTTCTTTACGTCGGGAGCAAAAGGCGCGCCGTATGGCGAACCGTAGGAGTCTAAACTGACGACGTAACCGACGACGCAAAGCCCCACGAGACAAAGCCCGAACAACCCCGCCAGACTGCCCACAATCAAAAATACAAGTCTTAAAAAACTGAATAACAGCGTATTGTCCGGCATTGCGTACAAACCTATACCGCTTAACGCGCCTATTACGACGGCAGGAGCGCCCAACAGCCCCGCCTTTACCGCCGCGTCGCCCAGTACGACAGCACCGACAACCGACAAACTGATTCCGGCAAACTGCGGCATTCTGAAGTTTGCCTCTCTCAATATATCGAACAGAACGAGGACGAGCAGCATTTCCTCAAACGGCTTGAACGGTATGGCCTGCGTTGAAGTCAGTATGGTTATCAAAAACTTGGACGGCAGTATCTGATAATTGAAAACTTGCAAAGCGACGTACAACGACGGAATAAACACAGCCAGCCCCACGCTGAACAGCCTTAAAAAACGACTCGTGGTCGCAGTTCTTGCCGACAGGTAGTAATCTTCGGGAGAATGTAAATCTTCCAGAAACATATACGGCAAGGTTAAAACCATGGGACTTCCGTCGGCAATAATGCATACCCGTCCTTCCAACAACTTTGATACTGCTATATCGGGTTTTTCGGTACTGCCCACCGTCTTGAAAAAACCGCTTTTATCGGTGTCGAGAAACCGAGCAAGGTAACTGCTGTCCACCACCCCGTCTATGTCTATCTGCGACAAAATCGATTTTACTCTTTTCACGGTTTTTTTATCGATGATTTCGCCGATATAACACACGTAAACGCTGGTCTGCGTATATCTGCCGACCGTCATATTGTCCGCAACGAAAGACGGATGTTTCAACCTCTTTTTCAACAAAGTCAGGTTAGTTTTGGCGTCTTCGACGAAACCTTCGCGCGGACCTTTCGAAACTCCGCCCGTGGGCGGTTCGGTTATACTTCTTCCCGTATTTACACGAACGTCGCAACACAGGCAGACGTTGTCTTTTTTTTCGTCAAACAGCAGACAATAGCCGTTGATGAGTTTTTTTATCATTTCGTCGTAATCTTCTATCAACAAAGTCTCTGCGTTGATACTTACCGCCTGTTGAAGATTGTCGAGCGACACGTCCCCCGTCGTTTGTTCGAGTAACGGTTTAACAAGGTTGTTTGCTATCAGTTTGCCGTCTGCCATACTGTCCAGATAAATCAACAAATACCCGCTCGTTCCTCCGTCCGGAACCAGCCTCCGCTTTTTTAAATCCGACTGCGCGGAAAAATCGTTCGTCAGTCTTTTTACCGTCGATAAACTTTTGCCCTGACCGCCGAAAATACCTTTTAAAAATGAAGAAATCCTGTCAAATACGCCTTTTTTCATACCTTTAATGTTTGAAATCGAAAAAAAATTATACTAAAACGACTATAAAATCCTTTTGAACCGCTTCTTTTCATTCTTCTATCGGAAAAATCGCAAACTTTTCGCTTGACAAAATAAAAAACGGTTGTATACTGCTTTCGCAAAGTCATACGAGACCCGACGGGACGGTCGCGCGCGTTCCGTCGGTCGGCAAAAAATCAAAAAGGAGAGATTTTTATGGCTATAAACACGATTTCGGCTCGACTCGACGCCGAAAAAAACCTTGTTTTTACCCAAGACGCTTCGGTCAATCTGGGCGAAAACTACTCCGTAGATTTAATCGTATCCGTTCCGTCGGCGTTGTCAGACTATAACTTTAACCTCGAATTTTCTTTGCCCGACGGGAAAGTTTACGCAACGGGGTACTTGCCTTTGCAAAAAACCGACGACGCCTACCTGTTGACCTACTCGCCCGACCGCAGTCTTTTGGCTAAGCGCGGCAGAGTGTATATTCAGGTCTGCGGTCGAAAAGAACTTGACGACGGTTCAACGGAAGTTTTTAAATCCAACTACTCCGCCGACGCAAGTTTTTTTGTTAATCCCGGCGTATACAAAGCCGATCCGTACGTTCCCCACGACACGTTAACCGACCTTATTCAGGCAGTTTCCACCGCTCAGGCTATAGCCGAACAGATAAAACAAAACGCAGAAAACGGTTTGTACAACGGAAAAGACGGAACTTACCCTGATTTTTCAACCTCTACAACCACCCTTGCGGCAGGAGAACAAGCAACCGTAACCAAGAGCGGCACTCCCGCAAATCCCGTGCTTAATTTCGGTATTCCCAGAGGCGATAAAGGAGAAAAAGGCGATAAAGGCGACGTCGGCGTAGGAATTTCCGACTTCTTAAAAACCGGCAGCGACCAACTGACCGACACTTATACCGTTTACTTTACCAACGGAAGCACCTTTTCTTTTACCGTCACCAACGGCGCAAAAGGAGATAAAGGCGACGTCGGTAACGACGGAGCAGACGGTAACGGCATCGTTTCCATATCTAAAAGCGGAGAAAACGGTATTACGGATACCTATACCATTTCTTTCAGCAACGGCACAAAATCTTACTTTACCGTCACAAACGGTGAAAAGGGCGATAAGGGCGATACCGGCGAAAAGGGCGAAAAAGGCGATAAGGGCAACACAGGCATAAGCGGAAACGACGGAATTACGTTTACCCCGTCGATAGACGAAAACGGAAATCTTATCTGGACGCGCAGTGACGACGGCGCAGAAGTACCGTCCCCCACCCCCGTAATACCGCATATCGGCGAAGATCACAACTGGTATCTGGGGTCGGTTAATCTCGAAGTCAGCGCGCAGGGCGAAAAAGGCGATAAAGGCGAGGACGGCGCAAACGGTCTGAGCGGTGCGGACGGCGCAAACGGCGTCACCTTTATACCAAGCATTGACTCCGCCGGCAATCTTTCGTGGACAAACGACGGAGGACTGACAAACCCGGACACAATCAATATAAAAGGTTTACCCGGCAAAGACGGCGTAAGCGGTACGAACGTACTATACGTAGTCCCCGACACAGCCTTTATAAACGACGACGACAGTCTGAATAACAGTATCAACAGCACGCTGATTATCTCGGAAGTTACTGTCGACCCCAACTGGAGAGTTGGCGATAACGCGATAGTTCCCTACTATAACACTACCTGCGAGGCAAATCGGATATTGGGTGGCGAAATTCTTGATCTGGACGCAGACAATAACAGCGTAAGTATTTATTTAAAGTGGTTCATCAACTAGCCTGTACGGAAAAAAAACATATTTTGGCAAAAAAAAAGATTTTCCTTTCGGAAAATCTTTTTTTATTAACGTCGTATATTACCCGTTATACGGCAACGCTGATAGTGATATACCCGTCTTCGCCGACTACCACGTTATAAGTACCGTCTTTCGTGGTTATCGTATAGGTTTTCGTGGATTCGTTGTAAGATTGTTCGGTCGGAATACTGATTCTGTTGCTGTAGCTGAACGCAACTACTTTGCCCGTTGTCTTACTGATGGCAATCCATTGAGCGCCCGTAGAGGAGTAAACGTAAGTAACTTCTTCCATCAGAATGTTGGTGGAAAGTTCGTCTTTTACAACGATTACGAAGTACTCGCTGGAACCTATCGTGATTCTGTAAGTATTGGACAATGCGTCGTAATTAACTGCCGTCGGGCAAGAAATATCTTCTCCGCGACGTACAACGAGAACTTCGCCGGCCGAGTTTGCGTTGACGTAAATGGTATTTTCGCCCGTCGCATCACTGATGGCTGTCAAAGGTATAATAGTAACGGTCTTAACCTGGTCTCCGCCCTCGCCCGTAACGGTAATTTTGGCGATAAGGTAAGCGGAACCGCTTCTGAAGAAGTATGAACACTCCCGTTGTTTCCCCTATGGTCGTCTTGAAGAGAACGACGTTACCCTTAGAATCTATATCTACGTAATCAGACTTATACGCGTCGTAAATGGTTTCAACGTCTTCTTTAACGACGGTTGCGCTCTTGTAGAATTTAAATCCTTCTTCGACTTCGTCATCATCAACTAACGTGATGTGATAGAACGTGGTCTTTGTAATAATGCCTTTCTCATCGGTATCTTTAACGATATAGGTGATAGTGCCGTCTTCTTTCTCTAAGATGTATGTGTAAGGAACTTCTTCGTCGCCGACAATGAGAACGTAGTTGTATACGGCGTTTTCTTTAAAGTATTCGCCCCATACCGTTCTTTCGAGTTTGACCTTGTAATCGCCGCAATCCAAAACCTGAGTACGTGTAACCGCCGCAATCATGTATGCGCTGCCGGTATTCAAAATATGAATGGTATAATCGTTTCCGTCTGCGCCTTTGTAGCCTATCGTGTAACTACCCTTACTGTCTATTGTAAATTCTGCATCTTCCAGTACGATAAGATTGCCTGCAATTTCATAACCACTGGTTTCTAAGAAAGCCGAGGTAATTGTTTGCGTCACAACTTTTCCTTCCTGGTCATAAACAATGTGAACGTAGATTGGACCGTATTGCGTGTCGGGTAATTTGATGCCGTAGAACATCAGGTAAAGAATGTACATCATGGAGTTGGTCCATGCGTAGGACGCTAATTCTACTTCAAACTCAAAGCCGTTAACGCTATAATCCGCACTTTCTTCACCATGGAAACTGATGTCGATATACCATCTGTATCCGCTGAGGTCGACGTACGTAACAACCTTATCCCCTTCGTATTCACGTACTACAATGCAATTGTAAACGTCACTATAGCCGTACGCCGTATTGACCAACGTTACCTGACCGGAAACCTTAAATTCTTTAGCTCCCGTCGGAGTAAACGACAAGGTGCCGATGGTGCATTTAATCTTATCTCCGGCTTCGTTTATTGTAACGTTGACCGGATATTGCGCCGCCGTTTCACTCTGTCTTGTGAAAGTCAATGCATAACCGCTGTTGGTATAATAAGTTACGCCTTTGTAAACAACGGTTTCTCCGAACGTACCGAAACCTTCTTCGACAACGTAACCGTACGCATTGGCGGCGACGTTTTCGGGCTCGTAGTGATAAAGAATAACTTCATTATTCTCGTTAAGTGTATAATAAAGTCTTTCCGTTCCGCCGAAGTAAGCAAATCCGTACTTGGAGAAGTTCAAAGCTTCGAGGTTCTCTGCAAAGTAGTTTTTACCCGTATACTGGCAACTTGTCGCCTTACCGGTCAGTACGTCGTAAATGTAGATGCAAGCATCGTCCTGCGCGTCGTTGCAATAATACAAAACGTTTTCGGTAACGATAGCGTAAGTACCGGTTTCCTTCGTGCCGTTTGCCGAATATCTCGTGGCAAAACCAAAGCCGTCGAGAATGAGCACCGACCAGTCTTCGTCGGAAATATAAGAACCTTTCACCTCTCCGTATTGTCTGTAAAATGCATAGTAATTCTTGGAATTATACGAATAGTAACCGAACAGACCGTTAACGACGACCTGTGCGCCGGATTTGGTGGTGTAAGTCAAGACGATGGATTCGCCGCTGAGATCGTAAGTACCTTCGCCGATAACGTCTTTAACGTTATTGCCGTTTTCGTCCTCGACGAGCTCGCCTGTCTCTTCGTCAACCTTATAGTTGTAAACCAAAAGATTGCCGTAACCGTCAAAGTCTAAGTAAGCGGTAATATTGTTGTTTTCAACAAACAGGTAGGTACGATATTCAGAACCGCGAACGGTAATCGTGCCGTCTGCCTGGATGTCAAAGTAGAAGGTGTAGCTTGAACCGTTGGCAGTGGAAACAATCAGGCAGATGGTTTTTTCGTTTTCAAAGTAATATACGCCCTGTACGACAAAACCGTCTTCGCCGCTGACAACATACTCTGCACCGTAACCGTAACCGTCGAGTTTAAGCGACGTCATGTTGTCTTTGGTGTAGTACTCGGTGCTGTCTTCCGTATTCTGTTTTGAGAAGATGTAGTAAGAAGAAGTTGCAAACTGAATGAACGTGAATTCAATGGTTTCCGGTTGTTCGCCTTCTCCCGGTACGGTAGCGCCGACGAACTTATAGATGTCCATTCCGCTGATATTTGTCACAGCGTTTTCTTCACCGTTCTTAACGATACTGTAAGTACCTACGTAATCTTTTTGTTCGGTAACTTC
>SFEB01000012.1 GCA_004558105.1 Clostridiales bacterium
TTATACGTCCTTATTATTTTTACGAACTTCATTCCGTAATCCAATCTTGTTATTTCCCGATAAACTTCATGGGTTCCGTCTGTCCTTTGTCCGTTATACCCTTGACACCATACGTCACCGTTTTCGTCCAGCCCCAAAAGGCTGTCTGTTATTACGTATACGTCCTTAAAGCTTATTCCTTCGGATACACGCGTCCATGGAAACGTCTCGTTCTTGTTGACTATAAAACCATCCACCTCGGGCGTGCCGCATACCCATATATTGACGTCAATATCCACGGCACAGCCGTATTGTAAACCGAACCACATGGATTTGAATTTAGCAACCTCTATTTTTGTCGGCGTAAGAATAGGCTTTTCATCTCCCGTCCCCGCTATTCCATAGGTATTCCGTCCCCAGACGTAAAGATTTCCTTCTTTGTCTATGCATGCGCAAACCCCCGATTTAAAATATACTTCCGTAACCTTTACTCCGTCAAGAATTTTAATATAATCCGTTTCGGCAACGGTGGATCCGTTACCAAGTTGGCCGTAAGAATTATCCCCGTATCCCCATAACTGTCCGTTTACGTCTACCGCAAATATGGTTCTCCCCGTAACGGTAAAATACGTCATATCCATATCTGTATCGGCCTTGGTCGGCTCGGTAAGATAAAAACTCTTTCCGTTCCCTATCATCATATTCACATTACTTCCGCGCGAATAGCACTCTCCGTTGTCCTCCATAACAAGCAGTAGTTCTCCGCCGGAGGAATAGACAGAGTACGCATAACAGGCATCGTCATAAATTAAGTAAGGAAACAACTTACAATCAGTATCACCCCCTTCTTCTCCAAGCAATTTTCCTACGTGTCCGAATATATATACTTTCCCCGTCTCCGTTATAACTATGGACGTGCATTGCGCAGTACTGATTCTTACTGCCTTTTCCCGTATCGTTCCTATTACGTCAGGATAAGTTTTATTGTTATTATCCTGCCTTGTCGTCCTCAGTCCGCTTCCGAGTTGTCCGTAATTATTATATCCCCAGCTATATACAATACCGTTTTCGTCTATGGCAAGACCGAATTTTTCACCCAAAGACACGTCCACTATTTTATCGTCGCAACAATACACACGGTACATACTTGCCAGGCTCACGGTAGAAAAAGTCAGTTTCTGCGACGATCCCAGTCCGAGACCGTTTTCTCCCCACGTATATAGAGTACCGTCGGTAGAAATTGCCGCAGAATTAGAACCACCCGCAGACACCTTGACGAATTTGTAATCCGACTCTATCTTTAACGGGATCCTTGAATAGCCGGGCGAAGGCACTCCGAGTTGTTTGAAAAAGTTATCTCCCCAACCCCAGACGTTACCGTCAACGTCGAGGGCAAGTACGAACATAGACGCAAAAGAACCGCCTACCTCGGCGTATTGAAACTTTATCGACGGCGCTATCGGCGTCGGCTCCTCAAAACAATCCGATTCTCCGCTAAGACCATAATTAAAAGTCCCCCATTGATACAACGTATTGTCACTGTCTATTGCCACGAAAAGACACGAATTTGCGGAAACGTGAATAAACTCCTTATCCGGCATTATACGTACCGGTTTTTTAGAAGAATAACGGTCACCCGTCCCCAGCGTTCCGTTGACGTTGTTTCCCCATGTATACAATCCGCCGTCCCTATATATTGCCGCGCAACTCTGCGAACCGACGGCTATTAAAGAACGGTCGGAAGCGTTCCATTTTGCGTAAAGAGTACAACTTACGGCATCGTCATCTTCTCTCGCTTTGTTTTTAAAGTTTTGGTCGTAGTACCAACCGTCAAACTCAAAACCTGCTTTATACGGGACAGGTAAAGAACCCAACTTTTCTCCTTTGGCAATTTTTATCTTCTCTACTGCCGTGGAAGAGTTGGTTTCAAACGAAATCTTCGCTTTCCCCGAGCAAGACGAAAGAAAAACCGCCGCAACAATACCCGTTACAACAAACAAACATATTATTATCCTCTTTTTCATGTCAAAACGTCTCCTCCTTTACATATATGACAGCTGAAAACGAAAAAAAGTGTCATTTTCTTTAAATTTTCTTTGTTAATTTTTTTTCACAAAAATATTTTTGTTTTACGGATTGACACGTGCGTTGAAAAATCAAGGCAGATGTGTTGCTACTCATTCCCTTTTGTGTTATAATAAAATTAATGAAAATCGTTTAAAAACGCATATGACGTCTGAGCGTAAACGACAATTAACGGTAAAAAAAGGAGGATTTAACTTTGATTTACAACGATTTCGGCGATTTGAAATTATCCGCGTTGGGTATGGGTTGCATGCGACTGCCGCTCAAAGATAAAAAAATAGACGTAGATCAGGTCAGACAAATGGTAAAATACGCCTTCGACAACGGCGTCAACTATTTTGATACGGCATGGGGCTACCACGACGGCGAATCGGAAAAGGTAATGGGCGAAGTATTGGCGGATTATCCTCGTGACTCTTTTTACCTTGCGTCAAAGTTTCCGGGTTACGACGTAAGCAACATCGGAAAACAAGAGGAAATTTTTGCTACTCAATTAAAAAAGTGTCGCGTCGACCATTTTGATTTTTATCTCATACACAACGTCTGCGAAACCAACATCGAAGGTTATCTCGACGAGGGCTACGGAGTGGTAGAGTATTTTGTCGAACAGAAGAAACTCGGCAAAATAAAACACCTCGGTTGTTCCGTTCACGCCCAGATAGGCCCTATGAAACGGTTCTTTGAAAAATGGGGAAGGTATATGGAATTTTGCCAGATTCAACTCAACTACGTCGACTACGATTTTCAGGACGCAAAGTTGAAACTTGACCTTTTGAAACAATACGGGATACCCGTGTGGGTTATGGAACCGTTACGCGGCGGCAAACTCGCAGACCTGCCCGCACCGCTCGCGGACAAGGTTGACGCTATCCGTGACGATGAAAACCGTATCGGTATGGCGTTCCGCTATCTTCAGAGTTTTCCGCAGGTCAAAGTCGTGTTGTCGGGCATGAGCAGTCTCGAACAAATCAAACAGAATATCGCGACTTTTTCTACCTTCAAACCCGCCACGCCGCAGGAAAAACAAATCCTGTACGAAACGGCAAAAGCCCTGACCGGCAAAAACACTTTGCCCTGCACGGGGTGCGCCTATTGCACGAGTTATTGTCCGCAAAAACTTAATATTCCGGAACTCGTCAAGTATTACAACGATTATCTGGTCACCGACGGCGGTTTTCTCGCGCCTATGGCAATCGGCGCCATGCCTGACGATAAAAAACCCTCTGCCTGCGTCGCCTGCAGAAGTTGTGAAGCGGTTTGTCCGCAACGGATAAAAATTTCCGAAGCGTTTGCCGATTTTTCTGAAAAATTGGGATTGAAAAAGTAAAAAATACGATATAAAAGCAACAAAAAAGCACCCCGTCGGGGTGCTTTTATCTTTATTTTGACTTATTAGCTTAATACGCTCTCGCTATGATGGCAACGGTGGTTGCTTTGCCGCCGCAGCAAACGCATTTGTCGTCGAAAGGAGTCTGATCGAAGGGCATCACGCGGATGGTCGCCTGATATTTTTCTTTTATCGCCTTTTCGCAAGCCGCGTCGCCGTCCCACATAACCTTTGCAAAATTGCCGCCGTTAAGAATCTTTTCAAGTTCTTCCATATTATGCGCTTCCTTGACGTGACTGTCTCTGAATGCTTTCGCTTTTTCATACATATTGAGGCGGATGTCGTCCATCAGCTGTCTGACCGTCTGCTCGATATTTTCAAGAGAAACGGCAAACTTCTCGCCGTTATCGCGACGAACAGCCGTAGCAACGCCGTTTTCGATATCGCGCGGACCGAGTTCAAGACGGAGGGGAACGCCCTTCATCTCGTACTGGTTGAATTTCCAGCCGGGAGATTGTTCGGAGAAATCGCCTTCCGCACGGATACCAGCCTTTACGAGGCGGTCGACCAACGCTTTCGCGGCGTCTACAACGCCGTCCTTGTGCATTGCGACGGGAACGACGATAACCTGAATGGGTGCGACGGGCGGCGGTAAAATAAGACCGCGCTGGTCACCGTGAGCCATGATAATAGCGCCGATTAAACGCGTGGACACACCCCAACTCGTCTGCCATACGTATTTGTGAGTTCCGTCCTTGTCGAGATATTGAATATCGTACGCGCGGGAAAACTTGTCGCCGAAATGGTGAGTGGTACCTGCCTGAAGAGACTTGCCGTCCTGCATCATCGCTTCCATGCCGTAAGTGCTTTCCGCACCTGCAAACTTTTCTTTTTCGGTCTTTTTACCTATCAACGTAGGCAAAGCGAGAACGTTTTCCGCAAATTCGGCGTAAAGGTGCAACATATCTATGGTTTCCTTCATGGCTTCTTCACGGGTGGCGTGAACGGTGTGACCTTCCTGCCACAAAAACTCACTTGTGCGCAAGAAAGGACGGGTTGTTTTCTCCCAACGTAAAACGTTTGCCCATTGGTTGTATTTTAAAGGCAAATCACGGTACGACTGCACCCATTTGCTATACGTGTCGCAAATTATTGTTTCGCTCGTAGGACGGATAACCAACGGTTCTGCCAGAGTTTCACCGCCCGCCTTGGTCACCATTGCGACTTCGGGAGCAAAACCCTCGACGTGCTCGGCCTCTTTCTCCAAAAGAGAGAGAGGAATAAGCATCGGGAAATAACAGTTTTTGTGCCCCGTCGCTTTAAAACGAGCGTCGAGTTGACGTTGAATGTTCTCCCAAACGGCATAACCGTAAGGACGGATAATCATACAACCCTTGGTGGGACCGTAATCCGCCAGTTCCGTCTTTAAAACGACGTCGGTATACCACTGAGGAAAGTTTGTGTTGATATCTGCAATTTCCTTAACAAATTGTCTTTCTTGCTTGTTATCCATAATCAAATACCTTTAATTTTTCGTTTTTCAAAAACTAACGCCGACTTGAGGTCGGCGCTTTTTGTTATAATAATCGTCGTCCGGTACTATGCGGTAGCGGTAACGTCTACGAAAATACCGATGAAATACTCGGATTTATTGCTTTGTTCGTTATCGTTAAAGTCGGTATAATAGAGATAAACGTCTCCGTCGTCCGTCTTTGCAAGATAAAGAGCATAATCACCGTAAAAGTCGTAAGTCAGCCAACTCGGAGTAACGGCAGTCCTGGCGGTTACAACCTTGACGTCTTCTTCACGGGCGTTGGTGCCGTTAAAGCCTGCCGCGATATAATCTTCTACCGAAATAAATTTGAGTCCTGCCGAAGTCGTGTAAAACAACTTTCCGTTTACCACCTTTACCAGCGTGGGAGCGGAAGTCGTATAGAACATATCTTTGTAATTCGCACCGTCAAAGTATTGGAGATGTTTTTCGTTGGTGTTGTAGAAAATGATGTTTTCCTGACCGTCTTTCTCGTAGATAACACCGCTTTCGAGAATGTTTTCTCCGTTGACCTTCGTAGCGTCGCCGTTAGCAAAAGCCTTTCCGTTGGTGTTGAGAGCGATGCGATAAAGACCGTTTCTGCCTGCTACGTCCTCTTCAACCGTAAAGTAAACGTTGTTTTCGGTTACGGCAACGATGGTCATAACGACGTCGTAGGACAAATCCTGACCGTCGGCGTGTTCACCGCTGATTAAATCCGTGCCGTTATCTTCGCCGACGCGATAAACGCCGAGAGTGTTGCAGGTATTGTGGTCGTGACCTTCGTGACCTTCTTCTTCAACGCTTACGGAATAGACGACCACGCCCTTGTTAACGATGAATTTATACTCCGAAACGGAGGAAACAACCGTCGTTTCGACAGGTTTTGCCGCAGTCAATTCTACCGTCACGAGCTTGCCGCTCTTAACGTATACGGCGTAAACGCTCTCACCGTCGGCTGCAAGCATCATGTCGTAAGTGTTTGCGTCCACCGTAAACAGGCGTTGCGTATCCGTACCGTCGAGTTTGACGCTGAATATATCGAGATAACCGGTAAGTTTCGCGCCTTCGGAATCTTTGGTAGTGGAAGGGCTGGTGTAATACAAGCGGTCGTTGAAGATATACAAACCGTTTGCCTCTCCGTTAGCCGTAGCCGTCGTATAAACTGCTTTGGGCGCGAGGATTTCTACTTCCGCATACTCGTCGGTGCCGAACTCCCTGTTTTGGAAAGTTTCGTCGGTAAGTTGAGAAGTCTTAACGCGGCAAACCGCACCATACTTGACCTGACCGTAGGTGTTTTCAACACTGTAACTTGCCACGTCGCCGTTAATGAAGTAGGTGTAGCCCTTGTAACTGACCGAAACGCCGCCGTTACTCGTAAGCTCGCCCGACATGTTTTCAACCTTCAAACCATCGGTTTTAAAGGACTCTTTAGAACAGCCTGCGAATACAAAAACCATCACAAGCAAAAGAGATAAAATCAAAAGTGTCTTTTTTGTCATATTGTACTCCTGAATTTACGCATAATATTTTAGTCTACATGCTATAACATTATAAACGCAAAATCGTATTTTTGCAAGTATTTGTTGCAAAAAGTTTAAATTGTCGTAAGTTTTTTTTGGCAAAACCGTTTCTTGCTGTTTTTAGCGGTAAAAAACCGAACCCTTACCGTTGCTTACGTTTTTTGGAAACGATAATCAACGTTATTACCGAGCCGGCCGCAAGGACGGCAACCGCCGCAACGACGATCACTATCGAAACGGGATTGACGACCGTGAATACCTCTATTTCAATGCCGTAATCCAGACTGTCGACGGTAAACTTGCCGTCTTTTATTTCAACTTCACTTCCGTTGACGACGACCTTGTCCGCCTTATGGAAAAAGTCGGTTTTTACGCTGAACTCAACGCTTTCGCCGTATATCAGTTTGTCGGAATCCGTTTTAAGGGAGCATTTACCCTTCGACACGGTCAGATCGTACTCCACTATCGCGTTGACGAATACCGGTACGATGGTAACGTCTTCGGTAAACGTAAATACTAACTCGTTGTTTACGATATCCGCGCTTTCTCCGTTTACCGTTACGCTTTCAAGCCGATAATCCTTCACGGGATAAAATTTTATAGTAACAGTCAGTCCGCGTCCGATACTCTTTTGTCCTCCGGAATACATAACGTCGGAAGAAACGTCTACTATTCCGTTGGCAAACTCGCCGACAGTAAGCGTTCCCGTACTTCTTTCGGTCAATACCGTCAAAGCAATATCCTGTTCGACTTCAGTCAAAACAAACGAACCGTCGGTATTGACTTCAACGTCCTTGCCGTTGACAACGGCGCCGGTAAAATCAAAATATTCATCGGGGATAACAACAAAATAAATTGTAGCGCCGCAGTCAATCACCGCACTGCCGTCCTCAAGCAAAATACTTTCCCCGTTTTCGTCGGTAATCGATACCCGTGCGTTTTCCAGCCCAAACACGGATAAATCGAGTTTTATCAATTCGAAACTTGCTGACACGGTCAGGTTTTCTTCCGTTTCCGAAACGCCGTACTTGTTATCGAAACATTCCTTTTCCTCGCCGTTTACTACGGCGGAAACGAGACGGTAATATCTCTCCGGTCTGAACTCAAAAACCAATTCCGCACCGCTCAATAAAACCGCGCTTCCGTTTTCGTCAAATTCGACGTCCGCACCGTTGGCTTTTACGACTATATCGCCGTTTTCCGTCGGCAAAACCGTCAGAACGAAGGTGGAGTGCGTAAACTCCACGCCAAAAGTAAAGCTACCCTCTGCGTCCGACATAACCAACGTATTTTCGTAATATTCAAATCTGTTCCCGTTGACGAAATACGCCGATACTCCGTAGTATCTGTCGGGGACAAACCTAAACTCCAGATTATCGCCGCCGAAATACACGATGACGTCTTCGGTTTGCACCTCACCGTTAAGATAAACGGAAAAACTTCCCGACGTCGCTTCGGTCAGCGTCAGCGTAAATACGTTGCGCTCGAATTCTGCCGCCAGCGTAATATCGCCGTCCGCTCCGTAAAGAACGTAACTCTCGCCGAACGTGTAAATTCTTCTCTCGCCGTTCACGCTGAAAGCGACGAGGTGATAATGCTTGTCGGCGACAAAATCAATAGTCAGATTGACTCCGCAGTCAAGACTTGCCTTCCCGTCGGTCAGAACGACGTCAGTACCGTCGGCGGACAACGAAATCGTACCGTTATTTACCGTCCCGAGCGTTAAAGTAAAAGTATTACGTTCGAAAACGGCGGTTACGGTATGCGCCGAAGAAACGTTCGTAAAAGTATATTCCGACACACCGTCCAATTCCGTTCCGTCGACGATTATCTTCGCCACGTGATAATACTTATCGGGGACAAAGGTAAAAGTTCCGTTTTCTCCCCGGGCAACCCGTACGCTTTCGGGAGAAATAAATCCGTTTTCAGCCTGAACGACCGTTATCAGATAACCGATCCTTTCAAACTCCGCCGCTATTATCATGTCGCCCGACACCGTAAAGACGGTGTTGGCCGTTTCTTCTCCGTTAACGGTCAGTTTTTTCAAACCGAAACCTTCGTCTGCAACGACCTCCACGGTTACCGTTTCGCCGACGGAATATTCCGTTTTTTGATTTTTGACCGAAACGCTTCCGTTCTCCGTTTCTTCAACCTTTACGACGTATTTGTCGGCGACGTAAAATTCTACGTAAACTTCGTGATTTCCGTCAAGATTACTCAAAGAAAAACTATCGCTCGTCTCCACCCGTTGCCCGTCAACGGTAACGCTTTTTACCCGGTACCCTTCGGCAGGATTAAGATTGAAGCCGACCGATTCGCCGCAATAAGCGGTAATTTTACCCTCTTCTACCGTACCGTCGCCGCTATATACGGGCGTAACCTCGCCGTTGGCAGAACAGGAATAACTTACTTCTGCCATACCGACGTGAACGACCGTCTCAATCGATTGTTTCGTTCCGTCAAGATCCGTCAGAGTGCAAACGCATATTACGTTGCCTGCCTTAACGGTCGGCACTTGTAAAACGTCCGACGTAAACACGGCAAAGGTTTTGCCGCCGTCTGAAGAATACTTCCACTCTTTGCCGACGTGTTTTACCAACGACGTAATACTGCTGCCGCCGACGCTGTTGATACTCACGTCTACCGAAAGTTTCACCACGTCTCCCACCGCCGCTCTTATCTCTTCGGCAGGTTTGGATAACACGGTCATTTCGGGTTTGATTTCCATAAAATAAACGGAAGAATTGTTGGCGGCATAACTCTTTGCCGTATCGTTTTCCTCCGTGCTGTAGAGCGTGAAGGATTTTGAAACCGCGTTGGCGTTGATAGTGGTAAGTTTGCTGCTGACGACGAGGTAACAGATTTCGTCTTTGTCGTCAAAAACGCCTTCTCCCAAAGTCGTAAGGCTTAACGCCACTATCCCCGTCACTTCGGTAAGAGTAAACGCTTGTTTGTTTTTTATCTGCGTCAAAGCGTCCAGTTTTACCCCGGTAAGACTTTCGCAAGCCCAAAACGCCTTTGACGGCAAAGACCTTATCTTGGGCAAATTCGCCGTCAATAAGCCGCTGCTTGCAAACGTCGAAGAACCGATGGTGGTCGCCGTCGTAATTCCGTCGGTATTTTCAAGATTTAAACACCGTATGAAACAGCCTTTGCCTATCGTCTTGACCTTTGCAAAGTCAACGTCGGCAACGGAAGAATTTATGAAAGAATAACTTCCCAAAGTCGTAACTTTTTCACCCGTTACCGAGTTTATCTGGCTGTCCGCAAAAGCGTAATCTCCTATTTTGGTCACACTGTCGGGCAATACCACGTCCTTTAATACGCCGCGGTATTCCGTCAACGTTCCGCCGTTCGTTATAAACGCGCCTGCGACGTCACAGCCGTCGACTACGTAATCCGCAGACTTTAACTGCGATACGTGTTTGCCGTCTTTGGATATGGCTATTGCGGTAAGAGTGCAGGAAGCTTTTATCGTTATCGGCGAAGAATATTTTACTCCGTTGTTTTCGCTCGGCGTGGTTTTATCGGTGGTATAATAAATATCAAACTCGTTTTCGCCGTACTTGCAGGACAAACTCACCTGAAACGCTCCGACATGCTCGCGCGCGGTATCGCTGAAAGTCACGCCGAAACCCGTTCTGTTTGCGTACGCATAGGTCAGATTAAGCATTCCGCTGCCGTATATTTCGTCTGTGCCCGATTTGCCCAGGTCGACGGCGTTGTTTTTCAGTATTGCCTCGACGTCCATGATTCCGTTGGACGGATCACACATCAGTAACGCCACCGCTCCGGCTACGAAAGGCGCAGCCATAGACGTTCCGGTCTTTTTTACGAGAGCAACGTCGTCGGTATGCGAAGCACTGTATATGTTAGTGCCCGGCGCCGCAATATCTACGTATTGTCCGTGGTTTGAAGAACTGTATGCAAAGCACTTTTCGTTTACCTGCTGAATATTGCCGACCGTAATGGCTCTTCTGGAATTAGCGGGAGCGGCATAATCGGCTCTGTACGTATCATTACCGGAAGCGGCAACGCTCAGTACGCCGTTTGCGTAGAGATTGTTGACGTAAGTTTCGTACGTGGCGTTCTTATTGAGAACCTCGCTGCTCAGGCTCAGATTAACGGCAACGATATTCATGCTTTTTTTCAACGTGGCGACTTTATTAAAAGCCTTTATTATTTCGGTACTGGTACCGCGCCCGTCTCCGTCCATAACCTTCAACGGAAGTATTTTTACGTTGTCAGGCGTCATCTGACAAATTATTCCCGCAACGTGCGTGCCATGCCCGTTGGCGTCGTCGGGATAACCGTCGTTATCTATGTAATCGTATCCGCCGCTTATTATCCTGCCTTCGAACAATTCGTGAGTGTGATTGATTCCCGTATCCATAACGGCAACGACGACCGTTTTTTGCGTATCGAGAGAATTGACGTAATCGAGATAATCGTACGCTCCCGTTGCTTCGTATCCCCAATAATCGTAGTCGTTATCGCCGTCGGCGGAAATCACCGCTTCATCTTCTTCCGTCTCTTCCGTCACGTCGTCGATACTCACGAAAAAATCGTAATATACGTCGTTGACGTAACTTTTTTTACTCAACGTATTGTAGGCGTAATTGGCGTCCGATTCGTTTTCGTACTCTAAAACGTACGTATCGTCAAAAACTTTCGTTATATCTGCCCTGTAATCCTTTATTTCTCTGTCGGAAGTTACGACGATCGTGGTTTTTATCAACCCTTCGTCACTGTCCAGTTTAAACTCACTCAAATCCGCCGTCTGCAAAAAGACAAAAAGACAACAAAGAGTTATCGCGAGAATAACGGTCAAAAATAACGCCAATTTTAATTTTAACGGATATGTCTTCATAATAAAGTGCCTCTTTTCGTAGATTTTACCAAACAAAACAGGCACCGTCAACGATTTTTATCGATTTTTCGACAAAGATTGAAAAACCCGCCGTTAGAACGGCGGTTTTTTTAGAGTACCGAAAACCTTACGACGCTTTTTTTACCCGTCCGTCGGCGCACGACTGAAGAATAAGACCGAAATTGACCGTTTTTCCGTCTTCCTCCGCCGCGACCACCAGCGAGCCGTCTTCTGCCGACGTAGTGCGGGGCAATGCGTAACAAATGTAATCTTTATCGTTCCCCTCCTTCAACAAGCCGAGCGCAAAAAACCGCCCTTTTCCGTCGGTAATCTTTACGAAAAAGCTGTTTTCTATTTTTTTCATCAACGGAAGATAGGGCAAGTAACTTTCAAAAACTTTTTCCAACTCTTTGCCCACGCTTTCTATGTAACTGCCCTTGCGCGGCGAAGAATAAAACTCCTTCAACGCCCTCGCGTATTCTGCAAGATTGACCTTGGCTTGCGGTAGCGGTTCGGGGATAACGGGCGTGCGTTCGTAAAAGTTTTTCGTCGCGGCGACGAAGTCGTCGTAACCCCCGTCACTACTTAATCCCGACAAAGGTTTGCCCGCACGGGTGGCGGTGGCGGTGGTAAAATCGTCGTCCGTCTTTTTTTCGCCGTCGCTGAAATAACCTTCAAGCCCTTTGGGCGGCAACCGCGTTTCTTTTTCCTCCGGTCGAGCAGGCGGAGGCTGCCGAGTCAACGGCGTGGATTGAGGACGCGAAGACGTCTGCGACACGGACGGCGCATCGGTCGAAAAAAGCGATTGTCTGATTTCTTCCAGAAAATCTCTCGTCAGCGACCCGCCCTTGCCGTCTCCGTACGACAAAGGTCTGAGATTTTCGTCCAGCAAGCAACATCGTACCCGTTCCAACAAAGTGGGCGGAATAAAAAAGCAAAAACCGTTGGAGTTCTGAAGTCGTTTTACGACCGTAACGTCGTCGGTTTTTACGGCAAAAAAACACCCTTCGCGCCATAAATCGTTTATGCTTGCGCGCACGGACGTTTTCACCCCGTCGCTTATCACTACGGCGATACCGACGGGCTTTTTGGACGGAGTTGAGACAGAAGACAATAAAACCGTTCTTTTCCTATACATACCTGAATAATACCGTATTTTCAGTTAAAAAAAATCCCTCTTTTTGGATAAAAAGAAGGATTTTTGAAAAATTAAATAATTTTCACCACTTTTCAGGATTCCCGCTCTCGTCGTAATACCAATAATTACCGCTTTCGTCCGGTTGCGTTTCGCTGTAAAAGTACACACCCGTATCGCTCGTCAACCGCTCGTTGCCAGCCATTACCGCTACGCTTTCCCATTGCGACCGACTGCCGTGATAATAAACGGTCAGCCTGTCGCCACACTCTTCGAAGGCCTCGGATTTAACCAACCTGATATTGCTCAAACCCACTACTTCCGACAGCCTTTCGCACCCGTAAAAAGCGCGCGCGCCTATCGTTTCGACGTTTTCTCCTGCCACAAACTTTGTCAAAGCCTTATAATTGATAAACGCATAATCTTTTATTTGCGTCGATTCCGAAATTTCAACCGTCTCCACCAATTTACCGTCTACGTACAGGTTATCCGCATAGTACAACGGATTGGAACGCTCCGTGCCGAACGAAATTTTAACCCATTGCTCTATGGTCCCTGCGTAATAAACCACTTTTAAATTAGTGCAACCGTCGAACGCGTCGGCGCCTATACCGGTAATCGAATCGGGAAGGGTTATGGTCGACATACCCAGACTATCGGCGAAAACACGTCGGTTTATCTCGGTAACCCGCACACCGTTATACTCCGTCGGGACGCTGACGTCGGCAACCGCGCCCAAAGCATAGTTGATTTTACTTACGGAAGTTTTCGTTCCGCTTGAAGAAACGGTAAACTCAAGGTTTTTCGTGTTTGCCGTACAATTGCAACGCCTGCAGATATTGTTGACCATATCGTGTCCTAACGGACTTATCCTTTCGGACTCTTCTTTGCCGAAAAGCCCGACTTTCGTCATATACCCGTATTCGGTACACGTCGGCTCGGTAGTTTTTACCCAGCGACCGATACCCTTTCTGTACGCGGCAAAATACCAGACGCAACCCAAAACCACTATTGTAGCGATAATAACGCCTATTATTAACGTCAACTTTTTCTCAAACGGTAATTTTTTCTTTTCTTTTTCCTGTTCCTGATAGTATTTCATTGTCGGTTCTTTTATTCAGGCTTGTATTTTACCATTTTTCTGCGGCGTAGTCAAGAAAATCGCCCGAAAAGCGTTTTTTGCGGCAAAAAAAAGTTTTTGCCCGTTCCGGCAAAAACTTTTTTATTCTTTTAATCAGAATTGATATTTCAATATCGGTTGACGCGCGGCGCGAACTTCGTCCACTCTGCCGATAATCGTCTTGCGAGGACTGTCGTGCAGAATTTCGGGATTTTCAACCGCCTGTTTTTTAAGCGTCTTCAATACTTCTACCGCCTGATCGAGGGTCTCTTTCGTTTCCGTCTCGGTGGGTTCCAGCATCAACGCTTCGTGAACGATAAGCGGGAAGTACATTGTCGGCGGATGCATACCCCAATCCAACATACCCTTGGCAATATCCATTGCCGAAACGCCCGTCTCGTCTTTAAGACCTTGGAGCGTAAGAACGAATTCGTGCATGCAGATGCGGTCGTACGCAACGTCGTAATCGCCTTTGAGCTGACTCAACAGATAGTTGGCGTTAAGAACGGCCTTTTGAGCGGCGTCTTTGATGCCTTCCGCACCCAGAGTGTCGATATATGCGGCGCCTCTTACCAATACGGAGAAGTTACCGTAAAAAGTCTTTACTTTACCGATAGACTTTTTAGCATTGTACCCCTTGGGCAAAGTGCCGTACACGGGTACGGGCAGGAAACTCGCGAGGAAGGCTTTGCAACCGACGGGACCCGCACCGGGACCGCCGCCGCCGTGAGGAGTGGAGAAAGTTTTGTGAATGTTAAGGTGCATGCAGTCAAAGCCCATGTCACCCGGTCTGACTACGCCCATGACGGCGTTGAGGTTTGCGCCGTCGTAATAGCACAAGCCGCCCGCCTTGTGAATGATTTCGGTAATCTTAAGAATGTTCTTATCAAACAAACCGAGGGTATTGGGGTTGGTAAGCATCAAGCCTGCCGTATCCTCTCCTACCACCTTTTTAAGTTCGTCGATATCTACTCCGCCCTCAGCGTTGCTGGGAACGCTTACGATATCGAAACCGCACATATGCGCGCTTGCGGGGTTGGTACCGTGTGCGCTGTCGGGAACGATAATCTTGGTTCTCTTGGTGTCCTTGCGGCTTGCGTGATAAGCCTTGATAAGCATAATACCCGTAAACTCACCGTGCGCGCCTGCCGCAGGTTGAAGAGTCATGGCGTCCATACCTGTAATTTCGCAAAGTCTGTCGGTAAGAGTATCCATCAATTCGGTGCAACCCTTAACCGTCGACTTGTCCTGCAAGGGGTGGATTTTCGTAAACCCGTCGAAACCGCTGATTTTTTCGTTGATACGGGGGTTGTACTTCATCGTGCAACTGCCCAGAGGATAAAAACCGTCGTCTACGCCGTGAGCCTTTTTGGACAACGCGGTATAATGACGAACGACGTCTATTTCCGAAACCTCGGGCAAACGAGCTTCTTGCTCGCGTTTTTCCGCTTTAAGCGTGTAAGCAGGAACGTCCAGCTTGTCGAGGGTGATAGCCGTGCGACCTTGTTGGGATTTTTCAAAAATCAACATATTATTTACCCTCCTTAAAAACTGCGACTACTTGGTCGAGAACTTCTCTGGACGCTTTTTCGGTTACGCACCAGATACTGTCGGTTGCGTTGACCTTATAACCGCCGAGAATGCCCATTTTGTCGAGTTTTCTTTCGACAGCCTTGGTGTATTTTTCCGTTTCCAGAGTAAATTCATGGAAGAATTCGCCTTTGTACTTCAATTTAACGCCGTCGATAGCCGTCAACTGTTTTGCGAGATAATGCGCTTTGGATACGCAAGCTTCCGCAACTTGTTTCATACCCGTCTTGCCCATCATGGCGAGATATACGACCGCCGTGGTTGCGCAAAGAGCCTGGTTGGAACAAATACTGGACAAAGCCTTTTCTCTTCTTATATGTTGTTCTCTTGCCTGTAACGTAAGAACGTAAGCGGTTTTGCCGTTCTTGTCGACCGTCTGACCTACTACTCTGCCCGGCATACGTCTGCTCATCTTGGCGTCGCAGGTCAATATACCGAGATACGCTCCGCCGTACGACAAAGGCATACCGAGAGGTTGACCTTCTGCAACGGCGATATCCGCTCCGCACTCTTTGGGCGTTTTCAACACCGTTGCCGCAACGGGATTGAAGATGTAAACGAATTTTGCGCCCTTGGCGTGAGCCGTTTCCGCTATCTTGGTCATGTCTTCGATAAGACCGAAATAGTTGGGGCATTGAGCGATAACGCAAGCCGTGTCGTCGTCAATAGCCGCTTCCAACGCTTTGATATCGACCAATCCGTTTTTATCGGGAGCGACCTGAACCAATTTTTCGTTACCGGCATTGCAATAAGTTTTAGCGACAGCCGCCGTCTGCGGATTTACCGCGCCGACGATAACGGCCTTGTTTTTACGTTCCGTGCACATTTTGATGGCTTCGCCGACAGCGGTGCCTACGTCGTAAACGCTGGCGTTGGAAACTTCCATACCGGAAAGTTCGCACATCATCGTCTGATATTCGAAAATGCATTGCAAAACGCCCTGAGAAATTTCGGGTTGATACGGCGTGTAAGCCGTAACGAACTCACTGCGGTTTACCAACGCGGTAACCGCGGCGGGAATGTAATGGTCGTAAGCGCCGCAACCGCGTAAAATAGTATCGTAAATTTTATTCTTTCCCGCCATAGCGGCAAAATCTTTTTCTACCAGCATCTGGCTTTTGCCTTCGGGAATATTGATTTTATCGACTTTCAAGCCTTTCGGCGCGTCGGCGTAAAGGTCGTCGAGTTTTTTGACGCCCACCGCAGCCAGCATTTCCGCAAGGTCTTTGTCGGTATGAGGTGTATAAATGCTCATATTTCTCCTTTTAATTGCGACCGCAACGAAACGAGTCGTTTAACCGCTTTACGGTAAAAACGACTTTACTTTCGTCGGTCACGGAAAAAAAGGCAGGTTTACTGCCTTTTTCCGTTATTGTTTGCAGAATTCTTCGTATTCTTTTTCGTTCATGAGATCGCCGTAAGCTTCTACTTCTACTTCGATGATCCATGCGTCGTACGGAGCGTTGTTAATCATTTCGGGAGCGTCGGTCAGTTCCTCGTTAACGGCAACAACGGTACCCGTTACCGGCGAAAAAACTTCGCTGACTGCTTTTACGGATTCTACGTCGGTGAAAGCCGTTCCGATTTCGACCTTAGAACCTACTTCGGGAAGGTTGACGTAAACGAGATCGCCCAATTCGTTCTGAGCATAATCGCTGAGACCGATTTTTGCTTTGTTGCCTTCTGCTTTTACCCATTCGTGGGATTTGCTGAATTTAATTTCCATAATCATTTCTCCTGAGAAAAAATTTTTTATTTTTTATTTTTAGCCTCTCTTGTAGAAGGGCATTTTTACTATTTTTGCCTTGAGTTTTCTGCCGCGTACGTCAATTACGACTTCTTCGCCCATATATGACTTGAGGATACGGACCATAGCGATGGCTTTCTTAAACAAAGGACTCATCGTACCGGTAGTGACCTTACCGATAAGGTTGCCCTCGGTGTCGTATACGTCGCAACCCTCTCTCGCAATACCTTTGTCGACGATTTCTACGCCCTTACGCTTGTAAACGGGAGTTTTTTCCAACAACGCCTGTTTGCCGATAAAGTTGGGTTTATCCATCTTGATAAAGATATTGAGACCGACTTCGGTCGCAAGAAAATCTTCGTTGAGTTCATGACCGTACAAAGGCATGCAGGCTTCGAAACGCAAAGTATCGCGAGCGCCGAGGCCGCAGGGTACGAGACCGTCTTCCGCACCGACTTCCAGCAACTTTTCAAAAATTTCACCGATTTTTTCGGCGGGGCTGTAAATTTCAAAACCGTCTTCGCCGGTGTAACCCGTACGGCTGATAATGCAGTTGATGCCCATAAGAGCCGTGTTCTGAACGAAAGAATAATATTTGGTCGGAATAGCGTCCTGCGGAACGAGTTTCAACAAGATTTTTTCCGCAAGAGGACCTTGCAGAGCGACCTGACCGATGGTTTCGGAAAGGTTACGGAAGGTGGCGTTGGGAAGCATACGGCTTTCCACCCATTTGGCGTCCTTTTCGCAGTTACCGGCGTTTACTACGAGATAGTAGTAATTTTCGTTGAAACGGTAAACCAACAGGTCGTCTACGATACCGCCGTTTTCGTTGAGCATCATCGTGTATCTTACTTGCCCGTCGTACATGTCGGAAATGTCGTTTGCCATCAACAACTGAATCGTTTCGGTTGCCGCCGGTCCCTTGATTTCAAATTCGCCCATGTGCGAAACGTCAAACAAACCGCATTTGGTGCGGACGGCCATGTGTTCTGCCGTCAAACGTGTGGCTTCATACTCTACGGGCAACTCAAAACCGCCGAACTCGACGATTTTGCCGCCGTGGGCAAGGTGATTTTCATAAAGTGGTGTTCTTTTTCCCATAAATATTCTCCTCTAAACCAAATTCATTAGTTTTAGTTTATTCCAATTCAGTATTATATCAAACATAAAGAAAAAGTACAAATATTTTTTAACAGTTTGCGATTTTTTTTGTTATTTTTTATTTTTCTCCGCCAAAAATCATTTTCCGAAGAAATTAAATACCCCAAAACGTCCGACGTTCGCGGTGCGTTTAACGCTTATCGCACTTTTTTGTTTTTGCCTTAAACTCCTCTGCCTTTGCCGTCGCAAAACTTAACGCTCTGCCAATTTCTCCCACCGTCAGAAGATTTTTTTGACATGCGATAACGCCGCGCTTCATTTCCGACAATCTGAAACTGTGTCCCGCCTCGCTCAAAGCCGCCTTTTGCTCGCTTCTCGCCGCACGGGTGTCGTAATAAACCAGTATTACCTCTTCGTCCTCTTCTACGTCGCTTATTGCGTCGGCAGGCAATACCAACGACCCGCTGCCTCTGACTATGGCTATCGTCCCGTTTGAAAAGTCAAATACTACGGACGGCGAACCGATACGCTTGTATTCTTTTTTCCCCGTCGGTTTTAACATCGCAACGACCGATATAAAGTAAAGAACAACGATAACCGCAACGGCGCAAAAAATAACTCCCTTTTGCGCTGAAAATCCGCTGAAACCGAGAACGCAACAAACGACCGTCGCAAGTACGGTGATAACGAAGATTATCAGTCCGCCTACACGACCTCTCTTCTTTTGCTTTTTAAAATTATCCCGTGAGACCGTGCCGCTGAAAATAACTTTATCGTTTTGTTTAAACTGCGGCACGTACTCGCTCTGCCCGCCGTCAAAAAAGTCCATATATCCCTCCTTTGCCCGTTATCGATTACCGACCGTAATAAACGATTTATTAAAAAATACGTTTCCTTCGGATTATTTTAACAAAAAAACGGTTTTCTGTCAAGACGAAGTAAAACAACCCCTCTCCCTTTTTCACGAACCGATAAATTTTTTCTAAACCGATAAATTTTTCCCGAACCGATAAAAACACTTGACACCGTGTTATTAAAATGATATTATTTTGATATCACCATCAAGGAGGAAGAAAAACAAATGGAAGAAAAGCAAATTGAAGAAAAAATTTTAGGCAAAAAGCAAAACGGAATGGGTATGTTGCTTTTGCTCATACTTTCCTACGTAGTGGCAATAGTTTTTATTGCGGCAAGCGCAAACGGAATGGAAAACGGAGAGACTTTCAGCGCAATCCTTTTCACGATAGGAATGATATGGTTTTGCCTGGGTTGGATTCTTGCTTTCGGATTTAAAGTTCTGCGCCCGCAAGAGGCTCTGGTTCTTACGCTTTTCGGCAAATACGTCGGAACGATTAAAAAAGAAGGTTTTTATTTCGTAAACCCCTTCTGCGTTGCGGTCAACCCCGCGGCAAAAACCAAACTCAACCAAAGCGGCGACGTAGGCTCGGACAAAGACCTTTCATCCATCGTTATCGGCAATAACGCAACGACGGTCAACGCCGTAAACAGAAAGATTTCGCTTAAAATCATGACGCTTAACAACAACCGTCAGAAGGTCAACGACTGCCTTGGAAACCCCGTAGAAATCGGCATAGCCGTCATGTGGCGCGTAGTGGACACGGCAAAAGCGGTATTCAACGTGGACAACTACAAAGAATACCTCTCTCTTCAATGCGACAGCGCACTTCGCAACATCGTACGCATTTACCCCTACGACGTAGCTCCCAACGTAGATACGACCGGGGATGGGATAGCCGACGAAGGCAGTCTGCGCGGTTCCAGCGAAGTGGTCGTCAACCGCATCAAAGACGAAATACAGTCCAAAGTTTCCAACGCGGGTATCGAAATAATCGAAGCCCGTATCACCTATCTCGCTTATGCTCAGGAAATCGCCGCGGTTATGCTTCAACGTCAACAGGCGTCCGCCATCATCGACGCAAGAAAGATGATAGTAGACGGTGCGGTCGGCATGGTGGAAATGGCACTCGAAAGACTTCAGCAACACTCCGTCGTAGAACTCGACGAAGAAAGAAAGGCGCAGATGGTTGCCAACCTCCTCGTAGTCCTTTGCGGAAACAAAGACGCTCAGCCGGTAGTCAACAGCGGTACTATTTATTGATATGACTAACGCGGAAAAAACAGAAAAAGAGGTCGGAAAAAAACAAGTGCCGCTCAGGCTCTCCGCCTCCCTCTATGCAAAACTCGCTCGCTGGGCAGACGAAGACTTCCGCTCCGTCAACGGACAGATAGAATACCTTCTCACTCAATGCGTCGAAAAGCATTACGGCAAAAAGAACGATTAATTTTAATAAGCGTAAAAAACGCGCGTTTTCCTCTGAAAACGCGCGTTTTTTAGTCTTTATTTATTTTACCGTCGGTAAAAATACTATCTGGTACTCTTGTCGTACGGTATACCCTCCGCTTTGGGAACCCCCGACTTTTTGGCGGTAAGGGCAAGAACCACCAACACGACAAAGTAAGGAATAATGTTGTAAAAATACATCGGCAAACCGATACTCTTTAAAATATCGATAGACGAACTGACCGCTCCGAGACACTTCAAAAAGCCGAACAGCAACGCGCCCAACGCTATACCCAACGGCTTCCAGTTGCCGAAAATCATAATCGCCAACGCCAGAAAGCCCATACCTGCGACGCCGCTTTCCGCCGTGCCGCCCGCCGTAGTGGCGATATAGACGTAACCGCCCATACCTGCCAGAAATCCGCTGATGGTAGTGCCGAGATAACGCATTTTGTAAACGTTAATACCCACGCTGGCTGCCGCCTGAGGATGCTCTCCGCACGCACGCATACGCGTACCCGTCTTGGTCTTAAAAATCCATATGGAAAGCAAAACGAATACGATTATCATGAGATACGTGGATATATAAGCCTTATCTATAAAGATTTTCAAAAAGTCGGGAGCGTCTTCGTTGATAATAGCGTAATTAGTAGAAAGCGGCATGGTTATTTTTTCGCCGTTAAAGAAGGCAAGACCGACCGTACATACGATAGCGGGCGCAAGCATATTCAACGCCGTACCGCCTATCGTCTGGTCTGCTTTAAGATTGATTGCCGAGAAGGACAACAACAAAGAAAACGCCGCGCCGCTGAGTCCGCCGATGAGTATCGCCAGAATAAACATAAGTTGAGGATGGGAAGTAAGATTACCCGCCGATTGCATCGCATACACGAACACCGCGCCTACGAACGCGCCGAAAATCATTTCGCCTTCCAACGCAAGGTTGATAACGCCGCTGCGTTCGGCAAACATGCCGCCGAGAGCAACGATCAAAAGAGGAATAGCATAAATAAGCGTTTTTTGCAATACCAATACGTACATTACTTTTCTACCTCCTGTGATTCTTCGTCAATCTGCGTTTCTTCGTCGGTCAGTACGTCCTGGTCGATTACGTACTGCTTGTCCGTGTCGACGGGCGAAGAATCGGTTTCGTTTTTGACGGTATTTGCGATTTTTGCCAAAACCTTCTCGGTTTGCTTCTTTTGCCTGTTAACTAAAACGTCGCGTATCAACTTTGCAAAGCCGGCAAAGTAAATGATAAGAGCAACCACAATATCGGCTACGTATTGGTTAAAACCGAACGCCGAAAGGTTTCCGCCGCCCTGACTCAGGTAACGCAAAAGCAACCCGGCAAAGATAACCCCGATAGGATTGTTACTTGCCAGCAACGCAACCGGAATACCGTTAAATCCGTTGTCGGGCAGTTTGCTGTACGCCGCTTTGTAAGCAAGTTCGATACCCGGATTGAGATAGTACAGCGCGCCGCCGATAGCCGCAAGACCGCCCGCGATAGCCATAGACAGGATAATATTGCGTTTTTCGTTCATACCCGCGTATTTTGCGGCATGTTTATTGCTTCCGCACGCCTTCAATTCGTAACCGAACGTGGTTTTGTTCAGAATAATATAAATTACTATCGCCAGAGCAACGGCAATAAATATACCTATATCGATGTAAGAATTGCCGAAAAGTTTTCCCAGCCCGAGCGACGGCGTGCCCGTATTGGTAACGGCGGTTTTTATCAGATAACCCGATTTACCGCTACCCGTGTTGACTAAATGTTTTAACCCCTCGCTGCTGAACACCCAGGAAACTATATTTGCCGCTATCCAGTTGGTCATGATACAGACGATAACCTCGTTAACGCCGAACAACGCTTTGAACAATCCCGGGATACAACCCCAGAGCATACCGAATATCATTCCCACTACGAGAGCGAGCAACCATACGAAAAACCCGGCGACGTCGTTACCCGTGCAGTTAATATTAAGAGCGACGAGCAAAGAACCCATTGCGCCCATAAAGTACTGACCTGCCGCGCCGATGTTAAACAAACCCGTTTTAAAAGCTATCGCCACCGACAAGCCCGTCATGATGATAGGCACGGCGTAAAAAATCATGTTGCCGAAACTGAACGCCGCGTTTGCCGCCGTAAACGGACCCGCAAGCATAGTAAACAGACCGCCGAAAGCGTCGCTGAAATATATCTGGTCTTCGGACGACGCCAACGCCAATATCATCATTACGATAAAACCTACGATAACGCCGGCAAGAATACAAACGAGCGACGAAACGAAACTACGGGTGCTTTCTTTTTTAGATAAAGTCAACAGCCTCGGTTCTTTGTCGTCATGTATGCAAAAGAGAGATTTTATCCAATTTCCTATGCCGGAAAAAAACTTTCTCATTGCACTTCCTCCTTTGCCTTTTCGCGCTTGGCTCCCGCCATATACAGTCCGAGTTCCTGAACGGTAGTCGTTTTCGGGTCGAGTTGACCGACTATTTCACCCTCGTACATCACGAGAATACGGTCGGCAAGATTCATAACTTCGTCGAGTTCGAAAGAGACCAGCAAAACCGCGCTTCCTTCGTCGCGCTTGGCAACCAGTTGATTGTGAATATATTCGATAGCGCCGACGTCCAGACCACGCGTAGGCTGAACGGCGATGAGCAGAGAATGTTCTCTGTCCATTTCTCTTGCTACTACCGCTTTCTGCTGATTTCCGCCCGACATACTGCGGACGACGGTAACCGACCCCTGACCGCTGCGAACGTCGTATTGTTCTATCAACTTGTCTGAATATTCTCTTACGTTGTTGAATTTGATGAACCCGTGTTTCTGAAATTCCGGTTCGAAATAGCGTTGCAAAACCATATTCTGTTCCAACGTGTAATCCAGAACGAGTCCGTGTTTGTGTCTGTCCTCGGGAATATGACTGATTCCGTGAGTATTGCGGAAACGAATGGAAGATTTGGTCACGTCCTCTCCGTTAAGAGTAACTTTCCCCGCGGCGACGGGTTCCAGCCCGGTCAGTCCGTAAACGAGTTCCGACTGACCGTTCCCGTCGATACCCGCAATACATACAATTTCGCCGGAACGGACGGAAAACGATACGTTGTTTACGGCAAGTTTCTTGTGAACTTTACTCTTTACCGACAAACCTTCAACCTTCAAAACTTCTTCTTTCGGTTGCGCCGGTGCCTTTTCCACTACAAACTCTACCGGTCTGCCCACCATCATCTGAGAAAGGTTCTCCTTCGTCGTATCTTTTATATCCACGGTGCCGACGTACTTTCCCTTACGCAGTACGGTACATCTGTCCGCAACCGCCATTATCTCGTTTAACTTGTGGGTAATAAAGAGGATAGATTTACCCTCTGCCGCAAGGTTACGCATGATTTGCATCAACTCGTCTATTTCTTGCGGAGTGAGAACAGCCGTAGGTTCGTCAAAAATAAGTATCTCGTTGTCGCGATACAACATTTTTAAAATCTCCGTACGCTGTTGCATGCCCACGGTAATATCTTCTATTTTTTCGTCGACGTCAACGTGCAAACCGTACTTTTCGCTGAGTTGACTGACCTTTTCTCTCGCGTCCGCTTTTTTTATAAAGCCGAACCTTGTGTCCTCCGCGCCGAGAATAATATTGTCAAGTACGGTAAAACATTCGACAAGTTTAAAATGCTGATGCACCATACCTATGCCCAGCGCCGTCGCGTCGTTGGGGTCGTTGATTTTTACAACCTCTCCGTTTTTTAATATTTCGCCCTCTTCCGGCTGATAAAGTCCGAAAAGTACGGACATAAGCGTGGATTTACCCGCGCCGTTTTCGCCTAAAAGAGCGTGGATTTCACCACGCTTCAATTGAAGCGTTATATTGTCGTTAGCCTTTATCCCGGGGAACTCTTTCGTAATATTTCTCATTTCGATAATGTACTCGCTGCCATTATTCTCATGAGGAACGTTTTTGTTTTCATTCACAACAGTCATTGCTGCGTTCTCCTGTTTTTGCTAAAAAGAGGGCAAATCGCTTTGCCCTCTTTTAAAATAGTCAAGTTTCGGATTATTCGTAAATAACCGTTACTGCATCGTTGCTCAATGCCGTCCATACAGCAGCGTTACCGCAATCGCCCGTGCAGGGAGTCGTGGGAATAGCGATCGTGCCGTTCTTAATGGCGTTGAACAGAGTGTTGTAACTTGCAACCGTAAAGTTGCTCATTCTCCAACTGGACTCGGCAGTGGGAAGACCGGTTGCGTTTTCGGCTGCGCCGAGGTTGCTGGTCTTGTCTGCAAGTTTAGTGTCCCAATCGCCTGCGTAGAATTGACCGAGAATAAGTTGAACGGATTCGCTCAGACCTTTGACGGCGGAAGTAATAACTCTTTCGCTCAAAGAGGCTTGGTCAACGTCGACGCCGATGATTTTGCCGTTGGTGGTTTCTTCGGCTGCCGATTTAACGGATTGGAACATAGAACCGCCGCAAGCAAATACTACTTCGGTACCGTTTGCATACCAACCGGAAATCTGAGTCTGAAGTTCGGTCGAAGCGGAGAAGTTGCTGCCGTACTGGAAGCTGACTTTTACTTCTACGCCGGTAACGCTTTTTTCAGCCGCAGCCGCGATAGCGCCTTGTACGTAGCCGTAACCGAAACGGTTGCAGGCAGGGTTGGTGCCGCCGCCGCCGAGGGTGGCGCCGAGTTTGGTGTAACCGTCCATAACTGCCGCATAGCCTGCCATATAGCCGGATTCTTCTTCTTTGTAAGAGACTGCCGTCACGTTGCTGAGACCGAGGTTCCAACCGTCGATAAAGATAAATTTAACGTCGGGGTTTTTGGTAGCGACCGCTTTCATTGCGTCGGCTTGAAGGAAACCGGGAGCAACGATGATTTTCGCGCCGTTTGCGATAGCCTTGTTCATAGCCTCGATACGGTCGTTGTCGGTTGCGTCGGAGCCGTTAGCGGGTTGATAATACTGATAGGTCTTGTTGTTGGCTTCCGCATAAGCTTTGGCACCTTCGTAAGTACCTTGGTTGAAACCGCCGTCCATCAATTGACCTACGTCGGTAACGACTGCGATTTCATAGGTCTTTTTCTTGCAGGCCGTCAGACAGGCAACGCAGGAAACGATCATAACGACTGCTACGATGATAGTCAAGAGTTTTTTCATTTTCATAGATATACCTCCATATTTTAAGAGCTTTCCGCTCATTAATACCTTCAGCCACACGCCCTACGGCGTAACGATAGCGGTAAAACCAAAGCCGACCCTGAAAGCGTTTTTCCGTCGGTTTTCCGACGTTTTCAAGACCGAATATCCATTCCGTCGTCAACTATTTAACTATTTTTAAAAATTATATCACCAAAAGAAGATAAAGTCAACGGAAATATACCTGTTTTGCCTTGTTTTTTGGCAAAACGGGTTTTTATTTTGCCCCCATGTGCCGAAAAAACGTGCTTAATACACCCAAAAAACGTGACGGAATGGATATTCCGTCGCATTTTTATTTTCTGCGTATCTTACGCGTTTTGCCGTTATTACGGCTATTTTTCTTTTTAGCTTACAAAAACTGCTTGTCGAAGGACAGCGGCAGAATCTCCGAAAGTTTGTATTCTTTGTATTCCAGGTTCTTGTTGCCGAGAATAACCAGAAAATCGTCGGAACAAAATTCTCTCATAACCTGCCTGCACACTCCGCAAGGCGGACAGAACCCTGTACAATCTCCGTCTTTTCCCCCGACGATTGCTATGGCTTTAAACTCGGCGTCTTTGAGGCTTAACGCTTTGAATATCGCCACCCGTTCCGCACAGATAGTAGGCGTAAAAGTAGCGTTCTCTATATTACAGCCCAGGTAAACCTTGTCGTCGCTCGTAAGTAAAGCCGCTCCTACCGCAAAGTGCGAATACGGCGAATAACTGTTTTTGCAAGCCAGCAGTGCCTGTTGAATCAAGTCTTTCTTTTCAAATTCCTGCATTTTTAATTCTCCTCTCTTTGCCCGTCAATCAAGGCCGAAAATTTTACGCACCGTGTCGGCAATAAAGAAAAATCCGTCCTTCGTCCCCAGATCGGCACCCGTGGTCGTACGTTTGTTGTATATAAGGAGAGGAACGTACTCCCTCGAATGGTCGGTAGACGGGGTGGCGGGATCACAACCGTGGTCCGCCGTAACCAGCAACGTATCCTCGTCGGTCAACCGCGGAATAAACTTTCCCAGCCAATCGTCAAACTCGGCGACGGCTTTTGCGTACCCGTCTACGTCGTTTCGGTGACCGTAAAGGGCGTCGAAGTCCACGAGATTGACGAAACACAATCCGTTAAAATCTCTGTCGGCAAGATCCGCCGTCTTTTTAAGCCCGTCGGTATTACCCGTCGTCCTGATGCTTTCGCTTATACCCTTCATGTTAAAGATATCGCCGATTTTTCCTACGCCTATAGTGTCGTAACCGTTGTTTTTAAGGTCGTCAAGTAACGTATCCTGCGGCGGCTCCAACGCGTAGTCGTGGCGGTTGGACGTCCGCACAAAATCGGGGTACTCGCCCACGAACGGACGGGCGATGACGCGGCCGACTGCGTTTTTTCCGCTCATTATTTTGCGAACCTTTTTGCAGATTTCGTACAACTCTTCTATCGGAACGACTTTTTCGTGCGCCGCTATTTGCAATACGCTGTCTGCGGAGGTATATACGATGAGGTCGCCCGTTGCCATGTGTTGCCTGCCGTAGTCGATTATTACCTGCGTGCCGGAATAAGGTTTGTTACACAGTATTCCCCTACCCGTCGCTGCCGAAATCTCGTCTAGTACGTCCTTATCGAAGCCATCCGGGAAAACGGGCATAGGCTGCGTTGAAATCACCCCCGTCATCTCCCAGTGCCCCGTAACGGTATCTTTCCCCACCGAACGTTCTTTCAAGCGACAAAAGTCGCACAAAGGGCGAGACGTTTTAACGCCGCAATCCACGCCGTCTATATTGAACAAGCCTGCTTTTGATAAATTGTCGGCTTTAAAAAATCTGCTCTTAGATATTGATTTTAAAGTATTGCTCCCCTCGTCTCCGAAACGGGACGCGTCAGGCATCTCGCCTATACCAAGGCTGTCGAGAACAATCAAAAATACCCGTTTTTTCATCGTTTTTGCCCCTTTTTTTGCCGTTTTTTAAATCGGTTTTTACATCTTTTCGTCCGTTACGGTCGGTTATTCCGCAACCTCCAACGCCAATTCTATCATCTGAGAAAATCCCGTTTGTCTCTCTTCTGCAGGTAAACTTTCGCCCGTAAGCGGACAATCGCTTATCGTACAGATGCAAAGCGCCCGTTTTTTAAGTTTTGCCGCCAGCGCGTAAAGGGCGGCACATTCCATCTCCACCGCAAGCACGCCCATGTCGCGCCACGCAAGATGTTCTTTTCTGTCGCAATAAAACACGTCGCTACTCACCACGTTGCCCACCTGAACGTTGGCGCCCGATTCTCTGCCGGTATTGCGACACTATATTGCTGTCGGTACAAGCGGCTTGCGCAACAACTACGTCTTTCGTTTTGATTTGCTCGGCAAGACCGCCTGCGCTACCTACTCTGATGATGACGTCTACGTCGTACTCCGTAAAAAGTTCGTACGCGTAAATTGATATGCTCGGCATACCCATTCCGCTCGCCATTACCGATACGCGCTTGCCTTTGTAATACCCCGTGTACCCCTGAACGCCGCGAACGTTGTTGACGAGAACGGCGTCCGTCAGAAAGTTCTCCGCAATGAATTTCGCGCGGAGCGGATCGCCCGGCATAAGCACGGTTTTTGCAAAATCACCTTTTTTTGCGCTGTTGTGTGGTGTCGACATATATTTTTTCTCCTTTTTTTTATTTTAAAACGCTTTTGGTCGTACTTTTCGCTTTAAAGTTCTTTGACCGCCTTGACGATACTGCTCGTACCCAGTCTCTCGCATCCGAGATTTATAAAGTCCTCTGCGTCCTGAATACTCTTTATTCCGCCTGCCGCTTTCATCTTTACGTTTTTGCCGATATGACGACTGAACAGCTCGATATCTTCTCTGGTTGCTCCGCCGCCGCCGAACCCCGTACTTGTTTTGATAAAGTCCGCGCCCGACAGAGTGACGATTTCGCATAACTTTATCTTTTGCTCCTGCATCAGGAAACAGGTTTCCACGATAACTTTCAGTATTTTCCCTTCCGTAGCGGCGCGGATTTGTCTGATTTCTTCCAACACCGAATCGTAATCTCCTTCCTGCACCCAACCCATATTGATTACCATATCGATTTCGTTCGCTCCGTCTTTTATTGCTTGTCGCGCTTCAAAAACCTTTACGGCAGTTGTGTTGTAGCCGTTGGGGAAGCCGATAACCGTGCAGATATTGAGTTTTTCGCCGTATTCCCGTTTTGCCTTGGCTACAAAACTCGGCGGAATACATACGCTCGCCGTATTAAACCGAATGGCGTCGTCGCAAACGACTTTGATTTGCTCCCACGTGGAAGTCTGCTTTAAAAGCGTGTGGTCAACCTTTTTTAAAATCTCCTGAATGGTCATTTTTTCACCTCTTGAAAATTATAACCTATTTCTTTTGGCCTGTCAACGGTAAAAAAAATCATATTATTGTAAACTTTTCGGAAAAACACGAAAGAAAAACCGCCGCAATTAAAATGTATTTACTAAAATCTGAATTTTCATAACAAAACCGGAAAAAATATGATATACTTATTTCGGGAGGCAAATTATGAGAATTTACGACGTAATAAAAGCCAAACGCGATGGCAAGGCTCTTTCAAAAGAAGAAATCGAATTTTTCGTAAAGGGCGTGGCAGACGGCTCCATTCCGGATTACCAGATTTCTGCGTTGCTTATGGCTATTTTCATCAACGGAATGAACTTTACCGAAACAGCCGACCTTACTCTTGCAATGGCTCACAGCGGCGACATGGTTGACTTGTCCCCGATAAAAGGGAAAAAAGTGGACAAACACAGCACCGGCGGCGTGGGAGACAAGACTTCGCTGGTTATCGTTCCGATAGTCGCGGCATGCGGAGCAAAAGTCGCAAAAATGAGCGGCAGAGGGCTGGGGCACACGGGCGGTACGATAGACAAACTGGAGTCAATCGACGGATTTAAAACCGACCTCAACCGTCAGGAGTTTTTTAAAGTGGTCAACGAGACCGGCGCCAGCATTATCGGTCAGTCGGGTAACCTCGACCCCGCGGATAAAAAATTGTATGCGTTACGCGACGTGACGGCGACGATAGAAAGTCTGCCGCTTATCGTGTCGAGTATTATGAGCAAAAAAATAGCAAGCGGAGCGGACTGCATCGTCCTCGACGTGAAAGTCGGCAGCGGAAGTTTTAACAAAGACCTTGATTTTGCCACCCGTCTTGCCAAAACCATGGTGGCGATAGGCGAACACGCAGGCAGGCGTGTCACCGCGGTGCTCACCGACATGGACAAACCCCTCGGCAATGCGATCGGCAACTCTCTGGAAGTTTCCGAAGCGGCGGAAATACTTAAAGGCAAGGGACCGCAAGACTTAAAAGACGTCTGTCTTACTTTGGCCGCCCACATGCTTACCCTGGCAACGGACGACGCCTACCCCGTCTGCCGAAAAAAAGCGGAAAATGCGATTGCGGACGGTAGTGCGTTGCGCGCTTTCGTCAACATGATAAAAGCGCAGGGCGGCGACCCGTCCTGGATAATCGACGCAAAAAAACCGCCCGTTTCGAAGTACGAATACAAAGTACTTTCACCCATCGACGGATATATTACTCATATGCAAACCGATAAACTCGGACTTGCGAGCATGCTGCTCGGCGCGGGCCGCGCAAAAAAAGAGGACTCGATAGACCACACGGCAGGTATCGTTCTTCACTCAAAAACCGGCGACAGAGTAACGAAAAATCAACCGTTAGCCACGCTCTGCGCCAACGACGAAAAATTGTTTGAACAATCCGCAAAAACACTGCTCGGCGCAATTACTTTCGGCGAAGAACAGCCGAAAGAAAGCCCGACGGTTATAAAAATCATTACGAAAGAGGATATCGAAAATGGCGAAACTCTATTTTAAATACGGCACTATGGGCAGCAGTAAAACGGCGCAAGCCCTCATCACCAAATTCAACTACGAAGAACGCGGAATGAAAACCGTCTTAATCAAGCCTTCCGTCGACACCCGTGACGGCAAAAACATATGCAAAAGCCGCATAGGTCTGTCGGCAGAAGCATTGACGGTAAATAAATCCGTCAACCTGTTTAAACTGATAAAAGACATGAAGGTGGACGTCGTTATTGTGGACGAATGTCAGTTTTTAACCGAAGACCAGGTTGACCAACTTGCCGACGTTGTCATGGAAATGGACATACCCGTGCTGTGTTTCGGGCTGCGTGCCGACTTTCAGACTCATCTTTTCCCCGGCAGTAAACGCCTGTTTGAAATTGCCGACAGCATAACGGAAATAAAATACATATGCGAATGCGGCAACAAAGCGGTGGTAAACGCCCGTCTGGACGAGAACGGACGCGTCGTCACCGAAGGAAGTCAGGTTTTAATCGGCGGAAACGACCGCTACGTCGCGATGTGCCGTAAATGCTGGCTGAAAAAAATCAAAGAACGGCAGAATTGCCGATAAAAGCCGCAATAACGCACCTCGCAATTATTGACCGCATAGTTTTATCATACCCGATATTTTTCAGGTAAAATACCGTTTAATAATAAACATCCCACCATAAAAGCGGAGGGATGTTTATTTTGTCTATTTAATTGTAAACAAATCAGTTTTCTTCGTCAGATACCCAAACGGTGGGTTTTCCGTCCACGTAGTGCCAATAATTTCCGCTTCCCGTCGGCTTGCTTTCACTGTAATAGTACCGCGTTGCATTTGTAAGATCAGAATTATTATTAATACTGATTTTTTCCCAATCTGCCGCAGTCCCTTTGTAATATACCGTCACCAATGCCGGGCAACCGGAGAACGCATACCCTATTATACTTCTGACACCGCTTCCTATCGTTATACTTGTTAATGAAGTACAACCGAAAAACACACCACTACCTATACTCTTCACACAGCCCGTTACGGTTTTCACTCGTAACGGGCTGTGTTATAAATCTCCCACCATTTTATAGTATGAATAATATTTTATAGTTCATTATAATCCCTATAGCGGTTCATTATTAATATTATTATTGAATTTTTTTCTTATAATTTTGTCTGAAAATAACTCTTCAAATTCTTCTATCGTACCCTTTACAAGTAAATCTTTTTGACAGATAAATAAATTTGATTTATAAGGAAAATAAAAGTATATCTTATACCATTCTCCCATATCAACAACTTTTTTAACATTACTTAAATTTTTTGTTTCCGACCTCTGTATTCCTTCTGCAAACATTATATCTCTTTCTATAGTAATGTGCCAAGTCAATTCTCCGTCATATATTTTACCATTTTTACCATATAACTCTCTATAAGCCCTGGTTTCTGGTTTTAAAGAAGCAAAGAAAATAAATAAACCAATCGGCAACAGCATCACCAAATATACCCAATCATCCATAATCGATAACACAATTGATAATATGATGAACGGAATACATACTGCAATTACAACAAAAAAACCTAATTGCCAGGATGATTTAATTAAATATTTTTTACATTTATTTGATAATCGACCTTTAAACTCTATCATCTTCCATGTCTCCTTTGATTATAGGGGTGAGGGGGTAAAGGATTTCGTGTGGGCGGTTGATATGGCGATTGAGGCGTTTCATACTCTATTCCTTGCATTTCAATACCAAATAATGGAGCCACAAAAAATGCTGTAAAATCAAAAGCTAATGCGCCAATAGCAAACAGTTGTGAAGCCTTTACTCCTAAGATTACATATGAGGTTCCGGCAACAGCTCCAGCCGCAACACCTGTTATAGCGAGAGCTGCACCTCCCACAGCTAATCCCATTGCCGCACCAAGAATGATATTTTTAGCAAAATCCCAACCCTTTTTTCCTTCGTCCGCAGCTTTCTTCGCTCCTATTACACCTAAAGCGACCTCCTTTATTATACAAGGGTCGCTTTTTTTACTTTTTTAGTTGTCTCGTAAATACATTTTATTAAAGGATATTTGCCCAATCTTGAATTATTTATTTTGAATATATAAAACTCCTTATATGCCCTTAATCAACAAATCTGATTTTTTTATTATAAGCAATTTTTCGTATAAGCTCATAATTTTTTTTCTTTAGAATAATTAAAAATGGACCTCCTTCAGTATTTAATTTAGGCTTTAATATTTTTTGTCCCACATTAGTTTTCAACACCATATATTTACTGGTTATACCTCCTCTCCCTTCCGTAAGAAGTAGTCTTACTACTTCAATTTCAACAATTTCTTCCCAATTCACAATCACCTTTCGTCGTATTAACGAACGAAAAATGATTTCATCAGATGTAATCCAAGCAAACTCCGTATTCTTCAATATAATCCATATGGGCCATAAAAAACAAAACGCGACCACTATATAAGCAAAAATTCTTATTACCAAAAATTCTTCCGAACTGAAATTTAATACTCCTATTAATATTATTATAGCATCTAACATAAGAAGAAAAATACTAACAAAAGTATTATATAAGCATTGTGTTCTTATTTTAATTTTCTTCATTTTAATACCAACCAGATAAAGGATTTGCTACAATAGAGGATAGTATTGAATATCTACACAAAACATTAGTATTTACAATAAGCTTTTCTATCTCTTCTTTTGTCGTATCTTTAAATGCATTCCTCATATTACCTTTTAATGCCTTTGCTCCCATATTAAAAGATTTCCCTTGCATTTTTTGAATAGCTAACGATTTGGCTTTTCTTCCTTGGTTAAATATTTTATTTGCCTTTACTTTTGAAAAAATTTTACTTGCTCCATATCCTATCATGTTTGCGCCTGCTCCAATACCAAAAGCAAGCAACCCTGATTTTAGATCATGAACAGAACCACTAATTAATCCACCAAGAACAGAAGCCGTTCCACCAAAAAGTAATGAACCAATAACACCACCTATTGGAATAGCCGATATTGCTCCCGCAACTCCACCACCTAGCGCAGATTTAGCAATACTTCTCCAATCCCATGTTGACGCATCCTAATTCCAATTACCATCATTATATACTTCTTCAATTATTGCTACTGTTCCAGATACTGTAGCACCTATTGCAAAACCGATTAACATACTAATCGCAATCGCAGAAAAACTAATCACAAAATGGCCACTAGGATCAGTATTCATTACAGGATTATTATTGCAGTAGACATATAAGTTTAATCCACTAACACTATCAGGTTCTAAATATTCTACACTATCTGCAGAAATAAATCTACCAACAACAGGATCATAATACCTACTTTGTAAATAATACAAATTAAAATAAAAGGTATCT
>SFEB01000067.1 GCA_004558105.1 Clostridiales bacterium
CGACTTGTCTTTTTTAAAAAGCAGACGTTCGGCAATATTAAAAATCGGTCTTTCGCTACTGAAATTTGCAGTAGTGACGATTTTGTTCTATCTTCTGTTTTATATCTGCTCCATACTACACATCTTTTCTTGGACGGGCAATATTCCGGACACGGTCATCGGAGTGTTATTCTGTGTGGTCGAAATTCTGGCAATCGTGTCTTGCACGGTAGGCTTGACAAGCACTTTGTACATGACACCCGACAACAGAGTTCTGTTGACTTTACCGGTCACGAGCGGAGAAATTTTTATTTCAAAGCTCATCCTCTATCTTGTATTCGAGCTTAAAAGAAATCTGTTTTTTACATTGCCGATGTTTTTGGCATATGGTATCGTTCAAGGTGCGGTCTTTTTGTATTATCCATGGTTAATCGTATGCTTTTTCATAATATCTTTCGTCCCCGTTCTGCTGGGTGCGGTATTGAGTATCCCCTCGCTGTTTATCGCAACCTTCGTTTCGCATTTTAAATGGTTGCAAGCCACGATCGTAGTGCTCGGTTGCGCTCTGGTGACATGGTTTCTCATTAAACTGATAAGCGTTATCCCTGCAAATATCAATATTCTCGGACAATGGGGTAGCATCTTTACCGGTATTCAGAAATTTCTTACTGCCTTTTGCGCGGCTTTTTATCCGCTTTACAAACTGGTAATTCTTACCGTGGGCGGCACGCTGAGGATAAACTCCTTCGCCCTTTTCGGCTGGGATACCTTGCTGACGTTTATCATCACTCTTGCAATTCTGGCGGCGTTATTTTTTATCGCTTACTTCGTCGCCAAACCTTTGTTTTTTAAAATGGCGTCAAAACTCTTTGAATTTGAAAAAATGGTTGTTCCGCCAAAAAAGAACAAAGTGCACTCCCACTTTCTTTCACCGTACAGCGAGTCGTTTAAAATGGAATTCAGAGATACTAAGCGAATCGTCGCTTATGCAATTCAACTCGTTTTACCGGGTATTGCTTTGTTGTTGTTAAACAAGCTTTACGCGGCAATGAATACCAGTTATACCGGTCAGATAATGACGAAAACCTTCAATTTTTTGGTTTTGCTCATGATTTCGTTGGCTTTTAATGCGAATTATGCTACAATATACAGCAAAGAAGCGCAAGCGAGAAACGTTTTAAAAACTCGTCCGCAAAATCCTTTGAACTACCTGTTTGCAAGAATTTCTTTCCGCGCCGTAATTTGCGTGTTTGCCGTAATAGGCGCGGTTACCGTATATAACGCCGTCGGCGATATATCGGCAGGAAATTGCGTACTGCTGGCGGTTATTGGTTCTGCTTTGACTCTCGGTCACTTATTGTGGAGCGCAGAACTCGACGTCATGCATTCGCAAGCAGACCAATACGCCACGCTGGGAATGGACTTTAATAATCCCAACGAGACCAAAGCGACTATTCTGGGATTCGTAATTTCCGTAATCGCCACGTTTGTGTTTTACTTCTTTGCAAACCACAGCGGAATGACGGGTTCTTTAATCAGGTGCACAATCCTTTGCGCGGCTTTTTTGGCGGCAAGAATTTACCTCTTTTGTACCAGAGTCAAACTCTATTTTAAGGAGAACTGATTATGAAAAAATCTACTATTCTTATCCTTGCTTTAGTGTTTTTGGGCTCGGTCGTAGTCGTAGGAATATTCGGCATGCAAAGCGTGCCCTTTAACGAAAGAGTATATATCGAAAAAATCACCCTTAGCGGCGTTACTTCAAGCACCGGTACGCAAATAAAATTAATCGATCAAGGGAACAATAAATACAGCACTTCTTTTATTAACGAATGGATACCCGACGATCAGGAAGCCTTGATTCTTATGGTGGACTACTATCTCTCACCTGCCGACGCCAGTAACAAAGATATAGACGTTTCCGTCACTTACGTATCCGTTACCGACCCGGTGGAAGACGTTGCAGTCATCAACGGAAATCAGATTTTTATCAAACAACCAGCTAATATAACCATTCGTTTTACGGCAAAGGACAAGCCAAACGCCGCAAAAGTCGACTTATCGATAGTATTTTCCGAAGAAGTCGCATGGTACTACTATAACAATCATAAAAAATAAAAATTCACGTTATACGGGACGACATTGAAAGTTCAGGACGCGTTAAACCATAAAACACAAACCTTACGATGAATAAAAGGAGAAAAAAGATGAAAAGAAAATTTGCCATTATTTTGATTATGCTTTTGGCACTTACTTGCATTTTCGTTGCCTGCAAAGGCCCCGAAAAACCGACTAAAGAAGTCGTTTCTATCGAAATTGTCACGGCAAAGACAAAGTACTCGGTCGGCGACACAATCAGCTACGACGCCGTCACTCTGAAAGTGACTTACGACGACGGCACAACGGAAACCAAAACCGTAAGAGAACTCGGCGCAACGGTAACGACGCCGGCTGATACCTCCCAAATAGGCGAGTCCACTTATACCCTCACCTACAAAGGCAAATCGGTAAATCATACCGTTTACGTCGTAGAATACACCGTCACAAAATTTGATACCCCAGAATTTTGGAAAGACTATCAGCAAAGCCAAAAAGGTATCGGCAACGATAACGAATCTTCATTTAAAGTTTCCGCCAAATACGAAGTGGGTAACGTAAATAAGTTTATCTGTAACCCGTATATTGAAGGATTTTCCGAAGGTTCCGAAACGTCGGAGGCAATTGAGGGCACTGTAAAAATAATTCCCTCGGTGTTCGTTTTAAACGACGCGACGTTTAAACTTCTCGAAGGCAGTGAGCTTGCACAGTACGTGACCATAGACAACCAAAACAACGCTTATCAGTTTACCGAAGCGGCGGCGGGTAAAACCTTTAAACTTGAAATGACCATTGATGAAAACGCTTATAACATAAGCAGCAACCTCACCAATAAAACCATCTCGGTCGAGTTTGTCGTTGTCGACGACGGTTATAACGTATACGAACAAAACGGGCTTGCAGTCATGACCGACTCTTTTAAAGACGGCGTATGGGACGAAATTTTAATGCCTGAAGGCACTCCTCTCACTCTCCCGGCCGACGATAAACCCCTCAAAGAATACATCGGTAACGTAAGTTGGATTATTCTCCACGGAAATATCACCATCGACCCCGATTTATTGCCCTCTTCTTTCTTCTGGCAGGAAGGTGAAAACGGTATCGAAACCGCAAAAGCGAATATGCCTACGGTATTTAAAGGAACGGACTCACGCCACGATTTCAGCAAATATCTGGTCGGTTCACTTAAAGACGGTCTTGGCGGTAGCACCAGAACTAACACCGACGAGTATCTCGACAACGAAAAGATATACCTTTTTGAAGGCTCCGGCGATCCCCATGTTCAAAAAGCATTGTACGTCTCTTCTTACGTAAGTTTATCCGGCAACTTCTTCAGCGTCAACGTGGAAGGCAGTATAAGCGATTTGTCGGAAGACAAATTAACGACGGGCGAAAGACACTTTTTCACCATTATCTGGGACGGCTGTGGCGAAAACAGCAAGGCACCGCTCGGTCACTGGTCGATATTCAAATTCCAAAGCACCAGAGATCAAGCCAAGGATTTAGAAGACGACAACAAGAGCAGCATTTCTATGAAAAACCTTTCTATGGAAGGTAATATGACCAAAACGGACAGCACTGTGCCCTCTGGCATAATGTCAATTAACTGCTCGGTTGACGAACTTACGTTAAACAATATTATTGCCTCCCGCTTTTTTACCAACATGGTAGCGGATAACTTTTTAAACGGAGCGTATGCCAAGGGCGATATAACAATCTCAAATTCAAGACTTTTCGACTCTTATTCTAACATGTTATACGCATGGAGAGCTCATTACACCATCGTTAATTGCGAAATGAAGGAAGCCGGCGGACCGTTGTTTATTCTGGTAGACGGCAACCGTACTTCTGCAACGGAAGACGAAAAAGGCCCCAACATCACCGTAGACGACAAATCCGTCTTGGAATCATACTGTACCGGAGACGAGGACTGGTACGCTCAATACGGAGCAGGCGCACTTATCAGCACTATCCAGAGCTTAGACGGGCTGCTGCTCAGTACTCCCAAAACAATCTTAAAGAGCTCAGACGGTAAAAATCGCATCAACGTCATCGCCGCTATTATTCCGGGTACAGATACGATATTAGAATCCAATCCCAATATCGACACCCATGGTTACTTCCGTAAAGCAGACGATAAAGGCAACGTACTGGCTGATTACAGGATGCACAACGACTATCTCAACAGCGTGAAAGCTCTCGGAGCAGTCGTTTTGCAAAGCGGAATTAACACTTTGATTTACGACGGAACCGGCGACTATCTGAAAGGTTCGGGCATTAAGGATCCCACCTTCAGCGCCGATACGCTTTGTATTTATATGCAGGCTGCCAAAACATGCCCCTACTTTGGCGTTGTTCTGGGACTTTTAGACAGAGTGCAAGCGTAAATAATTAAAATAACAGAAAAAAATTGCAATATTTTTATTGAGTCCGACCTTACCGTCGGACTCATTTTTTTATAGTAAAAAAACTTAACGTTTTTTGCTATAAAATGTTTGACAAAACCGAGTTTTTTTCTTATAATGGTATAGCAAAATTCCTTTGGGGGTGTAGCTCAACTGGTAGAGCGCTTGAATGGCATTCAAGAGGTAAGGGGTTCGACCCCCCTCATCTCCACCAGTAAAAAGCATCACAGGTTTTGTGGTGCTTTTTTACGACGAATATACGTATTGCCCGGGGATATGGCTCAGTTGGTAGAGCGACGCGTTCGCAACGCGTAGGCC
>SFEB01000013.1 GCA_004558105.1 Clostridiales bacterium
GGCAGGCCAATCTAAAACGCATTTAATGCGTTGCCAGTAATGTTTAGGGCTTTGCCCGAAACTGAAATACCCCCCGTTTCACGGGGGGATATTTATTTTTTTTAGGCGGACGCCGTGAGTTTTTGGTTTATTCGAACAACTTGGAAATACTGTTGTATGAGTAAATACGTTCGATTGCGTCGGCGAAGATATCCGCAACTGTGACTTCTTTGATTTTCGGGCAAAGTTTGCCTTCGGGTTGTTGAATGGTGTCGAGTATAACGACTTCTTTAAGTACGCTTTCGTCAAGGCGTTTGATGGCGGGGCCGCTGAGAACGCCGTGAGTGCAACATGCGTAAACCGCTTTTGCGCCGTTGTCGGCAAGGGCTTTCGCGCCTTGGGTAATAGTGCCGGCGGTATCGATCATGTCGTCGAGCATCAGGCAGACTTTATCTTTGACGTCGCCGATGACGTTCATAACTTCCATAACGTTAGCCTTGGGACGGCGTTTGTCGATAATGGCGAGAGGAGCGTCGAATTTTGACGCCAGAGCGCGGCTGCGTGCAACGCTGCCTACGTCGGGGCTGACAACGACGAGATCGTCGTTCTTAAAGCCGTTTGCGATAAAGTATTTAGCGAGAACGGGCATACCGAGAAGGTTGTCCACGGGGATATCGAAGAAACCTTGCAACTGAGTGCTGTGCAAATCCATAGTGAGAACTCTGTCTGCGCCTGCCGCCTGCAACATATTGGCAACGAGTTTAGCCGTGATGGGGTCTCTGGCTCTTGCTTTGCGGTCCTGACGCGCATAGCCGAAATAGGGCATTACGACGGCGCAACTTGCGCAACTTGCACGTTTGAAAGCGTCTATCATGACTAACAATTCCATCAGGTTGTCGTTTACGGGATAACTGGTGGACTGGATTACGAAAACGTCGCAACCTCTCACCGATTCACCGATGGTTACGCTGACTTCACCGTCGGAAAAACGGCTGACTTCACACTTACCGAGGGGCAATTCCAACTTATCGGCGATTGCCTTGGCGAGTTTGGGACAAGAGTTACCGGCAAAGATTTTAACCGTGCCATGGGTCATGTTCAACATTACAAATTACCTCGTTTGAAAAGATATTTATATGATAAACCTAAGGCAGGTTAAAGTCAAGCAAAAAGCGACGACAAAAAAATTTTTGTCGTTTCTTCGCGGATTTCGTCGGTTATTTCAGTTGATTATGCCGAGGCGTTTGGGACAGCCTTCAAAGCCTTCGCACGGCGCGACCGAAAAAGCCACTCCGTCGTTTCCGTCCGCTACGGACACGCAGTCGGCGAATACGCAGTCAACCTTGCCGCAAGGAAGGACTTTTGCGTTTAAATCGGGTTTGTTTTCTTTCATGCTTTTTCTCCTTTCTTCTATTATCGGTTACTTGACAAAAAATATACTTTGCGGTAAAATCAATAAAAAGGGAGGATACCCGTATGAAAGTTATTTTACTCGCCGACGTCAAAGGACAAGGCAAAAAGAACGATATAATAAACGTCAGCGACGGTTACGCCAAAAACTGTCTGATTAAACAAGGCCTTGCGGCCCCCGCTACGCTCGACGCCGTAAATAAGGCGAACGTGGCAAAAGCAAACGAGGCGAAGCTTAAAGAACAACAACGTCAAAAGGCGTTGGAGGACGCTAAAAAACTCAAGGGCACGATTGTCCGTGTTACTGCCAATCACGGCGCGAACGGAAAAATTTTCGGCAGCATTACTTCCAAAGAAATTGCCGAACAACTTTGCGCTCTCGGCTACGAGGTGGATAAAAAGAATATCGTACTGAAAGAACCTATAAAGGTTGTGGGAGAGTATCCCCTGACGGTAAAACTGTATCCCGAGATTTCGACTGAAATTACGGTAGAAGTTATATAAGCGCTCCTCATGGAGCGTTTTCCGTTATTTTACGGATTAAAACGACGGTATTTTTTTTCTTTTAGATGCTATATTATTTAGGTTTGCGGCAATAATTATTGGGAGGTGAGTATATGGCAGGTTTAAAAGAGTACGTAAGTTGGCGCGGCGATCTGAGTTTTTCCGCCGACCCGTTAAACGAAGTGGATCTGATATGCTTTTCGCAACTGGCGGTGCTTGATTTCGGCGGAATTTTTAAACGGGATATTACGCTGAAAGAAATGTTTAAACTCTATGCGGCTACCGGCAGGGCAACGACCTTGCTGGGGGTGATGGTTCCTTACGACATGAACGTCATTTTTAAGGCGATGGCGGAGAGTAACCGTTTCGGCGGAGTGGTTATCAAAGACCGCGTTTACGAGTACGACGCGGAAAAAATCCTTCAGTTCGGTGCCACCGTGTACGAAACGAGGGCTTATCGGCTCGTTTGTTTCAGCGGCACGGACGATACGATTATCGGTTGGCAGGAAAATATAAATCTTGCCATGCCGAAACCCGTCCCCGCGCAAAAGAGGGCGGTGGAATACCTTACCGAGTTTTGCGACACGCCCAAAAAACTCTACGTTTTCGGTCACAGCAAGGGCGGAAACCTTTCCTTGTACTCATTCGCAAATTGCGATTCGCAAACCGCGTCGAAAGTGACGGGGTGTTACTGTTTTGACGGTCCGGGGTTGAGGGAAGAAACTTTTACCCGTCCGGAGGTGTCGGAGAGGTTGCCGAGAATGAAGACGATTCTGCCTCCTTTTTCCGTCGTGGGGCGACTTTTTTTCCACGAAGAAGAACTTTTTGTGGTTAAAAGCAGTCAGCGGTATCTCGGTCAACACGACTGTTTCAGCTGGGAAGTCGTCGGTAACCGTCTGATAAAAAACGAAAGCGGCTTTATGCGCGGGTCGGACGAAATGGAAAAGAATATAAAAAGACTCATTGCCGATACCGACGGTTGCGAACGCGACGCGTTGTTTGAAAGTTTTTTCGGCTGGCTTCTGGCGGACGGCGACAGTACGCTGACCGACCTTGAGAAAAAACGTAAGAATTTTATCGCATGGTACATGACGCTGCCGAGAGAAGAAAAAAAGATTATCAAGAGCATATTAACGCAAGTAATAAAAGACTCGTCGGCGCGGAGTTTTTTCACCGATTTGCAAAAACAGTGGAAAGATAAAAAGGCTTACGAACTTAAAGCGTTGGAAAGCATGAGAAAATCCATATACGGTAAAAACGTTCCGCGCGCATAAAACGAAGAAAAATAAAAAAATAGTAAAAAACGCTTGATTTTTTGCATATTTCAGGTATAATAAAGACGATAAAAGTTATTGTTACTGAACGGAAAGGTTACACTGACCGCAAAGGACGAGAGTATAAGAGAAAAAGACGCGTTTGCGCCTGTATTTTGCCACCCTCCTCCTTTGTGACCAAAGGAGGTTTTTTTATGGAAAAAATCGAAGGAAACAATCAAAACAGACTTGCCGTTCTCGCCGTTATTGTGGAAGAAATACAGGCGGCGGGAAAGGTGAACGCACTGCTGTCGGAATACGGCGAGTATATAGTCGGAAGAATGGGTTTGCCGTACAAGGAAAAAGACTTGAGCGTGATAAGCGTCGTGCTTGACGCACCTGCCGAAAAGATAAACGCGTTGACGGGTAAAATCGGCGTTATCGACGGAGTAAGCGCAAAAACGTTATTTTCCAGATTTTAAGTAACGCTTTGACAAGTATTAAAAAAATAACTTATAAGGAGAACATATTTATGAAAACTACAAAAACCAAAAGAATTTTCAGTATCGTTATAGCGGCGGTATTGGTGTTGACGTGTCTGGCTTGCTTGGCTGCTTGTCGGGATAAGGGCAACGGAGAGGACGAAAAGTATACGGTTAAGTTTTTTATGCCCGACGGAACGCCTGCTCTGGCGGCGGCGAATCTGCTTAACGGTTTCAGTTATTCTACGTCCACGACGGAGTTTAATATCGTAACGGCGGATCAGATAGCGACGGCATTCAATCAGGGTGCGGATTTTGCTATTATGCCTACCATTGCGGCGGCTAAACTCTATTCAAACGGCGCACAAATCAAACTTGTGTCCACCAACGTGTTCGGTAATCTTTTCATCATGGGTGTAAACACGACGGCAACCACTCTGGCAGACCTTAAAGGAAAGGTCGTAATGGTGACGGTAGGCACGACGTTGAGTCTTACTCAATACCTGCTGCGTGCAAACGGAATAGAATTCGCAGACGGTTCCGAACCCGTCGAAGGCAAGGTAGTGTTGAATTCCGTTGCCGACGCAAGCACTATTATTCCCAAATTGAAAACGGCGGGAAGCAACGAAGTTTTAGGTTTGCTGGGCGAACCGCAGGTTACGAAAGCAAAGAGCATGGTCGGGGAAGGATTGAAGACGGTCATAGACCTTCAGGCGGAATGGACTGCGCTGACCGGTTTTACAGGTTATCCCCAGGCAAGTCTCGTCGCGACGTCGGCATTTTGCGAGGCGCACCCCGATTATATCGCTGCTCTTCTGACCGAAATGGAAAAAAATGCGGATTTTATCTCCGAAAATCTTGACAATCTGCCTGAAATTTTTGCACAATACGAGAGTAATCTCGCCAATATGACTTTTTCTGCCGAAACGATAACGGGTTGCAATTTAAGGGTAGAAAAAGCGTCGGCAGTAAAAGCATCGGTAAAGGACTATTTATCCCGTCTCGGTCAGACGGTTGACGACGGATTCTTTTACGTTACGGATTAACGTAAAGGCGTTAGGAATTGACTATACAATAAGGAAAGCAAAGAATTGAAAAAGGCTAAAAGAGTATTATTGAATATATTTTACCCCGCGGTAGTTGTTTTTGCGATACTTGCGGTGTGGGCGGTTGCGGCAAAACTCATGGACGTCAACCTGGTTTTGCCTGCGCCGAAAGACGCATTCGGACAATTTTTCGTCTACTGCGGTCAGGCGGAATTCTGGAAAGCGTTTTTCAATTCTTTCTGGCGGGCCGTGTACTCGTTTGTTATCAGTTTTATCATCGCGGTTACGTTGAGCGTGGCGGCATGTCTGTCGGTAGCGGTGCGGAAAATTCTTATGCCTTTTATGGCGATAATGAGGAGCGTGCCGACCATGTCCATCATATTGATACTGGTAATATTCCTGCCGAGCGCGCTCGCTCCCGCCATCGTAGCCATACTCGTGGTTTGTCCCACTTTGTTTTCCGCTTTTCTGGCGACGATAGACGCGGTAGACCCGAGACTCGTAGAAATGGCGAAGGTATACAGGGTGGGAGTAAAGGACAGAATTTTCAAGTTGTATCTGCCCGATATGGCTCCGCAACTGTTTGAAAATTGCGCGAGCGGGTTTTCGTTGAACGTCAAACTGGTCATCGCCGCGGAGGCTCTGGCTTACACGTCTTCGAGTATCGGCAAACTTATGCAGACCGCAAAGGTAACGTTAGAACCCGTGTCCTTGTTTGCGTTGACTTTGTTTGCCATGATTCTCGGCGTTATTTGCGAAACGGTTATTCGTTTGGTAGGCAGACGGGTAGTGAGGTGGCAAAGATGATAGCGTTAAAAAACATAAATAAAGTTTACGAAGACGAAAAGGGCGAGACCGTCAGGGTATTCGACGGTTTCGATTTTGAAATCGCGGACAGGGAGATAACCTGCATACTGGGTAAAAGCGGTTGCGGAAAAACCACTTTACTTAATATTCTTGCAGGCGTTACGGATTATAAAGGAGAGGTGACGGGTACCGACGGAAAGGTGTCTTATATTTTTCAGGACGCAAGACTGTTGCCAAACCTTACGGTGGCGAAGAATCTTTCTTTCGTGTGCAGGGACGTGTCGCGTGAAAAGATTTCCGAAACTTTAAGGTTGTTGGAAATAGCAGATAAAGCCGACGCTTATCCTTCTCAACTCAGCGGCGGACAGGCGCAACGGGTAGCGATTGCGCGTGCGTTTTTATACCCGTCCCGTCTGTTGTTGATGGACGAACCTTTTTCTTCCCTGGACACGGCGTTGAAAATACGGTTGATAAACGCCTTTCTGGACGCATGGAAAACCGACAACCGTACGGTATTGCTGGTTACGCATGACCTGGAGGAAGCCTATATGTTGTCCAATCGCGTGGTGTTGCTTGACAACGGACGGATCAAAGCGGACGTGAGGCTGTCGGGCAACCCGCCGCGCAGGTACGGGGAGGAATCCGGAGAAAAGAGGGAATTATTGAATATGCTTTTGAAAAATTAAAGGGCATTATTCTTTTTTGATTTGACATATTTTGCTTTATAGTGTAACATTTTAACCGTAAGAATAACGAGCAGCAAGACGCCGTTGTTTTATTTTTGGAGAAAAAAGTGAAAAAGACGAAGTACGACGTAAATTCCGATTTCAGGACGTTAAAAGGTTTTAAGCCGCCTCTTAATTTTTTTACCGTTTTTCTTGCGCGCGCCTTCTGGTGGTTGGTGCCCAAAGGGAAAAAACATGCCGAAGTAAAGGAAACCGTGATGAAGGTCAGGTCCAAAGACGGCAGAAAGGTTAAAGTGATTTTTTACGAAAGCAAGGACAGCGTGGGTGTAAAACAGCCGTGTCTGTTGTATTTTCACGGAGGGGCTTTCGTGTATTCCGCCATCTGGCATCATTACCGTTGCGCACGGTTGTATGCGAGAAACGGGGTGAAAGTGGCTTTCGTCGACTACCGTCTTGCGCCGCGTTACAAATACCCCGTCGGCGCCGACGATTGTTTCGCCGTTTACGAATACCTGGTGAAGAACGCCGACGAATTGAACGTGTACGGGGACAGAATAGCGTTAGGGGGAGATTCCGCCGGCGGTTTTTACGTTTTGTCGACCTTAAAACGTGCGGAAGAAGAAAAACTTCCGCCGCCGAAGGCGCTGATGATGATTTATCCGGTTATCGACTCCGACGAAGACAGTTATTCGATAAAGACCTACGTCGACACACCCATCTGGAACTCCCGTTCCAACAAAAAGATGTGGAAGTATTATTCCGACGGGAAATGTCCGATTTCGCCTTTCGACTGGGATTGTTACGAAAACGTGGACGAAGTGTATATCGAAACCGCGGAGTACGACTGTCTGCGGGACAGGGCGATAGAACTTGCCGACAAACTCAAGGGAGAAGGGGTCAACGTAACCTTGAATCAGACGAAAGGCACGGTGCACGGTTACGACGCCGTTTTCGACAGCAAAATAACGAAAGAAAGCGTAAAAATGCGTTTGTCGCTTTTGCACAGAATTTAGGGCAAAAAGCGAAAAATTACGAAAAATCGTCGAATAGTGGTTTATGCCCGTGTTTTTTTTAAGTGAAAAGCAAACAAAAAAAAGGTTTTTGAAAAAAAGTAGGGTAAAACCTCTATTTTTTTTGCTTTTTTTGTTGACTTTATTGATTTGTTGGTAGTATAATGTTGTAAAAGTTAAAATCCGTCATTATCTATACGGGTAAGTGGCGGATTGACGACTCGGTACTACAGAAAAATCTAAAAGAATTTCATATTAAGGAGGATAAACAATATGAAAGGAAGAAGACTTACCATTGTTTTGGTTATGCTTCTTGTTCTGATTTGCGCGTTGGCGTTCGTCGGTTGTCAGGAAAAGAAACCTAACGAACCCGTCACCCCGCAACAACCGGAACACACGCACGTTGCGTTCCTGGTTGAAGCAAAAGAGGCCACCTGTACGGAGGAGGGTAATAACGCTTATTACCTGTGTACATGCGGTCTTGCGTTTAAAGACGAGGCCATGACGATCCCGACTTACGCTTATTCGGAAGTGATCGCCAAGAAAGATCACGTCTACAATAAGACGGAAGTCAGCAGAGAAGCTTTGAAAGAAGCCGCTACCTGCCAGTCGGCGGCGGTTTATTACTACAGTTGCACCTGCGGTGCGATAGATAACGGTGAAAATGCAAACACGTTTGTATTCGGCGAAAAAGCCGCTCACAATACGGTTTACGTTCCCGCTGTGGACGCGACTTGCGAAACCGCCGGTAATATTGCGTATTACACCTGCGGTTCCTGCGGTATAGCGTTTAAAGACGCTGAAGCAACGCAACAATTTTCCGTTACCGAAACGGTAGTCGTTCCTGCCGAAGGACACGTTACGACCGCTCACGAAAGAGTGGAACCCACTTGTACCGAAGCCGGTGTTGCGGCTTATTGGTCATGTAACGTTTGCGGAAAAATGTTCTCCGACGCCGGTTGCACGAACGTTATCACTACGGCTAACCGTGCAATCCCCAAGTTGGGTCACGAATATTCCGAACAACTTCCTCTTGCTCAATATAAAGCAACCGACGCTACCTGCTCGGCTGTCGCTACATATTATTGCAGTTGCGTAAGATGCGGAGAAGCCGGCACGGCAACTTTCGGGTACGGAGAAAAAGCTCCCCACACCCCCGAGGCTGTGGCTGCTGTCGCTCCCACCTGTACGTCGGACGGTAACATCGAGTATTATTCCTGCAAGGTCTGCGCTGCTTTGTTCTCCGATCCTGCCTGCACGACCGAAGTCGCTTACGCTGACGTCGTTATTGCAAAACTCGGTCACGTTTACAATCAGGAAGTAGCAACCTCCGCTTATCTGAAGACGCCTGCAACCTGCTTGTCACAGGCTGTATACTTCAAGAGCTGCATTTGCGGAAACTTCTCTGAAGATACCTTTACGGCGGGCGATTACGGCGCTCACGTCATGACGGAAGCCGGTTATCATGCATCCGTTGCTCCCGACTGCGAAAAAGACGGTAGCATCGCATACTTCACCTGCTCCGTTTGCAGCAAGGACTGCACGTTGGACGGTAAAGAAATCAAGAACGCAGCCGATAAGGTTGTTGCCGCTCTCGGTCACGATTATGCGGAAATAGCCGACGCTGACAACCTGGTTTCTGTCGCAACATGTACCTCTCCCGCTATTTATAAAAAGGTTTGCACTCGTTGCGACCAGGTCGGCACCGAAAGATTCAGTTACGGCGAAAAGCTTGCTCACAGTTTCGAAGCCTGGACCGAACGCAAAGAATCCGACTGCGTTAACGACGGTAACGTAAGATATCGTCACTGTGCGACCTGCAATAAGAATTACGATGAATTCGAAACCGAAATAGTCAACGTTGTTATTGATAAACTCGGTCACGACTTTAACGGTAAGGTTGTAGAAGACAGATATCTTGCAACCGCAGCGACCTGCACGGCGCCCGCTCAATATTATCGTTCCTGCACTCGTTGCGAAATGTCTTCCAAAGAAGACTCGACTTTGACTGCTCAACTTTTGTTTGAGGTCGGCGACGCTCTCGGTCACAATCTTGGTACGATTATTGCTAAGGTTGACGCCGATTGCTTGAACGACGGTTTGATGGCTCACTACGAATGCGAACGTTGTTCGGTATACTTTAACGAAGAAAAGACGGAAGTTAAACTCGCCGATATCATTATTGAAAAACTCGGCCACGACTTTTCCGGTCAAGTTGCGGCAGAAGGATACTTTGTATCCGCCGCTACCTGCGTGGATCCCGCCGTCTATCATCTTTCCTGCGTACGTTGTGCTCTCGCAAGCGATGAAACGTTTGAGTACGGTACGGCTCTCGGTCACACCTATGGTGAACTTATCCCCAGAGTAAACGCAGACTGCGAAAACGACGGTGCGGAAGCTCACTACGTCTGTTCGGTATGCTCCGTCTGGTTCGATGCCGAAAAGGTTGAAACCGCTAAAGAAAATCTGATTTTAACGAAGCTCGGTCACGATTATACGAGACAAGTCGTCGACGTTATTTATCTCAAGTCCGCCGCAACTTGTACTTCTCCCGCAATTTATTATTGCAGTTGTTTCAAGTGTAATTCCTCCAGCTACGGATCAGAGTACGAACAAACTTTCGAAATAGGCACTTCTGCTCCTCACGTCTTCGGTGATTGGACTCTGGAAAAGGATCCCACCTGTACGGAAGACGGTAATATTAAATATCGTTCCTGCTCCACTTGCAGTCAGTACTTCGATATCAACGATGCAGTCGTAACCAACGTCGTCGTAGCTAAACTCGGCCACGACTTTACTGCTCAGGTTGCCGAAGCCGCTTATCTGGTAAGCGCGGCAGACTGCGTGAATGAAGCCGTCTACTATTGCTCTTGTTCTCGTTGTAAACTGGCGGGAGAAGAAACCTTTAAATACGGTACGGCTCTCGGTCACAGTTACGGCACGCTCATTGCTAAGGTTGACGCAGATTGTTTGAACGACGGTCTTGACGCTCACTATATCTGTTCCGCTTGCTCCGTATGGTTTGACGCCGAAAAGGTAGAAACCACGGCAGAAGCTCTCGTTATTGCAAAACTCGGTCACGACTTTACTGCACAAGTTGTAGACGCTATGTATTTCGTCTCCTCGGCTAACTGCGTAGAAGCGGCTAAGTACTATTGCTCCTGCACTCGTTGCACGCTCGCAGGTACCGAGACTTTTGAAGTCGGTAGTGCTCTCGGTCACAGTTACGGCACGCTCGTTGCCAAGGTTGAAGCAGACTGCCTGAACGACGGTCTTGACGCTCACTATATCTGCTCTGTCTGCTCGGTATGGTTTGACGCAGAAAAGGTAGAAACCACGGCGGAAGCTCTCGTTATTACGAAACTCGGTCATGACTTTACCGCTCAGGTCGTTGACTCCAAATATCTTGCTTCCTCTGCAAACTGCACGGAAGCGGCTAAGTACTATTGCTCCTGCACGCGTTGCACGATTGCCGGCACCGAAACGTTTGAAGTCGGCAGTGCGTTCGGCCACAGCTACGGCACGATCATTGCCAAGGTTGACGCAGATTGCCTGAACGACGGTCTGGAAGCTCACTACATATGCTCCGTTTGCTCCGTATGGTTTACGGCAGGAAAAGAAGCTACCACTCAGGCTGAACTCGTAATTGAAAAACTCGGTCACGATTTCACCGCTCAGGTAGTTGACTCCAAATATCTTGCTTCCTCTGCAAACTGCACGGAAGCGGCTAAGTACTATTGCTCCTGCTCGCGTTGCGCGGTTGTGGGCACTGAAACTTTTGAAGTCGGTAGCGCGTTTGGTCATACCTACGGAACGATTATTGCCAAGGTTGACGCAGATTGCCTGAACGACGGTCTTGACGCTCACTACATCTGCTCTGTCTGCTCGGTATGGTTTGATGCTGAAAAGGTTGAAACCACGGCGGAAGCTCTCGTTATCACGAAACTCGGCCATGACTTTACCGCTCAGGTGGTTGACTCTAAATATTTCGCTTCTCCCGCAAACTGCACGGAAGCGGCTAAGTACTATTGTGCTTGCACTCGCTGCAAGGTAGCCGGAACCGAAACGTTTGAAATCGGTAATGCTCTCGGTCATACCTACGGCGAACTCGTTGCAAAGGTCGATTCGACCTGCACGGCAACCGGTCTGGAAGCTCACTACGTTTGCTCGGCTTGCTCGGTATGGTTTGACGCCGAAAAGGTAGAAACCACGGCAGAAGCTCTCGTTATCGAGAAGACTCCTCACGACTTCAGCGTGAGATCCGAAACGGTTGCAGTTCCCGCAACCTGCACGGAAGCGGCTTTGTATTTCTGCTCTTGCTCCGTTTGTAGCTTAATCAGCGACGATTTGGCCAATACGGTTGCTTACGGCGATCCGAAAGGTCACGTTTACGGCGAGCTTATCGCTAAGGTTGACGCCGATTGCGAAAACGACGGTCTTGACGCTCACTACGTTTGCGCTGATTGCTCCGTATGGTTTACGGCTGAAAAAGTTGCCACGACTCAGGAAGCTCTCGTAATTAAGACCAGCGGTCACAATTACGGCACGCTTATCGAAGGCGTACCCGCAACTTGCCTGAAAGAAGGTAACATATCCTATTATAACTGCTCCGTTTGCTCAAAATACTTTGACGAAAACAAAACGGAAGTAACGAGTATCGTAATCGAAAAACTTACTCACGACTACACGAGACAAGTAGTAAAAGACATTTATCTTAAGACTCCCGCAACATGCGTTGCTCCCGCAGTTTATTACTACAGTTGCTATCACTGTGATTCTTCCAGCGTAGGAACAGAGTTTGAAAATACTTTTGAAGCGGGTATAACCGCTCCTCACGTTTACGGTGAATGGGTATCGAGAGTAGAACCGACCTGCACGACGGACGGTAACGTTAAATATCGTTATTGCTCGGTTTGCGAGAAGAACTACGACGAAGCAGAAGTGGCAATAGCCGACGTCACCATTGCTCAACTCGGTCACGACTTTACGGCTCAGGTTGCAGATGCAAAATATCTTGCCAGCGCAGCTAACTGCGAAGACCCTGCCGAGTATTATTGCTCCTGCACGCGTTGCGAATTGGCGGGAACCGAAACGTTTGAAAACGGCGAAGCTCTCGGTCACACCTACGGCGAACTTATTGCCAGAGTAGAACCGACCTACGTAATGGAAGGTACCATCGCTCACTATACTTGCTCCGTATGTGCTAAGAACTTTGACGAAAGCAAGAAAGAAGTAGCTGATCTCTCCGTTCCCAGAACTTTGCCGACGGCAGGCGTAGGAACGTACGACGAGACCGGTAAATATCTGCCCGGACAATACGTTGTTTCCGGCAGCGGCGAAAATGCCGTTTACGGAGACCTGCCTTATGCGGTAGAACGTAAAAACGGTGCATACGTAATCAGCGGCAGATTGATTTACGACGCTAACACCAAGAATTATCCGTACATTATCAGATTTGACGCCGACTTTGCAACCTATTATTCCAAGGTAGCAGACAACACCGTTATCCTCAAATATGCTTACGCAGACGGAACGGTATACGCAACGTTTACCAAGGCTGATGCGTTTGCAAACGACTTCTCCTTCATCTTCAGGGGTGATGCTCTTAAAGGCAATGCTCAATGTTTGTTCCTCGATCCGACGGTTGATACCGAAGATTGGATTGTCTATCAGATAGGTATCGGTTCCGACGTCGTTTGCCCGAAAGAAGTTCCGGCAGCCGAAGCTACTTATTGGTACAACGGTTGGAATACTTACTACGTCGATATGCTCCGCGAAGGTAAATACTTTGCAGACATCGATTGCAAGACCGAACTTACCGCAGAGCAAGTCTTTGTTAAAGAAAAACTCAGCATCAGCGGTATGACGGCAGGTATCAACGCTCAAGTTGGCATAGATGCGGAAGAAAAACCTGTTTACGGATTTGTAACAAGCAGTGCTTACAGCGTAGTAATGGTTGACGGCATTTACAAGGTTGTCGGCAACATTGCCTGCAATAACGACAGAAGCTACGTTTCCTCTGTCAAACTGGTTGTCAGAATTGACGGAAACTTCAAGCAGTTCTATCGTGTTATCGCTCACGAAACGGTAATCGTAAAATTGACGGTCGGTGAAAACGTTGTCGAAATCACCAAAGGAAATACTTACTTTACCGAAGACGGTGCTATCGTAATTATCTTTGCTCTCGAAAAAGGTCAGACGCTGACGGTAGACGTACTTAATCCTCTGACAGAAAAATTCGATGCTTTGACTTATACCATTGTCGTCGATGACGGTGCGACTTACGTTCACAATATGGAAGTACGCAACGCTATCCCGGCAACGTACTGGTCCGAAGGTTGCACCGAGTACGTCGAATGTGCGGATTGCGGTAAACAAGTCGGTTATAAGGTAGTTGAAAAACTCGTTCCGACGATGACTCCGATCCTTTCCGACGAAGCTCACGTCTACACCGTTTCTTACAAAGACGGCAAATACGTCATCAGCGGTAATCCCAAGTTTGAATTACCCGAAGGCAATCTCGAAGCCGGTTACAGAGTAAAGATTAAGTTCGGTTGCGAATTTGGTAATGCATACGCCGGTTTTGCAGACACTGACGTCATTATCGTTGTCAACGTCGGCGGAACGGAATATAAAATCACCAAGGCCGACCTCGACGAAGACGGTGGATTCACGCTTACTCTCAACGTGACGGAAGAAATGGAATTCTCCATTACTTTCATTAATCCCGACGAGGAGGGCGAAAACGCTGTTTATTCCTTCATCGTAAAGGGTATCACGAATGCTTAATCAAAAGAATAAATAACACCGTAAAACGGTTTTAACAAAAATGCTCCCGTGTGGGAGCATTTTTGTTTGCAAAAAAACGAAAAAAGTTTTCTTTTGACGACGAAAAGCATACATTAAACGTATGAAAAAGTTTGTTGAGAAAGAGCTGTTTGACTGTTTTTCGGCGTATAAAATCGCCATCGTTTTGTTTTGCGTGTTATTAGAAACTGTTTTCGTGTGTTGTTTTGTCGTACTGCCGATACGTAATGCCAGACAAACGGACGTTAAAGGCGAGGGATTCGTTATAGTTCTGGACGCAGGGCATGGCGGAGTGGACAGCGGAGTCGTCGGTAAGGTGACGGGCGTTAAAGAAAGCGAATTGAATCTGAAAACCTGTAAAGTATTAAAATCCGTTCTTGAAGAGCGCGGCGCAATGGTAGTAATGACAAGAAAAGACGATAACGGGTTGTACGGACTTGCGACGAAGGGGTTTAAATTACGAGACATGGAACGCCGTCGCGATATAATAATCGACGCAAAGCCCGACCTGGTGGTTTCGATACACATGAACAAGTTTTCTTCGCCGTCAAGAAAAGGCGCGCAGGTTTTTTTTCAAAAGGGCGATCAGAAAAGCAAAGTTTTAGCCGACTGCATACAGAGAGCGCTCAATGCGTTCAGCGGGAACAGTTATTCCGCTTTGTCGGGGGACTTTTACGTTTGCCGTTGTACCGACGTGCCGAGCGTGATAGTGGAGTGCGGTTTTTTATCCAATCCGGAGGAAGAGAAGTTGTTGTCCACGGCAGAGTACCGTAAAAAATTGGCAAACGAGATAATGCGCGGTATTTTTTTGTACCTGTACTCCGTGTAGAGTCGAGATAAAAAATATTTTTAATTGCTGATATGTATAATCCTTGATTTGTTTGACAAAAGCGGCATAATATGAACGATTGTACAAAGGTACATATATTCATATAAACATAATAAGAACTGTTATTGACAAAAAACGACTCAATATGTTATTATGCGAATTATGAAAGAAAAACAGAGGGACGCGTTTGACGAGTTTTCGTCGTCTGAGAAAAGTAAAAAACTCGGTTTTTATCAAAAGGTTTACAGCGTTGTAGAGTCCATACCCTACGGTTTCGTTGCGAGTTACAAGACGGTAGCGACCGCCTGCGGAAGACCGAATTGCGCACGGCAGGTCGGGTGGGCTTTGCATGTTAATCCCAACCCGATAAAAACACCTTGCCATAGAGTCGTTTTTGCCGACGGAAGACTGACCGAGAGCTTTGCGTTCGGCGGAGCAGAAGCCCAAAGAGGACTTCTTTTATCGGAAGGCGTCCTTTTTGACGCCGAGGGAAGAGTATCGAGGGATAGGTTTTGTTCGGTTGCCGACTTGAAAACTTTTGAAAGATAAACGCGCTATTGTTATTGACAACTTGCCGTTCGTCTGATATAATGGTCGGACTATGAGAGTAAAAACAAATATAATTTTTTCTATTATTTGCGGTCTGCTTTGTTTTGGCGGCGCAGTGTTTTTTATACAAACGGGAGACTACATTATCGGCGGACTTTTTTTTAGCGGATTTATCATTTTTTCGGCAATATTTTTGCAGAATAATAAGAAGAGAAAGCTCTATCTCAATCCATACAACGCTCTACCTTCGGTTGGCGAAAAAGTTTCGGAAGAAACGGTAAAACAGCGGTTGAGAAAGAATCTTTTGTCTTATGGCTTCGAGTTGAGTAACGGATTTTACGTTTCAACTAAAAACAAGGACTACGACGTATATTTTTCCACTTACGACAAAGACAACGTTAACGCTCGTATCGGCGCAGTAACCGAACTGTTAAGAAAGGATGGCGCATATCTTAGCGAGATGTTGTCGTACGGTGGGTATACGAAAAAACCCGTTGATCTCGATATGCTTAAACAAACGCTAATAAATAACGTGGAAAAGTATGACAATGCCCGTTTGTATACTCCGAAAAAGTTGAGTTACGTTATTCTCGTCGGGTTTTTCAATCACGCGGAGCCGAAACCCATGTATTCTTTCTGGCTCCTGCCCTTCAACAGCGTCAATTCGGTCGACCAACTGGACTTTGTGGATATTTCGGTTACGGACGGCATTGCCCGCCTCAACACCACCGCTTTCGAGCGTAATCCGTCTATGCGCGGGCAGATTCGCAGGATTTTTAAGGGCGTAGTGGACTTTGACGGAGATTTTTCGCCCGAACTGCTGCCGGAAGCGACTGACGACATAGATGAATGACGTGGTAGACGGGAAATAATAATAGGTTTTAACGCATACGTAAAAAGACGAGCATTTTTTTTGAAAAACGGTGAAAAAGCAATTGACATTTACTTAATGTAATGGTAAAATGGTGAAAACGATAGGAGAAGAAAGGAGAAAGAAGATGAGTGCAACGGTGAAAACGGTAGAGTGCAAAGTATGCCACAATGCCATTGAAATGAAAACGCTTCATTTAAGCAAGGCGAGATACTGCTTCGACCAGAAGGGATATGTTTGTGAAGATTGTCTGAGACACAAGAAAGAACATGGCACCTTCGAAGGGCGTGTCTGCCTTGAGACCGAAAAAGAACAACGTCCACGGACGTGTTCCGTGACCGAAACGGAAGAAGTTAAGGAACAACTTCAGGAAAATAATAAAGTTGACTCGGCAGCAAAGTCCGTTAAGAAGAAAAAGACAGGTAAGATTACTCTCATCAAAAAGTGGTTTACAAAGAACGGCGCCGAGGATACCGAATCGCAGGACGAGCAAGCAGAACAAGAAGAGCAAACGGAGAATTCCGACAATCAGGAAAATCAATAAGGGCACCTGTTTAAGAGCGCAGTTTTAAAGTGCGCTCTTTTTAATTATTCTTTTAGGAACGGGTATCGCTTATCCCGACCGACGGACAAAATACTTGACAGATGCGCAAAAAAACGGTAAAATAATGCTGATAGCAGATTAAAATGGTGAGGTGTTTATACTCGCCGATTTTTGCGTATTAATTATTTTAAAGGAGGTAAAGTCTGTAAATGAAAGGATCTTCTAAAAAGGGTTCCACGCTTTTAGAGTTGTGCATCGTCATGGCGTTGATATCGATATTACTGGCGATAATCGGCAGTTTTGCGGTTTCCGTTAACGGCTTTACCGCTGCCGCAAAGAAGAAAAACGACGTGACGCAGGACTACCTGCTTTGCAAAAAATATATAGAAAGTTGGGTGTCTCGTTTTAAGGAAGAGGGGTATTCGTTGTCCGTGGTACAGACGGGTGAAGGAGAAGAGTCTCAGAATCACGTCAAGGCGGTTAAAGACGACTACGAGTATTTGGTGAGCACGTCTGTCGGCGTCGACGGAAAGTTTACGCTGACCCTGGAGTACGAACCTGTCGGAGACGAACCGGAAAGAGAGGTAAAATACGTCAGCGAAGTTCTTACCTCGGTTAAGTTTTCCAACGACGGGGATAATCCGTTTATTAAGTGCGAGATAGGTTGCGAGGACGACGTCATGGCATTCGTCATAGGAGGCGTACTATGACGAGAGGTGGAAAGAAGGTCAAATCGAAAGGCGGCTTTACTATTCTCGAAGTGGTCATTGCAATGGCAATAATCGCCATCGTCACCGCAACGGCTGCGTCGATAATGACTTCGGCTCAAAAAAGTATGGCGAGATCGCAAAAATCCGTACTTGCCGCCAACGATATAGCAAATATAACCGAGTGCTTTAAATATACGGTGGGTGAAGGTAAAGGCATCGATAAATTCGAACAAGCCGTCGCATTTGCGTTCGGGTTGGCGCCGGAAGGATTTACGCCGACCGACACCGACGGCGTTTACGGTTTGACGCGTGACGGGTACGTTATTACGGTTACGGTTACAACCGGGACGGAAAAAACCGTAAATTCGGTAGCCAGAGACGGCGACGGAAAAGTTATTTTCGAATTGACTTATCATCAGGCGTCGCAGGAGGGAGTATGATTAAAAACCTTTTAAAGAGTAAAAAAGGCGTTGCAATAGAATCTTCCATATTGTTTTTGCTGGTGACTTTTCTGATGTGTACGCTTATATCCGTATACAGTGCGTCCGTGAGGAAGAAAGCCAACGATTTTAAGGACGAATTGACGGAAAAGTATACGCAGTCCGATACGGAAGAAAACGGCTCGGGCGAAGAGGGAAACGGGGAAAACGGTGAAACCAACGGAACGTCTTAAACCATTAAGGAGATAAAAATGCAGGATATTACGACGGTAATATATACGAATATGATTGAGTCGTGCATCGAATTTTATTCTTTGGCGGGCAAGGTCAAAGGTTCGGTCGCGTACGAAAACGAACCCGTAAAAGCAAAAACGTTCGGGAGAGAGTTTTTTGAAGAATTCGGCGCAACGGTCGCAAAGTACGCCGAAAGGCATCCGGACGTTCAATCGAGTCAGGTGCGATTAATATTGCCGGACAGCGTGGTGGCTCAGGACACGATAAGCGTTCCGACGATGAAAAAGGCCTTGACCGATAACGCGTTGAAGGTAAAGATAGAAGGGTTGTATAAAAATCACGAAGAGTTAAAAATCAATTCCTTCGTCGCGTCGCACAACAAGCAGTTTACGCAATTTGCGCTGTCTATGGTAAGAAAGGACTGGCTTAACGCTTTGATTTCCGCATGCTCGGAAAGTAAAATGGCGCCCAGGGTGGTAACGACGGCAAGTGCGGCGGCGGTGGGCGGCGTATCGTCTTTACGTCCAAAGTACAAGTATTCAAACTATCTGTTGCTGGATATAAAAGAGGATTACGCGCGGTTCGTGTTTTGCGTCAAAGAACGAGCGGCGGGAAACTTTGTTCTGCCTTTCGGTTACAAATCGTTGTCGGCTACGCATATGCCGCAGGAGGACATGCTTTTCAATCATTCCGTGGGAGAAATAGCGGTATTGAACGCCAAAGAAAAAGCCAGGCAGAAAGCGTTGACGTTAATGGGAGTGGACGATATTCCCCTCGGCAGCGAAGATTATAAGGAGGAGGACGAGCAGCAGGAAAACGATATCGGGGAAGTTACGGTAGAATCGGTTACTTCCGCAAACGCGGCGCAAGCTCAGACTCAGAAGGTGTATTCCAAAAAGACGCCGAGAAAATTGCCCAAGTTTATGTTGCGGGACTTTCCCGAGACGGAAGACGGGTATATCTACGAAAATTTCAGGGTATTTATAAAGTGGGCGTTGACTTTGTTGCAGCGCAATAAAGAGATAACGGCGCAGGGCAAACCCGAGTTCGTTCTCGTCAATATTCCCGAACGGTTTGAAGACGTTTTTGAAAAAACCAAAGAAGAGTTTCTCGGCAAAGGCGGTATCGAATTTTTGGATTTTCAGCCTAAAATCGAAAAGAATCCGTTGATAACCGATCACCTTGAGTTGTTCGGCAGCGTCAGTCTGTCGCGCAACAATTCCGTAAACGTTTTTGGTAAAATGGTAGATTATGATGATAGTCGTATACGTTTTGGCAGGGCTTTTGGGGCTCTGCGTAGGTAGTTTTCTTAACGTGGTAATATACCGCGTCCCCAACGGAATGAGCATTGCCACTCCGCCTTCTCATTGTCCCAAGTGCGGGTACAGGTTGAGAGCGGTAGACAATATTCCCGTGCTGTCGTACGTGTTTCTGGGCGGCAAATGCCACAACTGCAAAGAACGTATTTCTTTCAGATACACGGCGGTAGAGTTGTTGAATATGGCGCTCTGGTTGCTTTGCGTGTTGATTTTTTGGAAGAAAAGCATAGTTTACGCATGTATGGCTGCGGCGGCTTGTTCCGTTTTTATCTGTATCGCTTTTATCGACCTGGAACATCAACTGATATTTGACAGATTTATCATCACGTTGTTCGTGCTGGGCGTAGTGGCGATAATCTTCGGAAGAAAAGTCTTTCCTTACATGGTGTGGTACGACAACATACTGTCGTGCGTTATCGGCGGGGGACTGTTTTTGCTGGTTTGGTTTCTCGGAAGACTCAAGTACAAAAGGGACGCCCTCGGCGGCGGAGATATTAAACTTGCGGCGGCAATGGGGTTGTTGCTCGGCTGGCGCGCGTTGTTGTTCGCCGTGCTTATAGCGACGGTGTTCGGCAGTATTATTCTGCTTATTTTAAAGAAAGCGAAAAACTACGAGGACGGTAAGGAGTATCCGTTTGCGCCGTTTCTGGCGGCGGGGGCGGTCATCGCTTTGCTGGTAGGTAATCAGGTCGTCACGGCGTACTTATCTTTGTTTTAACGTAAGCGGAACGGGGTTCCGCATTAAGAGGTTTTATGCGTAAATACAAGTATACGGCGGTTAATCTGCAAAAAGAGACCTTCAAGGGTACCTTCATCGCCAAAAACGAGAAGGACCTTGCTCTTCAATTGTCCAAACAATCGTTGTTTTTAGTCTCCGCCACGCCTTACTCCGACGCTACTCCCAACGCGTTTTTTTCGGTGTCGGGCAAAGTAAAGACTAACGAGTTGGCGGTATTTTGCCGTCAGTTTGCGATAATGATAAACTCGGGCATTCCGATACTCGGTTGTATCGAAATTTTAAAGACGCAATCCTATTCGGGAATGTTAAAAAAGATATTGGACAAGGTGTGCGAGGACGTCAAGGCGGGGCTTATGCTGTCCGAAGCCATCGATAAACACAAGAAAGTTTTTCCCGAGTTTTTCCGCAGCATGCTGAAAATCGGCGAGATGAGCGGAAAAATGGATATGGTTCTTACCTCCCTTGCCGACTACTACGAAAAAGATTTGTCGATAAAGAAAAAAGTCAAGGGCGCGTTGGCGTATCCGATAATGTTGCTGGTACTGACTTTGGCTATCGTGGTGGTAATGCTGGCGTTCATCGTTCCTACTTTCAGAACAAATCTGAGCGCGCTCGAGGTCGAGCCGGAAGGACTAACTCTGGCGGTATACAACCTGAGCGACTTTATGTTAGCCAACTGGCTGTATATTCTTGCCGTCATCGGCGTAACGGTTTGTTTGCTGTGGGGGATAGGGCTTACGAAAAAAGGCAGGTATTTTTACGATTATCTCGCATTGCATCTGCCTATCGTAAAGAAGATAAAAACTGACCTTATCACGGCGCGTTTCGCAAGAGGGTTTGCTTTGTTGCTCGCAAGCGGCATGGACGTGGTGGACGCAATGGACAGTATTTCTATCGTTCTCGGAAACAAATGGCTGCTGGAAAGGTTTAAGAAAGCGAAGGAAGAGGTTGAACACGGTATGACGCTGACCACTGCTTTCAGAATGTACAAACTTTTTCCGGAAATGCTCATTCAGATGGTGTCCATCGGCGAAAAAACCGCCGCGCTTGACGAGGTGCTTAACCGGTCATGCGTTTTCTTCGACGAACAGGTAGAGACTTCGCTCAACTCAATTGTTTCTAAAATTCAACCTATCATGCTTTGCATCATGGGCGCGGTGGTGGCGGTGCTGTTTATGGCGGTGTACTCGCCCATGCTCTCTATGATGACTCAACTTGCGTGATGATTTTTCTTTGGGAGGCAACCAAAGTCAGATGAATATCAATTACGAACTTCTGCAATTTTTCGTTTATAAAAAGATTATAAAAAAGGCCGAAGCGGACGAAGTTCTCGTCGAGTGCGAAAAACTCAACATGACTGCCGACGAATATCTCGTAGCCAAAGAGTACTGCACCCAGGTCACCGCTTTGGATGCTTTGGCTGAGTTTTACTGCATGCCGTGCGTAGAAATGGACATGCTGGACATCGACCGCAGTCTCGTCGAAAAGTTTTCCTACGAATTTTTGAAAAAGAACAAGGTCGTTCCCGTTGTTATCGACGAAAAAACCGGCGTTTTACTCGTCGCCACGAGCAAACCCGTAGACTGCAATGCTTTGTCTTCGCTGGCGTTGGCCTTTCCGTGCCGTCTGGATTTTGTTCTTGTTCCGTCGGTACAGGTAGACCGTTATATCGACTCCATCGTGGCGGTAATATCCACTTCCGCCGCTTTGAACGATCTCAATCAGGAAAAAGACGACAGGCTCGCAGCCGATTCAAAGAGCCAGGTTCAACAAGTCATATCGTTTAAAGAAGAGGACGTAATCAACAATCCCGCCGTCAGGTTGGTCGACTCGGTCATTAAAGAAGCGATTCCTTACCGCGCCAGCGACATTCATATCGAACCGTTTGAAAAGGTCGTCCGCGTACGTTACCGTATCGACGGTACGTTGCAGCAGCGCGCGGAGTTTCCCATAGAGTCGTACCCGGCAATCTGCGCCCGTCTGAAAATCATGGCGGGAATGAATATTGCCGAGCGTCGTCAACCACAGGACGGCCGTATCAACCTCATCGTCGGCGGCAAAGAATTCGACTTCCGTGTTTCGAGTCTGCCCACCGTCTACGGCGAAAAATTCGTCATCCGTATTCTCGACAAGACGTCTTTTCATTTTACGAGAGCGGACCTCGGTTTTGCGGAGTCGTCCAATGCGATAATAGATAAAATTCTTGCCAGACCGCACGGTATCGTTCTGCTGACGGGGCCTACCGGTTCGGGTAAATCCACCACGCTTTACGCGTTTTTGAAAGAAATCAACACCCCGTCGGTCAATATCGTGACGGTAGAAGACCCGGTCGAATATACCCTGAACGGCGTCAACCAGACGCAGATAAACAACAAAGCCAACATGACTTTTGCAGGCGCGCTCCGTTCCATTCTCCGTCAGGACCCCGACATTATCATGATCGGCGAAATTCGTGACGAAGAAACGGCACAGATCGCCGTTCGTGCGGCTATCACGGGGCACCTTGTGTTCAGCACTTTGCACACCAACGACGCCCCGGGTGCGATTACGCGTCTGGAAGACATGGGGGTAGAGGACTACTTAGTGTCCGACGCTTTGGTTGCGGTCATAGCCCAACGTCTCGTCAAACGCCTGTGCCCTGCGTGCAAAAAGAAGGGCAAAACCACTGAAAAGGAAATGGAAATACTCGGTATAACCGAACCCGTCAACGTTTACCGTCCGCGCGGCTGCCAGTTTTGCAACAATACCGGTTATAAAGGCCGCATAGCCGTTCACGAAATAATGTATCTCAACGAAGAGTTGAAATCGGCTATCGTCAACGGCAAAAACATCGACGTTCTGCGCGAAATCGCCCGTAAAAACGGAATGATTCCGTTGTGGGAAACCTGTCGCGGTTACGTCTTTAACGGCATCACGAGCATACAGGAGCTTATGACTCTCGACGTCACGTAAACACACGACCGTGCGGCGAATTTGCCGTAAAAACAAAAATAACGCCCCAAAACCACATCAGGAGGGAAGAGAATGGCATATCAGCATTTTTATTCTCGCGTGCCTGCGAGAATGAGTATGTACAACCATATAGACGGATACGACACTTTTGCCAAATCCGCCGACCTTTCGCGTGAGTTCATCACCGACGAATTGTCGGTCGTGTGCGACTACAAGCCCACGAAGGCAGAAGCGATGCTTATTCTCAACGGCAAACTTCCTCCCGTGTACTTTCAGTTTTTTGCGAAAAACGGCGGAGAGATGGTTCAGAGTTGCCTGAGTTATATTTCCCGCGACTACACGGGTGAAAGAAGCGCGTATATGGTTCATTCGCTCGTTATGCCGGAGGAAGAGGCAAAAAGAGTAATTTCACGCACCGACAGAGACTTGTTAAACCCGTCCCTGTTCGTCACCGACGTGGATAAGTTTAACCTGACCGCTCCGGACGGTTTTCCTGACGGCGAAGAGCCGCAAATCGTTCCGACGTGCGACGTCTTCGACGACGTGTCGTACCTTGCCCAAAAATACGATCCGAGTACGTTTAAACGCTTTATTCTGGCGCTTTTGCTGACTTCTTGCGGCAAAGGAAAGCCGGTTTACGTGGCTCTCGGCACGACTCCGTCCGACGTATCGCCGGAAGCACTCAGGCTGATGAACGCCGTTCTTCAGGTTTTTCCTTTTGCCGTCCGCGCCAGTCTTCCGTACGTTACTTACGTCGGCGACTTTACGAAATTCAACGCCTTTAAGGTCAAGTTTTCTACAAAGGAAGCGTTGACCGTTCCCGAGGGGAAAGGGTACGTATTCGACAACTTTTCACCGACCCGCGCCGACGGAATTCGCGACGAAGAATACGCCGCGTACGAAACGACGGTGGAGTTTTTTTACCGCCTCGTCACCGACTCCGAAATGCGCATATCCTTTTTGACCTTTTGCCGTAAAGCGGCTGAAAAGGACGAAAGTTTAAACACGCCCACGTTAAAGAGCGTTTCCGCGCTGGTTTTTCTCTTCCGCCAATGCTGCAAAAAGTTTACCGAAAGAGAAGTCCTGCCCGACGACGTCAAGGTCTACGACCTGTTTACCGTCTACGAACGCTATTGCGACGCGCTTACGACCGACGACCGAAAGTCGGTTTATTCCTGCCTGTCCCGATACTGTCGCCTGCATATGCCGATACCGCAAAACGTATTCGTCAAGTTCTGCAAACTTTACCCGAAAGAACCGGAAGAAGTTAAAAACTTTGCAATGTCGATTATGTTGCGGCTCATTCACACCGACGTCATGCGCGACAAGCTTTTCTCTTTTATCAAAAACAATTATCCGACCGAGAGTATCGACAACCGCGCCGTCATTTGCGAAGACCTTTGCAGCGTCTTTTACGGCGGTTTTTTGCAGAGCCAGATACATTCGCTGTTTTCCAAATATTTTCCGACGGAAAAAGAGTGCGCCCGCGACGCTATCGTAAACAAATTTTTGCTTGCGATAAGAACGCCCGCCATTCAGGATAAAATTCTCTCGTTTTTCGGAACGTATTACAAAGACCTTACTCCGTCTCAAAAAGAGCGGTTCTATTCAACCGTTTACGAAATGCTCCCTTACTGCGACTCGTTGACGGTAAAACTCATCAACCTCGTCGACTCGGTTATTGCCGACGAAACCCAATCGGTGAGAGAGTCTTTTTCCGAAAATCTTATTGCCGTAATCTCGGCAAATCAACGTCAAAAAGACCCGCAACTGTTAAATCTCGTCCTCTCGACCGACGGCTATTCGAAAACCGTCGTCGTCCGCGCTATCGTCACCGAACATTCTTCTCAAAAAATCTTCGGCGACCTTCTTTCGTCTTTTGCGAGACAGGGCGTTACGACCTATGCGAAAGAAATGGTAAAGGTATTGAGTTACTCTTCGGAAAGGCAGGTAGTAGCAGAATTGTCCCTGCACTTTAAAACCGCGTCGGAAAAAGCAACTCTTTTCGACCTCATACAGGGCGAAAGGACGATAGAACAACTGTCTGACCAACTTTCTTCGGAGTTGAAGGAAAACCTCTTTCACCCGTCAATCTGCGCCCGACTTATGGACGCATTCGACCGCAGACTGTCTCAGAACGGCGTTACCCGTGCGCTGGAATACTGCGCGGCTAACCCTTACGTGCAACGGTCGGAATACTATCCCGTACTTGCCGCTTTTACCGACGTGACTGACTCGCTCAGGTCGGGAGACGCCGCGAAACTGTGTTGCGCTTTTTCGGCATTTTTCGGAGTTCCCGTCGCCATGCGCGGACCGCTGTCTTCTACCTTAAAAGCCACGGTAAAAAATTCCGAAGAAACATGTACCGTTTCTCCCACGGCGTTGACGGCGCATGCCGCGTTAATTCTTTTGACCTCGTCGTTGGGGAACGTCCCCGACGTTACGGCGACTTATGACGAACTTTTTACTTTGGTCTCCAACGCTTTGAGCAGAACTCCCGAGTACCTCGGCAGGCGAGCAAAAACCATACCTGCCGCCGCGTCTTGCCAAGCGGTGACTGCGCTCGTTACGGCGATATCGGTCGTCCGTGCTTGTCCGGAAATCGGCGACGACGTCAAGTCTTCGCTCGTTCTGCCGAAAGCAGAAGGGGAAACACCCGACTGCGCCAAAGTATTGACGAACGTAAAACAGACGCTCGACGGCAGTGGCAATCGCGCGTTAAAGGGTATGCTTTCTCAACTCGAAACAACGGACAAAGAACTCCATACCGCATTGACTGCGACGGGAAAGAAACCGTCCGCAAAATTCTCGTTTTTCAGACGGAAGCAGTAGAATAGGGAAGAGGGTATACGAGAAAATAAAAAAACAACCCAAAAAAACAACAAATAAAAACGCACCCACACGGGGTGCGTTTTTTTGATAGTAAAGTTTATTATTGCTTTTTGATTTTTAAACTAATTGCCGTTTTTTCATGCCGACGTTGTTTATCATTTCCTTACGTTGTTACTAATTGCCAACTGCACTAAGTATTGCCAACTGCACTAAGTTCGGTCGAATCGTTGATGGCATTATATAATACGACGTTTACAGTGCCATCATTAAGAGAAACAGCTCCCTGGTTTTGAGCAACGCCAATAAAGCCGATATTTGCAGTTGCTACTCTATATTTAGTAGTACCGTTTCCTTCATATTCAACAACTTTATATTCATTACCAGCACCATCTCTGGCAGTTAATACTTTGTTAGAATAGATGCTGGCC
>SFEB01000068.1 GCA_004558105.1 Clostridiales bacterium
TTAAAGAACGTACGTCACAGAGGTTTACTAAAACTTGCCGAGGCAACCCGTTGTGACAAAGAACTTAATGCTTCTACGGCGGCGATGAAATTGTGTCCTAAAATCAACTCTGCCGGACGCGTGGGTTATCCTCTAAAAGCGTTAAAACTATTGCTTATGGAAGACAGGGCGACGGAAAGTGCCGTAAAAGACTTGATTGATTGCAACACTTTGCGACAAAATCTCTTGGAAGCTTTGATGGAAAAAGCAGCCTTGCAAGTACAAAAAGTTGATTTTTCTAAAGAAAAAATGCTTTTCTTCGTCGGTGACGACTGGCAAAAGGGAATACTTGGTATAGGCGCAAACCGCTTTAAGGAATTACATAAAATGCCGGTCGCATTTTTAACGAAAGACGGCGAAAACTACGTGGGTAGTGCGCGTGGCGTTGAAAAACTCAATCTTTTTGAATTGTTTTCTTCCGTGTCTGACCTTTTGATAAGGTTCGGCGGGCACAAAGGCAGCGTCGGTTTTACAGTAAGAAAAGACAATTTACCGGCTTTAAAGGACGAAATCAATAAAAAACTTTCCGATTTTGACGGGAATGTTCAATATTCTTACTACGACTTGGATTTTTCTTCCGAATGGTTGGATAAGGTGAATTTTGAAAAATTGAGTTGCTTAGAGCCTTATTTACCCAACGAAAAACCTGTATTTTATATTCATGACTATTGCGTAACGGCAGGTACGTTCGGTAACGGAAATTTAAAATTCACGTTAAGTTGCGGTATAGAAATAAAGTCGTTCGGTAACGAGTTTATTCCGTATTTACGTGCTTTAAAATACGGTGCGGAATGCGACGTATCTTTCTGTCTGGAGCGAGACAAGTATACCGACAAGATCTTCGGCAGTCTGGTAGATATTGACTTGACTAACAGCCTGAAATTCGACGAGTTGTACGCATGCAATTTTTTACAGAGAGTCGTTACCGAAAAGGTTGAAAGAAAGTGGATAGACGTCGACACGGCAAAGCAATTGCTCAAGCCGGCTAACGTCCTGGCGGTTTTCAATACTTATCTCGACTACGAAAAAGCGTTGAAGACGTTCGATTTATCCGACTTCGGCGTAGACTTCTTTTTTCAACGTAACTTTAAGGAAAAAGGCGTGCTGATTTCACCGGATAAAACAAGCGTCTTCAAAAATTATCGTACCGTTATCGTTTTCGGACGTTACGGTAACTACATGCAAGATTTTGGAGCGAACGTATTTTACGTTGACGTTGATTTTGGCGAACCTACCTGTCTGACGGGGATAAATATAGACCGTAAGGTGTGCGGTGAAGTTTATAATTCACTTTCCGTATGCCAGGCGTCAAAGAAAGATTTGCATACTTTTTTCGATAATCAATTTTTTTATTGCGACAGAAGACAGTTTTTTGCTTGCATTGCAGTCCTCAAAGAGTTAAAATTAGTACGCGTGGAAGATGAAAAGATAGTTGAGATTTGCCGTGAAAAGAAAAATTTAACGGACAGTTTCTTGTATAAAAGGTTTAGTTTAAAATGAAATACGACGAGAATATTACGACGATATCGAAAAATCTGATATCAAAAGCAAAACATTATTATCCGAACGATTATAAAAAAATCGAACGCGCTTTCGAGCTTGCCAAAGTTGCCCACGAAGGTCAATCAAGGGCAAGCGGAAGTCCGTATATCGTTCATCCTGCTATCGTTGCGGATATTCTTATGGATATGGGACTTGATTGCGCTACCGTTTGTGCCGGATTGTTGCATGATACCGTAGAAGATACGTCTGTTACCGACGAGAAATTAAGAGAAGAGTTCGGAGACGAAGTGGCAAATCTCGTTCAGGGCGTTACCAAGTTGTCCAATCTTAAGTTCAGCAGCGTTGAAGAAGAGCAGGCAGAGAATATAAGAAAAATGTTTTTTGCAATGGCAAAGGACATAAGAGTTATTATTATAAAATTGGCTGACAGACTGCACAATATGCGTAGTTTGCAGTATTTGTCGCATGAAAGGCAGTTGAAAATCGCCAAGGAAACGTTGGACGTTTTTGCACCAATAGCGGGCAGATTGGGTATCAGTCAGATTAAATGTGAATTAGAGGACTTGTGTCTGAAATACCTTGACCCTGAGTCATACGAGTTTTTGGTAGAAAATATAGCCGAAAAACGTGAAGAACGTCAGGAATTTATCGATAAAATGGTGTTTGAACTTAAGGGCGTTTTAAAAGAGCTGGAAGTCGAAGGCGAAGTTTTCGGGCGTACAAAACATTTTTACAGCATCTACCGAAAGATGAAAACGCAAGGCAAGACTTTAAACGAAATTTTTGACCTTACTGCGTTGAGGGTAATTGTAAAAACGGTTAAAGATTGTTACGGTGTTCTCGGCGCTATTCATGCCAAATGGAAACCAATTCCCGGGCGTTTTAAGGATTATATTGCTGTTCCTAAACCCAATCTTTATCAGTCTTTGCATACAACCGTTATGACTAGCATGGGTGTTCCGTTTGAAATTCAGATTCGCACGGAAGACATGAATAAAATTGCAGAATACGGTATCGCCGCACACTGGAAGTATAAAGAAGGTATAAAAGGTTCGTCGCAATTTGACGGCAAACTGAGCTGGATACAAGAGGTTTTAGCTTATGAAACCGACCTTAAAGACAGCAAAGAGTTTTTGGACCTCATTAAACACGATATTTCTATCGGTAACGAAGTCTATTGCTTTACTCCGAAAGGCGACGTAAGAAATCTTACAGCCGGCGCGACAGCTTTGGATTTTGCTTATGCAATACACAGCGGCGTGGGAAACAAATGCGTAGGCGTAAAAATTAACGGTAAAATAGCGCCGATCTCGACGGTTTTGCAAAACGGCGACGTTGTTGAAGTTTTGATTAACCAAAACAGCAAAGGTCCTTCGCAGGATTGGCTTAAAATCGTTAAAACTTCAGGTGCAAAAGCTAAAATTCGTCAGTTCTTTAAACGTGAGCAGAAGGAAGAGAATATACGTTTGGGCAAATCTATGCTTGAACGCGAAGCGAAACGCAGAGGTATCGCTTTATCGCAGTTGTTGACAAACGACGCTATCGACGAGCTTTGCATGAGATACCAATACGACGGAATCGATGAAGTTTTTGCCGCAGTAGGCTATGGCGCGCTGTCGGTAAATCAGGTTATGTCTAAACTCATTTCGCGCGCAAGCGATCTGACGAAGATGATGGTTGAAGCGCAAAATGCCAACAAACTCAGTAGGGTTCGCGAAAAGAGCAACGTAGAAATAAAGGGTTACGATGACCTTGCCGTCAGGTTCAGCCGTTGTTGTTCGCCTGTACCGGGCGATGAAATAGTCGGTTATATTAGCCGCGGCAGAGGCGTATGTATTCATCGTAAAGATTGCCACTCTTTGAAAAATCTGGAAATAGAACGTCTCGTAGAAGCAAATTGGATAAATCCCAATCCGACTTCTAACAGTTTTCCCGCAACCTTGCAAATCATTCTGGAAGATAAAGTGGGTGTTTTTGCCGAAATTACACGCGTTATTGCCAACGACGGCTTGCCTATGATTGCAATTAACGCCAGAAAAGACAAAAAACATAATGCAGTAGCCGTAGTTACGGTAGAAATATCAAATCACAATCAATTAAATCTCCTGATAAACCATATCGAGAGTTTACCTAATACGATAAAAGTATTCAGAACCACCATTTAGAGTTAATATGAAAAAAGTCACGCTAATACGCACGGGAATGCTGCCTACCAATACTTACGTTTTATTCGACGACGAAAGCAAAGAATGTGTCGTCGTTGATCCTGCCTGCGACTCAACAAAAGTTGTAACGTATATAGTTGATATGGGTTTGGATTTATCCGCTGTCGTGCTGACACACGGTCATTTTGACCACTGCGGAGGAGTGAACACGCTGTTAAGGTATAAATCTGTAAAAGTTTACGGAAGCAGTCTGGACGCCGATCTGGCGGCAAATGCTTCGAAAAACCGTTGGAAAGCGCGTGCCGAAGATTGCATTATTACCGATTACGTTGACAAAATCGGTGATTTTTCCGTCGGTTGTTTTGACTTCAAAGTTTTGGAAACTCCGGGGCACACGGAAGGAAGCGTCTGTTACTTTGTGGACGATTTAATGTTTAGCGGCGATACTTTGTTTGACGGGTGCGTCGGGCGTACCGATTTGCCGGGCGGAGATCAAAGAAAAATGCTGGAATCGTTAAAGAAACTCAGTAAACTGACTTTTGATTATACCGTTTTACCCGGTCACGAGTCCACGACGACTTTTTTGGAGCAAAAAAGAAATAATCCTTACTTGAGATTGGAGGCGTTTGACTATGATTGATGCGTCGGGTATGGTAACGAAACTTTTTACTAACGTAAACAACCTTTCGTCAGAATTGATAGACGTTGCCAAACTTTTTATTCGCGAAGGTACTTTCGAGTTTTGTGACGACGTCTCTGACGCCGATATCTGTCATATTTTTAATCAGGAAAACGACGTCATAAAAAACGTTTGCACTTTTTGTGACGTTGAATACGTAAATAGTTTTACTTTGCCTTCCGAATGCGACGGAATAGAGAAAAAAAGGCTTATAAAACGTTACGCAAAGTTGTGCGTGTATTTTTGTCTTGTAAAAAAATTTAATTTTCATATGCCTTGGGGCGCGTTGACAGGT
>SFEB01000014.1 GCA_004558105.1 Clostridiales bacterium
CTCTTTCATATTCGCTTTCAAACTTGTTTCTTTCAAGTTGTTCGTTGGCATAGTCGATAATCTCAACAACTTTGTTGTAGGATATTTCTTTATCTTCAAGGTTGAAATCATCGTATATTTCAAGCACTTGTCTAAGATAATCTGACACGTCATAAGCTTTTCTCCAATAGCCTATTTCGGTTGCGCCATTGTCTTTGGGAGCAATCGGAAAAAGTCCGCCACAAGCCCCACGACATGATTTGTGTTCTACAGTTTTTGTTCTTGCTTTTAAGTATTGATCTAATCCCATAGTATTTTCTCCTTTTGTTATGCAACTCTTTTAATTCCACCGCCGAACGAGCGGATGCCAATTGTGCCGAATTCCGAACACCATTCAACGTCTTTGTTCCAAACGTAAGCACCTACGTAGAAGGTAGTGCCTTCTTTGCTGAACATGTATTCCCAATCATCTTCATAGTCGGATATGTAGAGAAAATCGTAACATTCTCCGAAATCGGTATATTCGTGGGTGACTGCGTACACAAGGCAGTTGTGTTCTTTTTCAAACTCTTGTATTTTTGCCATCAGTTCAGGCTCTTGTTCAGCCCAGAAACCGCCGAAGTTCTCAAAGAAGCATATCTGATTGTTTTCTCTAAAACCCTTGATATACGGTTTATAAATATCCAATTTGTTCATAAGTTCGATTGCTTTTTGTTTTTTGTTTTCGGTAGTAATATTCATAGTTTTTTCTCCTTTTATTGTATTTCTATAAGTCCATTGCTGTATTCTTGTAAGTATTCTTCGCCACAGTATCTGCCGTAGCGTTCGAGGTCTATAAAGTCTATTATTTCGTCCGGGATTTGGTATCCGCAACAATCGAGCATTTCTTTACCGTAATCTTCCCAATCGAAACCACTCCAAAGATTGATATTGTCGTCCCAGCGTTCGCCGTGAGATTTAACTCGTTCTTCAAAGTCATAAAAACAACGTACTTCGAGGAAAGCACAAAACACTTTGTATTTGTAATCGTTGATAAGAACACCCGATTCGTTAAGAGTGTTGAAAAGCGTTTCAGGGTTTACGTAATCCCAATTTACGGAATTGTCGTTGATGCCTTCAACGTCTTGTATAAAGAGTTCTTCGTCTATGCCGTCAAGCTCAAAGCCTTCTTTTTTCAGTTCTTCAACGATTTCATCCCAATAAGAATAATCCGAAAGGTCAAGCCATTTCGAGCCTAACGCTCTTTCGTTACACTCGTTGTAAGAACCCCATGAGCCGATAACTATTGAAATATTACCATTCATATTCAGTGCCTCCTTCGATAGCAATTTTTTCTTCAATTCTGTCTTGTGCTTCTTCAAGCAGTTCTTCCAAGTCGATAATAGGTTTATCCATTAGTTAAATTCCTCCTGAACGTCGTCAATATAGATTTTTTCGTAGGTGCTTCCGTATTCGATGTAGTGACCGTCTTTGTCTTCAAACACTTCAAAGTCCAACACGCTTATTTTCCCTTGATTTGTAATTGCAAAGGTAATTTGTTTTGTATCGGGGTAATATGCTACAACGTCGAATCGAATAAGGCTCTCACCAGTATTGAAGTCGAAACCATCGTCATCGATAAATGCAATTTCGTTTAAGTTAATCATTGTCGTTTCTCCTTATACCGCTTCTTTGTACCAGACGGAATATTCAACTTCAATATCTCGTCCGTCGTACTCGTAGTACATTGTTACGTAGCCTTTGTACTCGTTTTCTTTACCAATAATCTTGTGGCAATTCTTGCCTATGTCATTGAAAGCACGGGTGTAATGCTTGCCGTTTTTGGATACGCATTTGCAAAACAGCGTACCTTCGTCGTTAAGAAATCCGAGACCGGAAATCTTGTCGTCAGAGTTTCTGACTTTTCTGATTGAATAAAATACTTTTTTCATTTTGGAAAACCTCCATATATTTATTTTGCCTTTCGGCACAGACGGGGTAGCACCGGAAAAAGCAAATGGAAAGAGGTAGTTAAAGTCGCAAAACCGGAAGTCAACGAAAAAGGAGAAATTGTTGCGTAAATGAAAAAAGAGCCGAACTTTATATTAAGTCCGACTCTTGGTATTATTAAAGTTTTCAGTAACAATTTATCCCGTTTACTTCCGATTTTTACTGTGCTACAACGGCCAAGACGAAAGGCAAAAATATGGAGTAATAGAAGATAGCAATAAAAAAGCCGAGCGATCCTATTCGCCCGGCAATGTACTGTGTGTGTATTCATTTGTTTATTCTGATACCGAAAAAGTCGTTAAAAAAGAATAATACGAACTCCGTTTTAATCTCGGTGTTCGTATTATTCCCTTTTGGCGGAGACGGTGGGATTCGAACCCACGTGCCACTTGCGTGACAACACGATTTCGAGTCGCGCTCGTTATGACCACTTCGATACGTCTCCATCGCGCAACGAAATTCTAACACAAAACGTTGGTTTTGACAAGTGTTACGCAACCTTTTTTTTAAAATTAAGCTTTCGGCGGTAAAAAACCATTTTTCGTCTTATCTTTTCGTGCTTTTTTTCTGCGTTTTCGCGTGTTTCCGGTCAGTATTTTTCCTCGTTTCACGTTTTTCTCGCTTTCCACGGCGGTTTTGTGGCGTTCTCAACGAAAAAAAGTTTTTGACTTTTAAAAATAAGCGTTAAAATTTTTTTGGGTTTTGCTTTAATTAAAACCTTAAAAAGTGCGGGCATTGCTTGACTATAAAAACAAATAGTTATATAATACGAGTTGGAAAAATTATATTAAGGAGCAAACCACTTATGAAAATTACACCCAAAGGTTTCGGTACGCTCGCCATTCACGCGGGCAATATGGAAAACGAAAAGTTCGGCGCGTTGGCAACGCCTATATATCAATCTTCCACCTTTTATTTCGACAGTTGCGAACAAGGCGGCAGAAGATTTGCAGGCGAAGAGGGCGGTTATATTTATACCCGTCTCGGAAACCCCACCACCACCGTTCTGGAAGAAAAGGTTGCCGCTCTCGAAGGCGCAGAAGCCGCCTGTGCGGTCGGTTCCGGTATAGGCGCAGTTACTTCCTGCCTTTGGACGATAGCCGCTGCCGGTAAGCATATCGTGGCAGACAAAGCACTTTACGGTTGCACTTTTGCTTATCTCAATCACGGTATGACGCGTTACGGCGTAGAAGTGACGTTTATTGACACGTCCGACCTGAACGAAGTTAAAAAAGCTCTTCGCGAAAACACTTGTTGCGTTTATCTCGAAACTCCCGCCAACCCCAACCTTAAGGTTACCGACCTTAAAGCCGTGGCAAAAATCGCACATGACTACAACCCCGAAATTATGGTTGTCTGCGACAATACTTTTGCCACGCCGTACCTCCAACGACCGTTGGAACTCGGTTGCGACGCAGTTATCCATTCCGGTACGAAATATCTCAACGGTCACGGCGACGTTATCGCGGGATTTGTCGTAGGCAGTGCGGAATTTATCGGTAAGGTCAAATTGTTCGGTTTAAAAGACATGACGGGTGCGGTTATGGATCCGTTTGCCGCTTTTCTTATTCTCAGAGGGCTCAAAACGATGGAAATCCGTATGGAACGCCATTGCGCAAACGCTCAGAAGGTGGCGGAATTCCTTGATAAACACCCGAAAGTTGCAAAAGTTTATTATCCGGGATTAGCCGACCACGAAGGTCACGAGATTGCCGCAAAACAGATGCACAACGGTTTCGGCGGCGTTATTGCCTTTGAAGTAAAGGGCGGTATGGAAAAGGGTATCAAATTCTGCAACAGTTTGCAGATGGCGACCATCGCGGTCAGCCTCGGCGACGCGGAAACGTTGATAGAACACCCCGCGTCTATGACGCATTCTCCGTACACTCCCGAAGAAAGAGCCGCCGCAGGTATTTCCGACGGTTTGGTGAGAATCTCCGTCGGACTTGAAAACGTTGAAGACATCATTGCCGACCTCGAACATGGTTTTGAGAATATTTAAAAGTCAAAAATCAATAGTTTTAAAAGCCGAGAGTTTTTCTCTCGGCTTTTTGATTGATATGCGGCGAAAAACAAAAACGTTTTTTACGGCTTGTTTCGCAACGGTTAAGGTCGGGGCGTTTTTATTTTTTTCCGACGGTATTTTACTAACCGACGATAATATGCTATAATGCTTTCAGAGGAAAAAACCATGAATATACTTTTTATCGACGATTATCTCGTAGTCTGTGAAAAACCCGCAGGCGTGCTGTCCGAATACGACGACAAACGCGCCAATATGCCGACGCTTCTTGCCGCCGAGCTTAACGGCGCACCCGTTACGGTACTAAACCGTCTGGACAGAGAAGTGGGCGGGGTGATGGTTTTAGGTCTTCACCCTCTTGCAACGGCGCAGATAAACAAGCAGATATCAGAAAGAACTTTTAAAAAAGAATATTTTGCCGTAATTGAAGGCGTTCCCGGGCAGAAAGAGGGAACGTTGACGGATTTGCTCTTTCATGACAAGGGAAAAAACAAATCGTACGTTGTAAAAAGACAGCGTAACGGCGTAAAGCAGGCAGTTCTCGATTTTGCCGTTGTTGACTCCGTTGTGCAGGACGGGTGCGAGTTTTCTTTAATAAAAATAACCTTGAAGACGGGTAGAACTCATCAGATTCGCGTTCAGTTTTCTTCCAGGGGAATGCCGCTCGTCGGCGATAAAAAATACGGCAGTAAATTCGGTGGAAATTTAGCGTTGTGGTCGCATAAAGTAGGTTTCATTCATCCGAAAACAAAAAAGGTCATGGAGTTCGCTTTACCGTTGCCGCAAGTACCGCCTTATACTTGGTTTGAGTTTGTAAAAAGCGGAAAAACCGAGGCTGTTGGCGATTAAGGATAACAAAAAAATAACAAAACGGGCTGAATTGTCAATTTACTTTCAATGAAAGTCATGGTATAATAAGTGCACTTTATACAAAGGACTCAAAGGAAAAATACATGCTTCTTGGTATCGACGTGGGTTCTACGACGGTAAAGGTTTGTGTTACCGACGGCAACGAAATCTTTTACAAGTCGTACGTGCGCCACTATTCTAAAGTTAAAGAAATATTATCAGCCGAGTTGGACAAGGTAAAGCAACTTGGTTTTAATCGTTTTAAGGTCTGCGTCACGGGTAGCGCGGGGTTGGGCGTTTCGCAAAACGCCGGTCTTCCGTTTACTCAGGAGGTGCAGGCCGCTTTTACCGCGATAAAAAAGTATTATCCGTCTACCGACGTGGCAATAGAACTTGGCGGAGAGGACGCTAAAATCATTTTCGTCACGGGCGGCACGGAAGAAAGGATGAACGGCAGCTGCGCAGGCGGCACGGGCGCATTTATCGACCAGATGGCGACGCTTCTGGGCATAGACGTCGCAGAAATGGACCGCCTTGCGTTGAAGGCGGAAAAAGTCTATCCCATTGCCTCGCGTTGCGGTGTTTTCGCAAAGTCGGATATACAACCTCTCCTCAATCAGGGCGCAAAAAAAGAAGATATTGCGGCGTCGATTTTTCAGGCGGTAGTGGACCAGACCGTGTCGGGGCTGGCGCAGGGCAGACGCATTAAAGGCAACGTGCTTTTTCTCGGCGGTCCGCTGTACTATCTAAAAGGATTGCGTAAAGCCTTTGTCGGTACGTTAAAGCTTGACGAGAATTCTGCGATTTTCCCTGAAACGGCTCCGAACTTTATGTCCATAGGTGCGGCGCTGTCTGCCGAAATCAATAGAGAGCAGGATATCGACGAAATAATATCCAAGATAAAAAACAGCAAGGTAACGGACAGCATTATCACTTCCGAACCGTTGTTTAAAAGTCAGAAGGAATACGACGAGTTTTTGGCTGCGCATGACATGGACGTGCCGCGCGTTGAACTAAGCGGATACACGGGTGCCGCATATCTGGGTATCGACTCGGGTTCCACAACCACCAAACTCGTGCTGATTTCCGAAGACGGTGCAATACTTTTCAGCAGTTATTCGGACAACAACGGGCGGCCGCTGGATTTAGTGGTGCGAGAACTGAAAAAGATTTACGAGCTTTTACCGTCGGGCGCCTGTATTAAGGGTTGTTGCGTTACCGGATACGGCGAAGACCTTATCAAATCCGCTTTGCATGCCGACTTCGGGGTGGTAGAGACGGTCGCGCACTTTAAAGCGGCGCTGTATTTCAACCCCGACGTGGATTTTATTATCGATATCGGCGGTCAGGATATCAAGTGCTTTAAGATAAAAAACAAAGCGATAGACAGCATAATGCTTAACGAGGCGTGTTCTTCGGGTTGCGGTTCGTTTATCCAGACTTTTGCGCGCGCTATGAATATGGACGTTGCAGGTTTTTCCCGGCTGGGATTGTTTGCGCGTCACCCCGTAGAACTCGGTTCGCGCTGTACCGTTTTTATGAACAGCGCCGTCAAGCAGGCGCAAAAAGAAGGTGCGAGCGTGGAGGATATTTCTGCCGGCTTGTCCACTTCGATAGTGAAAAACGCAGTTTACAAAGTCATTCGCGCGACAAGTATCGACCAACTGGGCGACAACATAGTCGTGCAAGGCGGTACTTTTTTAAACGACGCAGTGTTGCGCGCTTTTGAAAGAGAAGTGGGCAAAAAAGTCATTCGCCCTGCCATATCGGGGCTGATGGGTGCGTTCGGAGCGGCTTTATATGCCAAAGAAAACGCAGTTTCCGAACGTTCCTCAGTGTTAACCGAGCAGGAAGTTAAGGATTTTTCCTATACTGCCAGGAGTGCTAACTGCGGCGGTTGTACTTCCAGATGCGACATCAACATAGTTACTTTTTCCGACGGTAAAAAGCACGTTTCGGGAAACAAATGCGAGAGGGGCGCAGGTTTAAAACCGTCTTCCTCCGACCTCGATATGTACGCCTACAAACAGCGTCTTTTAGCCGATTGTTTGCCGAAAGAACCGATTAAAAATCCGAAAGCCACGGTGGGTTTGCCACTGCAATTGGGAATGTACGAGCAACTTCCTTTGTGGGCAACGTTTTTCGCCCGTCTCGGCTTTCAGCCCGTTTTAAGCGACCCGTCGTCGCGCGATTTGTACTTTTTGGGACAGCACACCGTTGCGTCCGACACGATATGTTATCCGGCAAAACTCATGCATGGGCATATAGAGAGTTTACTCGACAAGGGCGTGGACTTTATTTTTCTCCCGTGCGAAAGTTATAATCTGGACGAACATGCTTCGGTCAATCACTACAACTGCCCAGTCGTAGCCTATTATTCCGAGTCTCTTCTTGCCAACAACGAACGTTTGACGCATGACAACTTTATTATGCCCTACGTTGACCTTAATATGACGTCGTCGACGGTGAAAAATCTTACAAAATCGTTAAGCCGTTACGGAGTAAAGCAGGGTGAAGTAAAAAAAGCGTTGCAGGCAGGTTTTGAGGCGTTGGAAGAATTCCATGCGGCAATCCGCGACCGTGCGCAATATATTTTGTCGGAAAGTCAAAGACAAAACAAGCCGTTGATAGTTCTGGCAGGCAGACCGTATCACGTCGACGCCGAAATCAACCACGGTATCAATAAACTGCTGACGTCGCTAGGGCTTGCAGTTTTGACCGAGGACGGCGCGGCGGCGTTGACGGACAACGTTCTTGTCAACGTCATCAACCAATGGACCTATCATGCGCGTTTGTACAAGGCGGCCAACTTCGTATGTACCCACCCGTGTGCGCACATGGTTCAGCTCGTTTCTTTCGGTTGCGGTATAGACGCGGTGACCACCGACGAGATCCGCTCGATAATGGAGAAGAACGACGAATTGTACACTCAGATAAAGATTGACGAGATCAACAATCTCGGCGTCGTAAAAATACGCTTGCGCAGTATGCTTGCCGCGATAGAAGAGGCTCAAAAGGCAGGAAGCAAAAGAAACTAACGATAAGGCGGGATAAACCGCAAAAACTTAAAATTTAAAACGAAGAAAAGATGAAAAAATTCCACGATAAAAAAACAACAGCGACGGCAACGGTCGATTACCGCAACAGATATCCAAAGTGGAACGATGAAAAAAAACGCGAATGGACCATTCTTGCACCCAATATGTTGCCATGGCATTTTGACGTTATTAAGGATTTTCTGGCGGACGAAGGTTACAACATAGAGATTCTCACCAAAAACGACAGAACCGTTATTGACGAAGGGTTAAAGCACGTTCACAACGATACCTGCTACCCGTGTATGTGCGTTACGGGGCAATTTATAGACGCGTTAAAAAGCGGAAAATACGACCTCAATCATACGGCGCTCATTATCACTCAGTCAGGCGGCGGGTGTCGTGCTTCCAACTATATTCCGCTTATTACCAAAGCCATTCATCAACAGTTCCCCACCGTTCCCGTAATGTCTTTGAATTTTGCCGGGCTTGAAGGCGACAATCAGATGAAAGTCGGCTTGTCGCTGCTTGCCAAGTTTGCGTATTCGATAGCCTACTGCGATACGGTCATGTGGTGCTACAACCAGACGAAACCGTACGAGTTGGTGGAAGGGAGCGCGGACGCCATGCGCGACAAGGCGCAGGAGTTTATCAAATCCAAGTTTAAGCAAGGCGGCTACACAAACCACCGTCGGATAAATCAGTACGTAATAGACTTGTTTAAAAGCGTTCCGCGGGATACGACGGTAAAAAAGCCGAAAGTAGGTATCGTCGGCGAAATTTACGTCAAATACGCTCCGTTGGGGAATAACAATCTCGAAAAATTCCTTCTCGACGAAGGTTGCGAACCGGTTGTTCCGCCTTTGCTGGACTTTATCCTGTACTGCATAGTCAACGTAATTAACGACCGTAAACTTTACGGATACAAGGGGATAAAATATCCGGTCTACAAAGTTGTCTACAAGTTTATACGAAAAATCCAAAAAACAGTGATAAAGCAGCTGACCGACAGCGGAGTATTTGCGCCCGTGCATGATTTTGAACATTTGCGCAGGCTTGCCGACGTCGTTATCAACCAAGGCGTAAAAATGGGAGAAGGTTGGCTTATCCCGGCAGAAATGGCGGCGTTTGCGTCTACCGATACTCCTAATATTATCTGCACGCAGCCTTTCGGTTGTCTTCCCAACCACATTGTCGGCAAAGGAATGGTCAGAACGATAAAAAATCTTTATCCCGACAGCAATATCGTCGCAGTAGACTACGACTCGTCTGCAAGCCGGGTTAACCAGGAAAACCGAATAAAGCTCATGATATCGATAGCCAAAAAGAACCAGACGTAAACTCCGATTGTCAGAATCGGAGTTTTTTTTAGCCTACTTGACATTATCCGTAATTTGTGTTATATTTGCGATAAAAATAAAAGTAAATAAACAAAAAGAAGCGAGAAATCTCTCGCTTCTTTTTTACGTTTTATCGTTACATCGGGTTGCAAAAACCTTTTAAACCGACGGGGGGGGGGTTAAACCGACGGTTATTATTCTTCGGGAGTCACGGTGTTTTCCGGACAGGCTTCGCAAGTGTTTTCGGCGTTTGCCACGTCGTCGGGTTTGCCTTCGTCCCGATTTGCTTTGAGTAAGACGTTTGATTCGGCTTCGCTTTTTTCGTTGACCTTAACGGGATTGCGAATGACGGTGGCGGTTGTTTTATTTAAATTCTTTTTGCGGCGCAGTTTAAACTTTACGTCGTTTTGCGCTATAACGTCGGCAACGTCGGTAACGGTCAGAAATGCGACGCTGTCTACGTTTTTTACGATTTTCGTTATAGTGCCGATTTCAAAGCGGTTGACCACTACGTACAACATGTTGCGGTCGCTGTTGCTGTAATAGCCTTTGGCGTTGAGTATAGTAACGCTGCGGTTCATTTGTTGACTTATGGCTTTGGCAACGGCGTCGCCCTTGTCCGTAACGATAGTGACGGCTTTGCCCTTGTCGAGTCCTTCCACAACGAAATCTACAGCAAGGAGACCTACCGCGTAGGTGATGATGGAGTACAAACCGATTTTTATTCCGCCGGTGACTATGCAGGCGATAACGTACAGTACGACGTTGTAAACCATTACGAATTGACCTACCGTGAGGTTTAAGCGTTTTGCAAAGTTGACTGCCATGACTTCTACGCCGTCCATGGCGCCGCCGAAACGGATAGCAAGACCGCTGCCGATACCGCTTATCAAACCGCCGAAAACGGCGCAGAGGAAAACGTCGGCTTCCAGCGAGTTGAACATCCATTCCGCTATCGACATGCTTCCGACGAGCGCAAGGTCCGAAAAAATAAAGTTAAAAAACGAGTAGGACAGAATGGTGATTAACGACGACAGGATAAAAACCGCTCCGCTTTGTTTAAGGGCAAACAAAAAGAACGGGACATTGAGTAAAACGATAAAGATACTCACCGACCAGCCGGTAACCTGACCGAGAAAAATCGACGTACCCGACAGTCCGCTGTCAAGTATGGTGGACGGCACGAGAAACAGAGAGACGCCGACGGCGTTGACAAACCCTGCAAAAATCGAACCGAGGTAACTGTACCACTTTTTCGATTTTATGTTTTTTAAACCGAACGGATCTTTTCCGGCATGCTTAACTTTTGACATTGCATTCCTCCTGGGTTTAATCGCTGATTATGTCGTTTACCGTACGTCGTCCGAAGAAGAAACGTACAGATATATTTTGTTTTCGGTATCGGGAGAAACTTTTACTTTTTCGCCGATTTGAACGCCAAACACGGCGTAAACGTTTTTGCCGCTTGCGACGACGGGAAGTCGGTCTCTCAGATGCTGAGGATATTTGATATCGATGAGATAATCTTTCAATTTTTTTTCGCCGCTGCCGAATTTAGCAAAGACGTCGCCTTCTTTACGCGTGCGGATAACGCAGTCGGAAGGAAATTTATCCTTGTCCGCCATAAGAAAAAAGTCGTTTTTCGGCGGTTTGTCCGAGACGACTATCCTCTGTCCTAAAAAGTCGAATTCTCCTTCGACAAAAGGAATTTTGCAATCACCCGTGCGCGTCGTTTCACGTTTTTCGTATATCGTTAAAAGGTCGTAACTGCGGCGTGCCGCGAGCGAAAAGGGGAGGTCGACGGACTGCTCGCCGTCCGTGGTTTTGCAAAGGTTGATAACCATAGCCACGTGTGACTGCTCTATGTCCTTATAGTAACCGAGCGCGCGCATGGTTTTTCGGATAATCCTTGCTTTTAATACCGGGTGAAATTCGTTAAACCTTGACACGGGTAACGAAGCAACGCCGTTTTCTATCGTCACGAAACTTACGTCGGCAAGCGAATCGAGATAATCGTCTTCCTGTTCCGCCAGAGCGGCGAAAGAGTTGAGAGCCCTTACCGCGTAGGGGTTGATTTGTCTTAGGGCGGGCAAAACTTCGTGTCGGACGAGGTTACGTTTGTAAGCGACGTCTGCGTTGGTTTTGTCTTCGACGTACGGGATCTGATTGGCGTGGGCGAAGTTAACGATTTCTTCCTTCGACATTTTAAGCAACGGACGGAAGTACCTGCCCTGAAGCCGTTTCATACCCGTCGCACCGCGTAAACCGCCGCCGCGCGTGATATGGAGCAGAACGGTTTCGGCGTTGTCGTCGGCATGGTGAGCGAGGCAAACTACGTCGTAGCCGTAAGTATCGGCAACGTCGTTTATTGCTTTGTATCTGAGTTGGCGTGCCGCCGTCTCTATGCTTTGTCCGGAGGCAAGAGCGTATCCCTTGACGTCTATGCTTTTTACAAAACATGTTACTCCGTTTTCCGTGCAGTACTGCTTTACGAAATTGCAGTCGAAAGCGCCTTCGGCGCGAAGGTTGTGGTTGACCGTGACTACGGCGAAGTTTTCCGTCGGCATGTTGGCGATAAACGTGTACAGCATAACCATACTGTCTACGCCTCCGGAAACTGCCAAAAGGTATTTTTTGTTCGGATCTCGTTTCATTTGTTTTTATTCTTTCTGACTTTTTTCCCTTCTTTTTGGGAAACGACTTTTGTTTTCCGTATCGTTTCGGTCGGGTTTATCTTCAACAAATAATCGTAGGCGGAAAAGGCTGCGACTTGTCCCTCGCCCGTTGCTTTCTGGTATTTGTAGGGCGCACCGGTAACGTCGCCGGCGGCGAACAGTCCGTCTATGTTCGTTTTGCAGTTTTTGTCCGTTTCTACCAGCCCGTTCACGGTCTTTAATCCGTACACGAGGTTGTCTGCCGACAGGGGCTTTAAGACGAAAAAGCCGTCGCCCGTGTAGTCGCCTTCTTTGGTTTTCAACACCGTTGCTTTACCCGTGTTTTCGGGGTCGGCGAAAGAAAGCGGAGTTGCGTTAACGACTTTTACGTCGTCGGATAAGGGCGTCGTCAGTTTTTTCATTGGGATAAAAGTGACGGAAGAACATATCGTGGCGATATAGTTGGCTTCCTTTACACTTTCTTCGTCGTAGCCGACGACGACGGCGTTTTTACCTTTTATCAACGGTGCGTCGCAGGTGGCGCAGTAACTCACGCCGCGACCGAGAAATTCTTTTTCTCCTTCGATTTGAGCGACGGAAGACACGCCCGTTGCCAATATGACGCAGTCGGCAGTCAAAAATTCGCCGCCGACGTCCAAAGAAAATCCGTTTCCGCTTTTATAAACGCCGAAAACCTTTTTTTCTGAAAAATTTACGCCTATTTCGGTTGCGTGAGAGCAAAACCTTTCGTTTAAATCGTCCCCCGTTACCTTGCCGAAGCCCAGGTAATTAAGTATCTGAGGCGCCAGACGCGTTTTTAAAGAACCGTAAATGTCGCCGACGAGCAAGACGTCGACGTTGAGAATTTTTGCGTTTACGGCTGCGGAAAGCCCTGCAGGCCCCGCGCCAATGATTACGAGAGAATGATGATTTGACATTTTAATCGGGATAAATGGTCAGTACGCGCTTATGCGCCGTGTTTAAAATACTGTTGTCCACGCGTGTTTTGGTTTTTTCCGTTCCTTTGCCTTCGAGAAGGTAGGTATCCACTTCGTCGTAGGTAATACCGAGTTCCTGTTCGTCCGTTTGTCCTTCCCAGAGTCCGGCGGACGGTTTTTTGGTGCGAATCGACGTCGGTGCGTCCAGATAAGCTAAAAATTCGTAAACTTCGCGAACGGTCAGGTCGCCTATGGGGTTGATATCGTAACCCCCGTCGCCCCATTTCGTATAGTAGCCGAGCGAAAGTTCGCTGCGGTTGCCGGTACCGACCACAAGACAATTTTCAGTCTGGGCGATGGTATAGAGTGTGGTCATTCTCAATCTGGGATTGATATTTGCGAAAGCCGTCGCGCCGGTGTAAGCGGGATTCGTTTTTCCGCTGAGAGCCGTCGTCAACGCTTCTTTTGCGGCGGAAATATCCACCGTGCGCGTTTCGATACCGTATTGACGAGACACGGCAAGTGCGTCGTCGATATCGGTTGTGTAATTTTGCTTGCTCTGGCAGGGCATGATGACGCCTATCGTCTTGTCGCAAGCCATTTTGCAAAGAATTCCCACCAAAGTGCAGTCTTTACCGCCACTGTTTCCGTATACGAAACCGTCGGAATGCGCCGATTTCATTTTTTCTCTGAGCCATTGTACTCTTTTTTCCGTTTCTGATTTGTAATCTCTCATGTGTCACTTCTTCCGATTTATACTATATATTATCTCAAGTAAAAGATACTCTTATACTTTTTATTATACATGAAAACGATTAAAATGCAATTGAAAAATGCAATTAATTTTGTCAAAAAATAATCGATTTGTCGCATATATTGTTTTAAACGGGTTTAGGAGGCGTAAGGAATGGATAAAAAAAGATACGACGATTTTTTGAAACAAGGAGTAAACGTTCTCGATTATGAAAACGTCTACGTAGAGCCGTCGGTAACGGTGGGGAGCGGAACTACCTTAGAACCTTTCTGCGTGCTTTTAGGGCTGACCACCGTCGGTTGCAACTGTACGGTAGGGAGTTTCAGTTACCTAAAAAACGCGAAAATTCTCGACGGAGCCGAAATCAGGTCGAGCAGAATTACCGACAGCGCAGTAGGACAGAACACGACGGTGGGCCCCAACGCTCATCTGCGGCAGAATTCCGTTGTTGGCGACAATTGCCGCGTGGGCAACTTCGTGGAGTTGAAAAACAGCGTGTTGGGGCAAGGCAGTAAGGCAAGCCACCTCACCTACATAGGCGACGCGGAAGTGGGTAAAGACTGTAACGTCGGGTGCGGCGTGGTTTTCGTAAACTACGACGGAAAAACCAAACATCGCACCGAAGTGGGCGATAACGTTTTTATCGGTTGTAACTGTAATCTGGTGGCACCCGTGCGCATAGCGAGCGACTGTTTTATCGCCTGCGGCACCACCGTCACCAAGGATACGGTAAAGGACGACTTCGTTATAGGCAGATCGAGGGAAACGGTAAAACCCAACACGGCGAACAAATATCTGGTGAAAAAATGAAAGTAGAAAAAGGCGTTATTTTAACGGCGGGCGAAGGCAAACGAATGTATCCTTTGACGGTTACCACGCCGAAGGCGTTATTGCCGATCGGTATGAAGACGGCGGTGCAGTTGGTTGCAGAAGAGATGATAGACGCAGGAGTGCGGGAAATAGCCTTAGTAGTGGCAACAGCCTCACCCGTGCGCAGGTTTATGGAGTTTTTAACGGATAATAATAGGTTAAAAAACGTGCAAATCATTTTTATAGAGCAGGAAAAACCGCTAGGGAGCGGGCATGCTCTGTCGGTAGCAAAGGCGTTTTGCGGTAAGGAGAATTTTTTTCTCGCCAACTGCGACGACTTGTTTGAGAACAACGCATGTAAAATTCTGGCAGAGACGGGTGGCAATTGCGTGGGATTGGTAAGAGTGCCGAAAAAAGACTGCGGAAAATACGGCATAGCCGCGCTTAACGACGGTCTTTTAAAAGCGGTAACGGAAAAACCGGACGACTGCCGCGACGGGAGACCGTTAGCGGTGGCAGGTCGATATCTTTTTGACCGACGGATTTTTGACTGTCTGACCAAAACGGGATTTGTCGGCGGAGAACTGAGACTGACCGACGCAGTCAATCTTCTTTGCACCATGAGTCGGGTTAACGGCGTGGAGATAAAGGGCAGACGATTTGACGTAGGGTGCGCAGAGGGGTATAAGAAAGCATTTATTTGTATGGTACGTGATAAAAAGGTTGACAGAAAAGAGCGTATGTATTAAAATTGATGCAAAGAAGACCTCCGAACGGATATTTTTCGGGGGTATCGGGAGGAGAAAATGAAAAGTATCACCATGAATACCAACGTTCTCAAATTTGTGGACCAATCGGTATCGCTCTGTAAACCCGACAAGGTAGTCTGGATCGACGGCAGTAAGGAATTGTACGACAGCCTTCTTGCGGAAGCGCTTAAAACGGGCGAATTCATTAAACTCAATCAGGAGTTGTTGCCCGACTGTTATCTGCACCGTTCCGCAGTTAACGACGTAGCGCGCGTGGAAGGACGCACGTTTATTTGTTGTGAACAAAAAGACGACGCAGGTCCTACCAACAACTGGATGGCGCCGGCGGAAGCGTATAGTAAACTCGAAGGCATTTTCGACGGTTGCATGAAGGGTCGCACGATGTACGTTATACCTTACAGCATGGGTAAAGTAGGTACGCCGTTTGCAAAAATAGGTATCGAGATTACCGACAGCATTTACGTCGTGCTGAGCATGCGTATTATGACCAGAGTCGGCAAAGAAATTCTCGACAGTCTCGGCGACAGCAACGATTTCGTGCGCGGTCTCCATTCCAAGGCGGAATTGGACGAAGAAAAGAGGTATATCTGCCACTTCCCGCAGGATAACGCCATCTGGTCGGTTAACAGCGGCTACGGCGGCAACGTTTTACTGGGCAAAAAATGTTTTGCTTTGCGTATTGCAAGTTGTCTTGCCCGCGACGAAGGCTGGCTTGCGGAACACATGTTGATACTCGGCGTTACCAAGCCCGACGGAAAAACTCGCTATATTTGCGCCGCTTTCCCCTCGGCTTGCGGCAAAACGAACCTTGCTATGCTTATTCCTCCCGAGGGATACAGACGCAAAGGTTATAAAATCGAGACGGTGGGCGACGATATCGCCTGGATAAGACCCGGCAAAGACGGCAGTCTGTACGCCGTCAACCCCGAAAACGGTTTCTTCGGCGTTGCGCCCGGCACGAACTCCAAGAGCAACCCCAACGCTCTCGCTACGACCAAAAAGGATACGATATTTACGAACGTGGTGCTTAATACCGACGATAACACCGTCTGGTGGGAAGGGCTCGGAGAAGCACCGAAACATGCCGTCAACTGGAAAGGTCAACCCTGGACTGCGGAAAGCGGCGAAAAAGGCGCTCATCCCAACAGCAGGTTTACCGCTCCTACGGTTAACTGCCCTTGCCTGAGCGACAAGTTTGCGACGGGTGAAGGCGTAAAAATTTCGGCATTTATCTTCGGCGGCAGACGCGCAAAAACCGTTCCGTTGGTTTATCAGTCCCGCAGTTGGCAACACGGTGTGTTCGTCGGCAGCGTGATGGCGAGCGAAACGACGGCGGCGGCAACTGGCGCGGTAGGCGTACTTCGCAGAGACCCGATGGCAATGCTGCCTTTCTGCGGATATAACATGAGCGATTACTTCCGGCACTGGCTGGATATGGGTAAGAAACTCACGAACGCACCCAAGATTTTTAACGTAAACTGGTTCCGTACCGACGAAAACGGTAAATTTATCTGGCCGGGATTCGGCGACAATCTCCGTGTTCTCGACTGGATTATCGACAGGTGCGAAGACGCTATCGACGCAAGGGAAACCGCTATCGGTTACGTTCCCTACGCAAAGGATATCAACCTCGAAGGCACGGACGTTTCGGCGGAAACGCTTGAAGGTTTGTTGGAGGTAGATAAAAAGCAATGGCAGGCAGAAGCCGAATCTATCGAAGAGCATTACAAGAAGTTCGGCGACAGACTCCCGAAAGAACTCAGGGAAGAACTTGCGGGACTTAAAGATAGAGTTGCAGATTAAAAAAGCGAATAAAAGCACCCGAACGGGTGCTTTTTTGCCTACGTATTTTGAAAGGAAAAAAGGACATGGGTGAAACAAAAAACCGTAAATCGCACTGCATCAAATGCGGTCAAGAAATAATAATTAAGGATTTTAAACTGACCCCGTGCAGGTACGTTTTTAATAAAGGTTACGTTTGCAGGGATTGTATAAAACGAATGCAGGAAGAAAAAGCAGCCGGACGGGGTAGGAGAATTGCCTTAAAAGAGTCGGCGGAAACCGAGGTTGTGGACCTTGTAAACGAGGTCAGGGATATAGAAACCGAACAATCGCTGGCGGCAGAGAGTAAAAAAATGTCGGTAGCGTCGAGAGAAAGCGGTTTTCCGGAAAGAAAAGATTACGAAAGCGACGCAGAGTACTTTATTGATTGTGCGCTGGCGTTAAAAGCCTCGGATATTCACCTTAATTCCAATGCATTTCCCGTGGTACGGGTAGCCGGCGAGCTTATCGTTCTGGAAGAAACCGCCGTCAAGGAAGAAGAAATTTTTTACGTTCTGAAAAAATACACCGATGTGGACGTCGACGCTTTCGTGAAGAGCAAAAAAGCCGAAAATTTTTGCTTTTCGCGAGGGGACGTGCGCGTGCGCGGTAACGTTTACAAGGACAACAACGGTATAAATATGGCGCTGAGAATGTTGACCATCGTCACGATGGACTTCGCAAAACTCGGTATACCGGAGATTTTAAAAACCCTGGCGACAAAACGCAGCGGGTTGATTCTGGTGACGGGGCCTACGGGTAGCGGTAAAACCACCACCCTTACCTGCCTGTTGGACTATATCAACAAAACTCAGTCCGCACATATTCTTACCATCGAAGATCCGATTGAATTTATTCACAAAAACCAATGCTGTATAGTTACGCAAAGAGAAGTCGGCAGGGATACGGAAAGCTTCGATAAGGCGGTTACGGAAGCCATGCGCGAGGACCCGGATATAATAATGGTGGGAGAAATGAGCACCAAGGAGAGTATTCAGGCTGCCGTTCGCGCCGCAGAAACGGGGCATCTTGTGTTGTCTACTTTGCACACTCGCGGCACGATCAACTCCGTATCGCGTATCGTCGACGCTTTTCCTGCCGATCAGCAAGACCAGATAAGGTCACAGTTGGCGGCGGCGTTGCTTGGCGTGGTTTCGCAGCAACTCGTACCCGGCACTCGGCCTAACACGCGTTGCCTTGCCACCGAGGTACTTGTTGCAACGAGCGCAGTAAAGGCGTTTATCCGAGAAAACAGATTGCACATGGGTGCTAGCGTATTACAGACGTCGCGCGCAGACGGAATGCATACCATGAAAAACTCGTTGGACAACCTCCTTGCCGAAGGAAAAATCACGCAGGAAATGCATGATTCGTTTATGATTTAACAGAAAAAAGTTTTTTGACTTGCCGACGGTTTATTACGTCGGCTTTCTGTTTTGGTTAAACGCGCGGTTCGGTTTTTTGCGGCAGGGATTACACCAAAAAAATCAAAGCCGCACCGACGATTGCTCCGATAGGCACGAAAAGAAAAGAAAAGTCTTCCGAACCGTCAAATGCCTGAGGAATAACTTCTACGAACGTCACCACCAGCATAGCGCCTGCCGCAATCGCAAGAAAGAAGGAATTTGTAACGGGCGCAACGTTCCCGATTAAAAATCCCAGAACGGCTCCCAATACGGTCATTGCTCCGCCGAGAACGGATAGCAGAACGCTTTTCGTCCGACCGGTACCGCCTTTTCTTAATGGCAAGGAGATTGCCATTCCCTCGGGAAGGTTGTGCAACGCGAGTAAAGCGGTAAAAACGATGACGTTTTCGTTGTCGTTTACGCCGAAGCAGCCCAAGGCAAGCCCCTCGGGGATATTGTGCAAAGAAATCGCGAGAAATAGGATAATTCCGCTTTTTAAAAAGTTTTTCGCCGTATTGTCGGTACTAACGGCGTTAACTCTTAAATTCACGCCGTTAATCGCCAAGTTAAGCAAATATATACCGGCGCCGCCCAGTACGACGCCAACCAGAACTATCAATTTAATTTGCCGCGTCCCGGATTGAGTCAAAGCCGTAGGAATAAGGTTTAAAAAAACCATAGCCAACATTATTCCTGCTGCAAAGTTTAAAACGCAGGAAACGAATTTTTTGCCTTTGTCTGCAAAAACGATACCGACCAATCCGCCGATGCCGGTGCCCGCAACACCGGCTATTAACGATAATATGGTTATTTTAGTCATAAATTACCTCAAAAAAGTATATGCACTTAATTGCCTCGCTTGCAAAAAATGCGGAAGTAGTGTATAATAATATTTAAGGTTGACGGAAAGATTTTTCGTTATTCTTAAAAGGATAAAAAATGATTCAGAAAAAAGAAAACAAAAGACAAATTACCGATAAGCAAAAATCCGTTTTCAAAAAAGGCGGCACGAGCAATTGGGATTTGATGTTGTTGGCGGAAGAGCAAGACTGCGAGGCTTTCGAAGCGCAGGACTTTGAAGAATTGCCAACGAGCAAAAAAAGCAAGTATAAAGAGTTTTATAACGACGTCAAGCAGCCGAGCGATTACGTCAAAGAGGATTGGTAAATGAAGAAATACGAATTTTTACTTTTTGACGCTGACGGAACGCTGTTGGATTTCGACAGATGTGAGTACGAGGGTCTAAAACTGACGTTTGCCGACCTTGGTATATATTACGATAAACAAACGCATTCGGTTTTTAACGCGGTCAACAAGGACTTATGGCGAGACTATGACGACGGAAAAATAAAACGCGAAAAACTGTTGTTGCTCAGGTTTGATATTGTTTTTGAAAAACTGGGGGTAGTTGCCGATTCCGTATTGGCAGAAAGTCTCTATCGCGATTATCTCGGAAAACAACATTTTGTTCTTGACGGCGCAACCGAAGTTCTGGAATATCTGAAAGACAAATACCGTATGTTTATCGTTACCAACGGAATAAAGAAAACTCAGCACATGAGGCTTAATGAAAGCGGTCTGGATAAATACTTCGAAAAAATCTTTATCAGCGACGAAATCGGTTTCAATAAGCCGCATAAAGAATTTTTCGATATCGCGACGTCAATGATTGACGGATTTGAACCAACGCGTGCGCTGGTAATAGGCGACAGTTTGTCCGGCGATATACAAGGGGCAAACAACGCGGGGTTGGATTGTTGCTGGTTTAACCCGCACAAGGTCAAAATTGACAGGGACGTGCGCATAGATATCGAAATAAACGATCTGAAACAATTGTATGAAATATTATAAAAATAAAAACAGGAGAAAACATGATAGACGTTGACAGAATAAATTTTCTTGCAAAAAAGAGTCGTACCGAGGGATTGACGCCCGAGGAAGCGGCGGAGCAGGCAAAATTAAGGCGCGAGTACATCGACGCTTACAAAGCAAGTCTGACCGCTCAACTTGACAGCATAGTAGTTGTTGATGAGCACGGAAACAAGCACCCGTTAAAGCCGAAAGACGCCAATTAACGTGAGTAAGTCGTATTCGGGGCTTATTTTTGCGACGGACTTTATATGAAATAAATAAAAGGAGAACAGTATATGAGTGAGCAGAAGTTATTGACGCCGGGCGACCTGTTGGATAACGAAGGAAATCTGACCGAGGCGGGATATGCTTACGGATTGGTGAAGAAATACGACCGTAACGCCATTAAGGTAAACGCCATGAGAATAAAAGAGTGGGATTACTATTACGTCGGTAACGACGAGTACGGGCTTGCGTTTACCATCGCCGACAACGGGTATATGAGTCTTGTTTCGGCGTCGTTCATGGACTTTAACAATAAAACTTTTGTGACCGACAGCGAGATGAAGGCTTTTACGTTCGGCAAGCTCGGTTTGCCGTCCTCTTCGGCAGAAGGGGATGTAACTTATTCCAGCAACCGCGTCGACATGTCTTTTTGTCACAAAGACGGGGGACGGGTGCTGACCTGCGAGTTTAAACGTTGGGGTAAAAAGGAGCAGAATTTTAAAGCCACCGCAATTCTTACCGACGAGCCGCGCGATAGCATGGTTATTGCGACGCCGTTTAACAAACCGAGACACTTTTATTACAATCAGAAAATAAACTGTATGACTGCAAGCGCAGATTTTTGCATAGACGGAGAAGAAAAACACATAGACGGGTGCGCGGTATTGGATTGGGGCAGAGGCGTGTGGACTTATAAAAACACATGGTACTGGAGCAGTCTCAACACCACTGTCGGCAAGCATAAAGTAGGGTTCAATCTCGGCTACGGTTTCGGCGATACCAGCAACGCGACGGAAAACATGATTTTTTTCGACGGAATTGCCACCAAGGTGGACGAGGTGGTGTTCAATATCCCCGTCGACGAAAACGGAAAGGACAATTTTCTCGAAAAATGGACGATTGTTTCAAACGACGGCAAGATAAACCTCACTTTCGAACCTATTCTCGACCGCGCCGACAAGATAAACGCCATCGTTCTGGCGACCGACCAACATCAGGTTTTCGGTAAGTTTTACGGCGACCTCGTAGTAGACGAGACCGTAAAAGTCACTCTTTGCGGCAAGGTGGGTTTTGCCGAAAAAGTTTTCAATAAGTGGTAGAAATAATCGATAAAATAAGTGGTAAAAATAATCAACAAAAAAGCACCCGTACGGGTGCTTTTTTGTTATCGCGGTGAGCGCGGGAGAGACGGTTTTGTTGTCGCGGTGAGCGCGGGAGAGACGGTGCAGGGATAAGTTATTCGTTTTAGGGTTTTACGCCGTGTGGCGATATTCGTTATATTTGCATAGACTAAAAGCGGAGGCAAAAAAATGGATATAAATCAATTAAAAACGCAGGCGGAAGGGGATTATCTTTTCCCAACCGATATCTTTAAAAACGCTCAGGACGCCTATCTGTTGCAAAACGACTACGCAGGCAGGGGCAGTGAAACGACTGCCATCATGACTTACGCTTACCAGAGTTATCTCATACGTCCGCACAATGAAGAAGTTGCAACTATTATGGAAAAAATAGGCATAGTAGAGATGCATCACCACGAGATACTTGCCAGGCTGATTTTAGCGACGGGCGGAAACCCGATGATAGGGGCAAAAGGCGAGTTCTGGACGGGTGCAAACGTAGATTACGCAACGAATCTTAAAAAGATGCTGATTAACGACATAGCGGCAGAAAAACGAGCAATCGAGGGATACGAGTACACGATAGACAATCTCAATAACAAATCCATAGTGCCGGTCATAGAAAGAATAATCGCCGACGAAAAGGTACATATCGAAACGCTAGAGGCTTTGCTGACCGCTTTTGAGTTCTGGCAGAGCTAAAAAGACGAAAAATCGTAAAAAAACTTGTCAATATCGACGTTTTGCGTTAAAATAGCGACGGAGGGCAAAAATGGTAGGTATTGACGTCGTTCATGTTTCCAGAATAGAGAACGTCTGCGACATGTCCGCATTTATTGATAAGTATTTTTCCGTTCGCGAGAAAAAATACGTTTTTGACAAAAACGAGCGTACCCGTGCGCAGACCGTCGCAGGGTTGTTTGCGGCTAAAGAAGCGGTATTAAAAGCCTTTAAAATAGGCTTAGGCAGGGGAATTGCTCTTAAAGATATCGAAATCCTGCATGACGAGTCGGGCAGTCCGTATCTCGATATCACGGTGGACGTATCGCAACTGTTGGAAAAGAGTGGCCACACGGGTGCGGATATTTCGATAAGTCACGACGGCGACTACGCTGTCGCCGTATGTCAGCTTTTTTAAACCGATTGTTAGTATAACGTAAACGTAATATAAAAAAACGGACGCCCCGTACGGGCGTCTTTTGATACTTTGAGAATTTTTCGGATAAGTCCGAGAACGTAAAGAAAAAAACAACCAAAGAGAAAAGCAAAACCGCCGCGTATGCGGCGGTTTTTTTGGAGCTGATAACCAGATTCGAACTGGTGACCTCGTCCTTACCAAGGACGTGCTCTACCTCCTGAGCCATATCAGCAAATTCAGTTGCCATATAATAATACTCAAAATGTGATGTTTAGTCAAGTGTTTTCAGCAAAAAAGTAAGATTTTTTAATTTATTCGGCAAACAATCGTCTACATTTCGGGCGATAAGTAGTTTAAATGAAAAAGAAAGAAAAAACGGTTTTCAAAAATGAACGAATAGTATATAATTCTTAGGGTCTTAGATGCAAGGAGGACAAATATGAGCGTTCTGTTTTGTGACAGTGATTGCGAACTTTGGTATGACGTGGTGGAAAAACTGGGTATTCAATATTTCAAAATGCCGTACACCATCGACGGTGTGGAGACTTTTTACGATTTCGGCAAAACGACGGATATAAAGGGATTTTACGCCCGCGTCCGCGAAGGGGCAATGCCGATAACTTCGGCGTTAAATCCCGATATGTACGAGAGCGTTATTGAACCGATTTTTGCTCGCGGCGAGGACATATTGTACGTGGCTTTCGGGCGGACGTATTCCGCCACTTTCGACCAGCTGGATACGGCGTTAAAAAAACTTAAAGAAAAGTATCCGGACAGAAAACTTACGTTGTTTGACACCAAAATGATTTCCGTCCCGAGCGGAATTCAGGTCAGATACGCGGCGGAACTCAAACAAAAAGGCGCGACGGACGAAGAAATCATCGACTTTTTGAAAGATTTTACCAATCACGTGGGCGCTTATATCGCCGTCGACAGCCTGATGCATCTTTATCGCGGCGGACGACTGAGCAAGTCGAAGGCAATACTCGGCGGAATACTGGGATTAAAACCCATTCTCACTTTCGACGAACAAGGCAGACTTAAGGTTATTGAAAAAATCGGCGGGAAGAAACGCGTTGCCAGATTTTTGGCGGAGCAGGTTATTGAAAACGCTAGAAAGTTGGCCAAGTACGATATTTACGTAATAGACGCCGACAACGAAGAGGGCGCGCAGATGGTGGTGGATATTATCAAAAAGAGCTTACCGGACGCGAACATTGTCCGTCAGCCGATAGGGCCGATTATCGGCACGCATTGCGGCCCCGGCACTCTGGCGGTCGTTTACTACGCCGACGGCAGGGTAATTCCCCTCGAAAAATAAAAAAACCTACAAAAATACAAAAATGTCCTTTAATATCGGGACATTTTTTATTTTTTACTGTATAATGTTAAACAGAGGAGAATTTTTATGATTAAACACATCGTATGTTTTAAACTCGGCGACAATTCCGAAGAAAAAAAACAAGAAGCAAAAGCGGTTCTTTTGGGTATGCAAGGTAACGTCCCGTCTGCGTTAAAAATCGAGGTCGGTACCGATTTTTTGGGCAGTGCGCGCAGTTTTGACGTTATTTTACAAGTGACGATAGCCGACAGAGAAACTCTCGACGTTTATCAGAACGACGAGTACCATTGCAACGTGGTCAAAAAGTATATGCACGCCCACGCCGTGCAGTCGGTAGCCGTTGACTACGATATTTAGTTGTTAAAAACAAAATAAACAAAAATATAAAAATATTTACGGAGGTGCAAACAATGGGTGAATACAGCAAGTTTATCAGCGAAAAAAGACGCAGTATACCGACGCCGCACAGCATTGTCGACGAAAACGGCATTTGCGTATTCGGTACGTTTGACAAGGAATTTGTCGGACTTGATCTGGTTAAGGCAAAAAAGCCGACCAGTTCTCCCCAGAGCAAAAACAAAAAAAGGTTGACGCTCTGGGAGGCAATCGAAATTCACTTCGATGAAGGCATATTGTTTGCCGTCGTAAGCGATATGGATCTTTTCGGAACCAACCTTAACATTTGGTTTGACAAGCGTTCTCGCGAGGTGACCACCTGGATGACCAATTTAAACAGCAAGGACACGGTTATCGCTCCCAACCTTCTCGGTACGGTGGCGAAAGCGGAGCATAAGCGCGGGTATATCAGGTGTGAAAACAATCTTCAGGAGGATAAACTACGCGTAGAAGGAGAACATGACAACGGCGACGTTCCCCTGAAATACGACTTAAACCTTACCCGAGAATCGAAACCCAGCGTCGTTAGTATTCCGTTTGGCGAAAACCGTCCGCTGTATTCTCAAAAAGACTTGTTTTCGGTAAGCGGCAGCGTCAATATCGGCGGCGAGGAAATAGTCGCCAACGAAAGAACCGCGGCAATAATGGACGACCACAGGGGTTATTATCCAAAACGTATGCACTACGACTGGTTGTCGACCATGGGGCGTAACCCCGGCAACCCCGAACAGTATTTCGGTTTTAACCTGACGTGCAATCAGAGTCTTAACCAGGACGACTACAACGAAAACCTGATCTGGAAAGGCAAGGAGACGAGTTTGCTTCCGCCTATTGCTTTTTCTAAAAACGTTCCGATTAAAAATTACAAGAAAAGCGACGTGGTGTGGGAAGTGAAAGACCAACACGATATGGTTAACGTCACCTTTAAGGTGGAAGATTGCTTTAAAATGGTGGTACACGCCCTCGTGATAAATATCGACTATTATATTGCTTTCGGAACGTTAAACGGTTATATCCGCGACGAGGACGGAAATAAAATTATTCTCGACGGACTCACGGGTATGGGTGAAGATAAATCC
>SFEB01000069.1 GCA_004558105.1 Clostridiales bacterium
CCTTTTCATCGGTTAACCTTTACTGAACCACGCGACTATCGCGTGGTTTTCTTTATACAGTAATAACACCCCTTAAAATCAGATTTAAGGGGTGCTGTTTTTTTAATTTATTCCATCGCTCAACTTTAAAAACTCGGATATTGCCGTCGTCGCTAAAAAATCACATCTGTTATTCAGCTCGTTATCCGCATGTCCTTTTACCCTGACAAAAGAAACTTTGTGACGTTTTATCTCGTACAATAAGGCGCGCCACAAGTCAATATTCTTAACTTCATCCTTATTTGCCGTGCGCCAATTGTTTTTTTGCCACGATTCTACCCAGCCTTTTTTAAAAGCGTCGGCTACGTACGCAGAATCGGTCGTAACAACGACCTCGCACGGCTCTTTTAACGCTCTTAGTCCCATTATTACGGCAAACATTTCCATTCTGTTGTTCGTTGTTTGCTTGTCGTATCCCGAAATTTCCTTCTTGATGCCGTTAAAAACAAGCACTGCTGCCCAACCGCCTACACCGGGGTTTCCCGAGCATGCTCCGTCGGTAAAAATATCAACTTTTTTCATCAATAATACACTCTCACTATCCTAAAAAATCCGCAAAACGACGTTTGCGGATTTTTCATTTCTGGCAGGGGAGACGCGATTCGAACACGCAACCAGCGGTTTTGGAGACCGCTGCTCTACCGTTGAGCCACTCCCCTACGACGCTAAGTATTTTAACATATTATATCCGTTTCGTCAAATGAATAATCGCAACAAAAATCAAAAAATTTACAAATTACAAATTTTCTATATAAAACAAAAAGGCGACAAAACGTTTCGTCGCCTTAATTTTTTAGTGAAACTATTTAGCAAATTCTACACTGCGAGTTTCCCTGATAACGTTAACTTTAATTTGTCCGGGATATTCCATTTCGCTTTCAATCTTTTTAGCGATATCGCGAGCCAGAATAAGCGCATCTGCATCTGAAATAACCTCAGGTTTAACCATAACCCTTATTTCTCTGCCTGCCTGAATTGCAAACGTCTTTTGAACACCGTTAAAGCTATTACCGATTTCTTCCAACTTTTCAAGACGTTTTACGTAGTTTTCTATCGTCTCGCGTCTTGCGCCGGGTCTGGCTCCGCTTACGGCGTCCGCTGCCGCAACCAATACGGCTTCTATAGTCTTAGGTTCTACGTCGCCGTGGTGCGCCATAATAGCGTTTACGACGTCAGGGCTTTCTTTATACTTTTTGGCAATTTCAGCACCTATTTCAATATGGGTGCCTTCAACTTCCTGGTCAACCGCTTTACCGATGTCATGCAACAAACCGGCACGTTTAGCAAGAGCAACGTCGCAACCGAGTTCGCTCGCCATCATTCCGGCGATGTAAGAAACTTCGATAGAGTGATTTAATACGTTCTGTCCGTAACTTGTACGGAACTTTAATCTGCCGAGTAAAGTTATAAGTTCCGGATGCAAATTAAACACGCCGGTATCGAAACTTGCCGCCTCGCCTGCCTCTTTAATTGTAATTTCAATGTCCTTACGAACCTTGGCAACGATTTCTTCGATGCGTGCGGGATGGATACGTCCGTCAGCAATAAGTTTTTCAATAGCAATCTTTGCGACATGACGTCTCACCGGATCAAAACCGCTCAAAATGACTACTTCAGGAGTATCGTCGATAATGAGGTCTACACCGGTAGCAGTTTCGATAGCTCTGATGTTGCGACCCTCGCGTCCGATTAGGCGACCTTTCATGTCGTCGTTAGGCAAAGCGATTGCCGTAACCGTGCTTTCGGAAACCTGATCTGCAGCACAACGTTGAATACAGGAACTAATAATTTCTCTTGCTTTCTTTTCGCCGTTAAATTTTGCTTCCTGCTCAATCTTTTTAATGGTAAACGCGGCTTCATGTTTCGCTTCGTCTTCCATCATGTCAACGAGGGACTTTTTAGCTTCTTCCCTCGTCAGACCGGCGACGCGTTCCAACTCTTTAGTCATTTTTTCGGAAAACTTTTCCGCTTCCGCTTGTTTTTTAGACAATTCCGATTGTTGAGCCGACAAAGCCTTTTGTTGAGCGTCCAAAGCGTCTATTTTTTTAGCCAAAGTATCTTCCTTTTGAGAAAGGCGATTTTCTTGGCGAGACATCTCACTACGACGCTCTTTTTGTTCCGTTTCAAATTCTGTCTTTAGTTTCAGTACTTCTTCTTTAGCCTCAAGGACAGCTTCTTTCTTGATGGTTTTGGCTTGAATATTTGCATCATCGATAATTTCTGCGGCAAGATCTTTAGCCTTGCCGATTTTCTTTGACGAAATGATTTTTTCTACAAAATAACCAGCGGCGGCGCCGACTATCAAGCCGACGAAAACCAACCACCAAAGATTATTAGGTGCCGAATTTGTTTGACAAAAGAAGAAATTTAAAAGATTTATCATTTTAAATTCCTCCCAAATATAAATGAAAACGTATGGTTTAATACCACACTCGTATATAATACCTCTTTACTTAGCAATTGTCAAGGTGATTTTGACCTTTTTCATTTACAATTTTTAAATTTTTTTAGTATTAAATAAAGTATTACCCAAGTAAACAAACTACTATTATTAAAATAGTATATTAAAAATAGCCCATTTTTAAAAACGGACTATTTCAATTTTTATTCTATTTCTTTTCGTTGTTTGATTTTTCTGCCGCTATTCGTTTAACTTCTTCCCTTATTTTCGTTTCAAGTTCTTCAAGTATTTCAGGATGATTTTCTAAGTATTTGCGGGCGTTTTCTCTGCCTTGACCGATTTTTTCGTCGTTCATGCTGAACCATGTGCCGCTTTTTTGTATAAACCCATGTTCTATCGCAAGGTCAAAAATACAGCCGGAAGCACTGATCCCTTTACCGTACATAATGTCGAATTCAGCCGTTTTAAACGGAGGAGCAAGTTTATTCTTGACAACTTTAACCTTCGTTCTGTTACCTACTATCTCTGCGCCGTCTTTTATCTGATCGACTTTACGAACGTCAAGCCTGATACTGGCGTAAAACTTTAACGCTTTACCACCGGTAGTTGTTTCGGGATTACCAAACATTACACCGATTTTATCTCTTAATTGATTGATAAAAATAATGCTGCAGTTGGTCTTATTGCATATACCTGCCAACATTCTGAGGGCTTGGGACATTAAGCGAGCGTGCAAACCCATGTGTGAGTCACCCATTTCCCCCTCGATTTCCGCTTTTGGAGTTAATGCCGCAACAGAGTCAACGACAATCAAATCAACCGCGCCGCTGCTGACAAGATACTTGGCAATATCCAAAGCCTGCTCACCGTTGTCGGGTTGACTTACTAAAAGATTGTCAAGGTCAACCCCCAAAGCAGCCGCATAAACCGGGTCAAGTGCATGTTCTGCGTCGATAAACGCAGCCGTTCCGCCCTTCTTTTGCGTTTCAGCTATCACATGCAAGGAAACGGTGGTTTTGCCCGAAGACTCCGGACCGTAAATTTCAATAATCCTGCCCTTAGGGATACCGCCTACACCCAGTGCCAGATCAAGCGTAAGACAGCCTGTAGAAATAACGTCTACGTTTTGGCTTGAAGCGTCTTCACCGAGTTTCATGATAGCGCCTTTGCCGTAAGCTTTTTCGATTTGCAACAAAGCTTGCTCTAAATTCTTTGACTTTTCGTCTTTGACGTCTTTTGTTACTTTATCTGCCATAGTTTTCTCCTTGAAAATTATAATTTATTTATAAATTTTATTGCGTTAAAAATTGCCGCGTTGGCAGTCATCTGCCTTACTTTGGTTCGATCACCCTTAAAAACGTATCTCTCTACCGACGTGTTTGCGGCAGTTGCAACCCCGACGTAGACAAGACCTAACGGTTTTGTAGCCGTCTGTCCGGTAGGTCCCGCTATGCCTGTCGTCGAAATTCCTAAATCACAATTATACTTTTTTACCAACCCTTCAGCCATTTGCCCCGCTACACTTTTTGAAACAGCGCCTTCAATTTTCAATAATTCTTTACTGACGCCTAAAAAATCATGTTTTGCCCTGTCAGCATACGTAACTGCGCTGAAATCCACTACTTTACTCGCATTTGGAACGGAAATAATTCTTTCTGCTACAAGACCTCCTGTTAAAGACTCGGCAGTGGCAACTTTTATTTCTGAAATAGTTGCAAAATAAACCAATACTTCCTGCAGAGTAGCGTCAAAATCTGCGTAAATCTTCTCTCCGAATTCCAGATAAACCGCGCGCTCAACGTTTTTTACGGTAGAATCTCCGACACACTCGTCAAAATAGACGTATAAAGTCAAATCGCCTAGTTGATAAAAAACTTTCCATTCAAGTCCATCGCAGTCGAGTTCCGACATATAAGAACTAACGTCAGAAGAAAAATCTTCAACGTCAAACATCTTAAAACACAATTTACGGCGTTCTTTGATTAAGCCTACGTCTATAAACTTATTTAAACAGTTTTCAACGTCTTTTCTCTTGTCGTCAACGACAAAAATAAACTTATCGTTATCGTTAATCTTTCCGTAAAACGATTTTCCGAATTCGTTATCGGTCAACGGTTCAAACCCCCTCATTTATTTCGTACTTTAACGAAAAAGTATTTTTTAAAGCGTTTTTTAAAGCGTAAACGTTATCCGAAACAAACACAAGATCGTATTTATTGACGTCATAAGTTAAAAATTCGTCAAAATAAACGTCGGCGTCAACCTTTTCGAGCAGATATTTTTCATCAGCCGCCCTTAAACGCCTCTCAAGTAAAGCAATATTTTCGCTGTCCTTAAAAAATACAATCTTAAACATTATTTTTCGCGCTACTGAAAATACCTTTATTTTGTACGATGTAAATTATCACCGACACAACCGTCAAAATCGTTGCAATACCGAAAGTACCGATTCCCAGCCAGTATATCACGTTGTACAAAACTTCGCTTACCGCAATGATTTTTTCTTTTAAAACCAGCAGCATCAGAATCGGAATGGAAATATACTGAAACGTCGCTTTAACTTTTCCCCACATATTAGCCGCAACAATAACGCCTTTAGAAGCCGCTATTTGCCTTACGATGCCCACTAAAAGTTCGCGACAAATAATAAGCGCACAACAAAAACTTCCCACTCCGAGCGGAACAATGCCTTGTGAAAAAACTCTTGCTTCAACAAGCAAAAACAAGCTGAAACAAACTAACATTTTATCTGCGGTAGGATCCAAAAGTTTACCTAAATCCGTGACCTGATTGGTACGCCTTGCTATGTATCCGTCAAGAAAATCGGTAAAAACAGCAGCAAGAAACAAAACTATCGCTACTATAACAGTCCACCATGCTACGTCACGCAATAAAAAGAATACCGCCATTATCGGCACTAAAATAATACGTATTAAAGAAAGCTTATTCGGCAGATTCATTCTTCAATTTCTCCTATTAAATCATAGTTAGTGCAACTGTTTATCAAAACCTTGTATTTTTCGCCTAATTGCAATTCCTTTTTACTGCTTACGTAAACTACACCGTCAATAAGAGGCGCCATGTCCCGAGTACGACAAACGTAGGTGTATTTGCCTTCTTTTTCATCAAAAGAAACAACGCTGTCTACTGTTACTTTTTCGTGACTGCCTACATGATAAATATTTCGTGCATACACGATATTATTTTGTATCGAAGCAAGTTTCGTCAACCGATCATGCTTGTCTTTTTCGGAAACCTGATCGGGATAGCTTGCGGCAGGCGTACCTTCTTCCCTGCAATACTCGAAAAAGCCGACGTTGTTTAGCTTTTGTTCCTTTAAAAACTCGCCAAGCTCGTTAACGTCCTCTTCGGTCTCACCGGGAAAACCACAAATAAAAGTAGAACGAATGGTCATTCCGAAAATATTATCCCTGAGTTTTTTGATACATTCGATAATTTCCTGTTTGTCAGTCTTACGGTTCATTCTTTTCAGAATGCGGTCGTTGACATGCTGTAAAGGCAAATCTATGTATTTTGCTATTTTGGGATTGTCGGCAATACAATTTATCAACTCGTCGTCAACGTGCTCGGGATAACAATATAAGAGTCTTATCGTATCTAATTCTTCTATCTTGCACAATTCGTTTAATAAAGAAACCAGACTGCGTTTGCCGAACAAATCTATACCGTAGTCGGTTAAATCCTGTGCAACGAGAATAAGTTCTTTTGCGCCGTTTTTTACAAGTTGAGTAGCTTCGCTGACGACCTCTTCGATCTTTCTGGAGCGATAACGTCCGCGAATATACGGTATCGAACAGTAGGTACAAAAATTATTGCACCCGTCGGCTATTCTCAAATAAGCATAGTGTTTTGGTGTCGTTAAAACTCTTTTACCCTGTTCTATCGTTGTCAGATCGTTTCTTACAGACAACAATCTTTCCGTTTGATTTTCATCAAACAGACCGCTGATGATTTTACCGAACTGAGAATAGCGGTCGGCACCGATTACTGCGTCAACTTCAGGAATTTCATTATAAATCTCTTGCGGATAACGTTGAGCAAGGCAACCGGTAACAACGAGCTTTGCACCCGTTGCATTTTTTACGTTCACCAAATCAAATATGGCTTCGATAGCTTCCCGCCGCGCGGATTCGATAAAAGCGCAAGTATTGACCACCAACACGTCTGCCTGCATCGGGTCCACGACTATTTCAAAGTCATTGTCGACGGCGGAACCCAACAAAAGTTCGCTGTCCACCCTGTTTTTGTCGCAACCTAACGATATCAATCCGATTTTTCTCATACGTTATCTCCGAATTTTTCTTTAAACTCAGACATTGTGATAAGGACCGTACGTGCTTTCGTGCCTGACGAAGGGGCAACGTAGCCCTTGGCTTCAAGATCCTGCATTATTCTGCACGCTTTCGGCCATCCCAGTCTGAACCTGGACTGAATACTGCTGATAGACGCTTCGCCTTTTTCAATACAATATTTGAGTGCAGGCAAAAACTCAGCGTCTACTTGTTCTTCAACGCCACAATTCAATGCACCGTTTTCAGGCGTATCTTTACTGAAAATACGTTTTTCAATTTCGGTAAAGAAATGCGATTCATTATTCTTTTTAATAAAGGAAATAATACTCGAAATCTCTTCAACCGAGACGTAAGCGCCTTGCAATCTTATCGGTTCAGGATTCTTCTCGGTTTTCAGCATCATATCGCCTTTACCCAGAAGTTTTTCAGGTCCACCGTAACCTAGAATGGTTTTCGCGTCAACGGCAGAAGCAACTCTGAGTGCCATACGACAACTGAAATTGTTTTTGATATCTCCGCTTAAAACAGCGACACTGGGCCTTTGAGTCGCAAGAATCAAATGGATACCGGCAGCACGCGCCATACGTGACAAACGGTTTACGTACTGTTCAACGTCGTTTTTATACGT
>SFEB01000070.1 GCA_004558105.1 Clostridiales bacterium
ACTTTTCTAACGAATGGTACAATCACATACTTATTCGCACGGCTAAAGACGAAACGGACTATAGAGGCGGATTTAATAACTATACCACTCTTGAAAATCTGGAAATAACGGCAGCCGAACTGCTTGAAGACTTACCCTTTTAAGGAGCTGAATTATGGAACTAAAATTAAAGGCAAACAACAAGCAAGAAGAAATAATACTTGCATACTTACAAGAAAATGCGAGTGAAACTCTTGCGGAGAAAATTAACAACGGCACACCGTTTGTAAAAGACGGTAAGCCGCTAACTAACTTAAAAACTCTTTCGGGCTTTATGAAATACGCTTGCGAAGAAGCGAGAAAACTTGCCGAAAAAGGTGCTAATTGCGCTTGCGTTGAAGATAAAGTCGTGTTTGGTTGGGCTATTCACTACTTTGAAGAAGATTCTATCGAAGGAACGCTTTACACGATAGACGGCGAAGAATATAAGCCTTCGCCAAAGAAAACGACAAGTAAAACTATCGCTAAACCCGAACCGAAGAAAGAACCGCCTAAGAACAATTTCCAATTCTCTCTTTTCGACCAATTTGAAGAAACTGACGTTCCCGAACCTATAGTTGAAGAAAAAGAAGAACCCGTTGTTGAAAAGCCGAAAGGCAATCCGATGTACTTGAAGTATTTGGAGTATCAGGCAGAACACCCTTCTGCAATAGTTGCTTACAGGCTTGGGGATTTCTACGAAGTATTCGGAGATAATGCCGTAACGGTTGGCAACGAAATAGGGCTTACCATTACAAGCCGAGACGTTGGACTTGAAAACCGTATTCCGATGATAGGTTTCCCTTACCACGCTGCCGAAATGTACTTTGCAAAGATTGTAAAGAAACACGACCTATACATAATTGAAAACAACGAAGAAAATCAGTTTATAGAAAAGCTCGAAACAGTGCTCAGCAAACTTCAAGACGAAGAAGACTTTGACGAACTGTCTGAAGAAGAAATGCGTGAATTTGACGGCGACATAAAACTTCTTGTAAAGATTATCCTTTTTATACGAAAGATTGTTTATTTACAAGTTTTAATGAGGTTTTTGGTTTGTGGTCGCGCAAACAAAATGCAAAACTATTCAAAGAAATTGAGGCTTTATAATACGAAAATAGTCATAAAAACCATTATATGGCAAATAGACAATTCGATTTACGTTACTAACGCTCCGCCAATAAAAAACCGAATTGAACACACGTTGTTCGGTTCGGTTTTTTTATCTGATAAAAAAACGGCTACCGAATATTACGGTAGCCGTTCACTTTCGAAATAAGAAAATAATTCTCGGCATTATCCTTAATACCGACTTGCCGTGTAAAAACTTCTTCACACCGTCACGTTCTCTACAGGCCGATATTTTCAGACGCTTAAACCAAATAGCGCAATGGCACTAAGCATTTTTACGCTTCATTAATCGTTTTTGTCGGACTCTTCCTTTTGCTTATTTTCCCTTTTTACCTCGCGGATTTGCTTTATTAAATCGGCGCATTCCGACAGGTTTTTGATAACGTAAGTAAAAGCGATTATAACTCCTACGACTATAACCATGGCGAGAAGCCCCTGCCACAAGATATTAAACGATTTGGTTAACGCGTCTTTATTGACTGCAAACAACAAAAAATTTAACATATTCCGCCTCCTACAAAACAAGACCGATAATCAAGCCGCCCACAACGGCTGAGGCAATTTGCCCCGACACGTTTGCGCCTACCGCATGCATAAGCAGATAGTTGCCGTTGTCTTCTTTGAGTCCCATCTGGTGCACCACTCTCGCCGACATCGGAAAAGCCGATATGCCTGCCGCGCCGACCATAGGATTGATTTTCTTTTTAGAGAACAAATTCATGACTTTCGCGCACATAACTCCGCCCACGGTGTCGAACACGAAAGCAAACAACCCGAGTCCCATTATCATAATGGTTTCCAGACTCAAAAATTTATCCGCCTGCATCTGGAATGCAATGGTAATACCCAACAGCAAAGTTATCAGATTTGCGAGTTGATTTTTTGCGGTATCGGCGAGACTGCCGAGCACGCCGCACTCCGACAGCAGGTTACCGAACATCAAAAAGCCGACCAGCGCAAGACTTTTCGGAGCAATGAGACCTGCCGCCATCGTAATGACAATCGGGAAAAGTATTTTTACCGTTTTGCTTACGTTCTTTTCGGAGTATTCCATACGGATACGTCTTTCCTTTCTGGTCGTAATGCATTTAATGACCATCGGCTGAATAATCGGAACGAGAGCCATATACGAATACGCCACGACCATAATCGGACCGATGTAATTGCTACCCAGTTTCATCGCCACCAATATAGAAGTCGGACCGTCAGCGGCGCCTATTATACCAATCGAAGCGGCGTCTTCGATACCAAAACCCAGTAGCGACGCAAGAATAATGGTTAAAAAGATACCGAGCTGAGCGAACGCGCCCAGAATCATAAGTTTCGGATTTGAAATAAGCGGACCGAAGTCAATCATTGCGCCTATACCGATAAACAACAAAATGGGCAGAGCCTCGGACGCTTCTATGCCGACTTCGAACAACCATTGAATTATCCCCTGACTTTGTAATACCCCGCCTACGTACTCGTTAAGAACGTTTGACAACGGAATATTGACGAGAATCGCACCGAAACCCATAGGTAAAAGCAATGCAGGTTCCATTTTCTTTTTGATCGCCAGAAAAATAAGTACGAAACCAATAACCCACATTACCACTTCCTTCCATGTGACAAGTTTAATCGCTTCCGTTAAAAAATCCATATATCTCCTCGTTTTAACCGTTGCAAAACCCACCCGAGTTCTGCAACCCAAAAATAAAATACCCGAGCATTATATCATACGTAAACAAAGTCTGTCAAACACAAAACCACGTTAAGACTTAGTTATTTTCGTTTGAAATGACCTTAAAACTTCTGTTTGGTAATATTAAAACAAAAATCAGTCAAAAACCGTATTTTTACAACAAAATATCGGTAAGCAATTTTCCGTACCGACAATAATCAAAAAAAACGAGTGCTTTATAGGCACCCGTCCTCCGCCGAGTGAGTACTTGAACGTTGACAAGCAAACGGAAAACCACCTATACGCCATAGGCGAGCGTACGGCTATTATACACTATATCCACCGGTTGGTCAAGGCAAAAAATATTGACTTTATTGACTTTTTTGTATACTAGTGATAATATAAAGCCACGTTAATAAAACACTTGAAATCGAAGTAAATCTGTGGAAATACGAAAATATCGATAAAAACGGTTATGAAGAAAAATTCTGTAAAATCCGGAATATGCCTCGCGTTGATTGCGGCGGCGTTGTACGCTATAAACTCGCCGCTTTCCAAACTGCTGCTCGATTACTTACCGCCCACCCTTATGGCGGGATTTTTGTACGTCGGCGCAGGCGTCTGTATGCTGACGTTGGCACTCCTTCGCAAGGTACGAAAAACCGAACGCGCCGAGACTAAACTGACCAAACGCGAACTACCCTATACCGTCGCTATGATTTTGCTCGATATCGCGGCGCCCGTCTGCCTTTTACTCGGTTTAAAATCAACGACCGCGGCGAACGCGTCTTTGCTCAACAATTTTGAAATCGTCGCCACCGCCGTAATCGCCCTGGTAGTGTTTAAAGAAAAAATAAATTTCCGTCTTTGGCTGGGTATCCTGTTTATTACCCTTTCCTGCATGGTCTTGTCCTTCGAAGACTTATCGAGTCTGCAGTTTTCTTACGGTTCGCTCCTCATTCTGCTTGCCTGCGTGTGCTGGGGCTTTGAAAACAACTGCACGAAAAAAATATCTTCCAAAGACCCTTTGGAAATAGTTTTGCTGAAAGGGATTTTTTCCGGGCTGGGCTCGCTGCTGATAGGTTTTATCATCGGCGAAAGAATAACGGTTTTATGGAGCGTCTTTGCCGTAATCGGCGTCGGCTTCGTTGCCTACGGATTGAGTATATTCTTTTACGTCCACGCCCAAAGAATACTCGGTGCGGCCAGGACAAGCGCTTATTACGCCGTCTCGCCTTTTATCGGAACGTTACTTTCGCTGGTAATTTTCCGAGAAATACCGCATTATACTTATTTTATCGCCCTCGCTCTCATGATAATAGGCGCATGGCTTTCGTCGCAGGTCAAAGGACGAACGCAATCCGAATAATATTTTTTCGGCAAACCCGACGTTATCCGAGTTGTCCTACGGTCGTCCAAAGCAAACCGAACTCACCGAAAAAGTTAATAAACTGTAAACGAACAAATAAATATCCCCCCGTGAAACGGGGGGTATTTCAGTTTCGGGCAAAGCCCTAAACATTACTGGCAACGCATTAAATGCGTTTTAGATTGGCCTGCCA
>SFEB01000015.1 GCA_004558105.1 Clostridiales bacterium
CATAAAACAACGGATTTGAAAAACAATCATTGAACGATATATTGCACCATGCCGCTATATCCGTAATATATACTCTTGTTAACGACGTACACTCGAAGAACGCATACTTACCTATACTCGTCACGCTATCGGGTATCGTTACGCTCTTTAATGAAGTGCAATTATAGAACGCTTTATAATCTATACGGGTGACCGGCAAATCGTTATAAAAAGCGGCAATTTTAACTTTGGATTCCGTACCGGTATATCCTGTTACCACAGCATAGGTATCATACAATTCATACGCGACGCCTGCCGTACCAACTATCTGTTGCTTGCATATCGTACACTCCCCGTCGTCATCGAGCGTATGTTCAGTATAATCTTGCTCGACGTCGCAACCGCAGGTAACAACTTTCCAATGGTACTTACTATTATAACTCCATTCGGCAGAATATGAATGACCGAGCGCCTCGCCATACCTTGCGTTACAAATCTCGCAAGTCGCTTGTTCCGTACAAGTTGCAACGCCGCCGCTACAGTTTTCAGTAATTTTATGCGTAGCGTCGTTAGCACAAGTTTTGGTATGTGTGCCGTCGCCGTTACTCACCCAGTCTCCATAGGTATGACCGAGCGCCTCGCCATACTCAAAGGTTGCAGTATCTTTTTCGCCGCAGAGAGAGCAGGACTTGTAATACACCGCTTTTTCCGTGCAAGTTGCAGCGGATTTTAAATACTTTGCATCCGCTTTTTCCGTATATACATGGTTGCAAACGTTGTCGGAACACGCAACGATCGCAAACACACATACAAGCACCAATAGTACTAACGCTGTTTTCGTTACTCCCTTTTCTTTCATCTCATCCTCCTTTCGATGAATTTTCATAATTATATTTTACGCGACGCCTTCTCCTGAGTCAAGCATTACAATAAAAATACATTACATTTTTACTTTTTTTTCATAAAAATAAAAATGAGTCCGATACGTTATCGGACTCATTTGCATCTATCATAACTTTTGCCCATTCTCTTGCGTGAATTCCACTGCCGAGCGAAGTATTTTTGTATTACAGTTATCTGATTTTTTTGCTTTCGACGTAATAGCGTTTTTCAGCCGCTTCACCCATAGAAAAGGTTTTGCGGGGGAACGCTCCGACCTTAAGAACGTAATCGAACAAGTCGTTTTTGTCAAGCGGCGGCAAAGTTATGCCGACTGCGTCTTTTGCCTTGTCTACAACGCCTTTGAGGTCTTCCAACCCATGGACGTAATCGACCGACGCGTTGGGGTGTGTTTTAATATATGCGTCGATGTATTCCTGAACTCTGCCTACCGCGACCGCCGCGTTTTTAGGCAGTTTTATCTTCTCTTCGCCCTTGTCTGCGGTATAGATCAGGCAGTCTGCCTCGCCGTTGCAAATCGCTTTGAATCCGTCGAAAAAGTCTTTTTCAACGTTAAACACTGCGCGGTGAATAGGTTCGAATACCAGACCTTGGTCGTGAAGGTTTTCCACTTCTACCAACGCGAAACGAGCGGGATGGGTGTCCCATTGGTCTTGCGGAACAGTCTTTTTGATTTCTTCCCAGCACGCCTTTGCCGTCGCCAGAGAGTGGTTGCCGTCGCCGACCGCAAACTGCATGACTTCGTCAGAGTCACCGTAGAGGCGTTTGAGATAATCCTTATCCATAAGTTTATTGAGTTTTTCGATAACTGCGTCGGTATCGGTAATCTTATAACCCGTGATATGACCGCCATCCATATTGAGGTCAAAGTCATAGAGTTTTTCGAGACTTTCGCGGTTTTCGTACAGATTTTCAATGATTTTTTGCTCTCTGTCGTCAATCAGGAGCATAATGTGAGGCAATTCGACGGGAGCGTTGATACGAATCTTTTTGCGAGGAGGAATACGTTCGATAACCGTACCTTCGGTGGCGCGGATAAGAGCGTGGTCTTCTCTGACAAAACTGTAAGCTTCAAGGTCAACCGCAAGAACCAGACCGAGACGTCTCGGAGTCAAAGCCGTGCGACGATCGACAAGAACCATACACTTGCCTATGTCCTTCCATATGCCTTGTTCCAAGTATTTTTTCATGTTGGCGTTGATATTGTCGATTATCGGTTGATTATCCTTGGACAAATAAGCTTCCGGAAAGATAACGTTGAGCGTACTGGGGGCGTCGCCGACAAATTCTGCGAGCTTTTGCCAATACTCGGGTTGGCTGGTGAACTGGTCACATGCAACAACCGCCCATTTGGTCATATCAACTTTTTCATTGGGCATTAAAACGTTTGGTGCTTTAATAATACTTTTCATTTGATCTCCTTGTGTTTAGCGTCTTAAGACGAGTGATTTTTATTTAATCGGCTACTTTCGTTAAAAAAGATACCCGATGCAAAGCCAAAGCATAATACCGCAAACAACGGCTAACAGTTTGACAAAGAAATGTTCTACAAAAATGCGTTTAAGCATCCATTTAAAGTTTTTTCCATTGCTTGTCTGTTTATTTTTTTCCATAATCAATCACCCCAAAAAACTTTCTTTTCGCTGTCCTGCGTCAGACCGTAACCGATTTTCAACGCCTGCGTCAATGCGGCAGAGTCGATGTAGCGTTTGTAGTGTTTGTCGTACATAGCGGTGATAATACCCGATTCCTCCGAAACGACTATTGCGGTCAACGACGGGTGTGCTTCGGTCAGACCGTACGCCGCGCGATGGCGCGTACCGAATTCTCTCGGCAAAGTCGTATCCTGACTGAGCGGCAAATAGCACCCTGCCGCCAAAATTCTGTCGCCCTTAATAATAACGGCGCCGTCGTGTAACGGAGATTTCGGATAAAAAATAGTTTCCAGCAACTCGCTGGTGATTTTTGCGTTTATCTGCGTGCCGCTTTCCAAAATATAGTCATAAATATCGTCTTTAACGACGACTATAAGCGCGCCCGTATCCGTTTTGGACATATTCTGACAAGCCTTAACGATTTGCGAAATATCGGCGTCTATTTCTTCCTGACTCAAAACGTCGTGTTTGCTCTCGCCGACGAAAAACGCGCCATGTCCTTTTGCGCCGGCTTTAAACAGATCGCGTCTGAGTTCTATCCTGAAAAACACCAGATGTGCTACGACCTGAAGACCGAAAACGAATATAATGAGGATTTTCCAGAACGTTTTGTCGCTTTCGGTCGCGAGAAAAGTCATACCGAACGCCACTACCGTGGTAAGAATACAAACCGTTGCAAAAAATTTGTTGTTGTGATTCGCGGAATAGCAATAAATAAACATCAACACGCCTACCAATACCAGAATCTTTATGGTATCGACAAGAAAGTCGAAGTGTTTAAAAGCATTTACTATATAAACTACGAAAGACATAAAATTTACCCCATTAATTATAATATAACAAAACGCGTTCTTTTGCAAGTTTTTTTCGGGTAATTATTTCTTTTTATTTGGTTACGATAAAAAAGACGCCCATGTCGGACGTCTTTTTTATTGCGTTTAAACCTATATTATTTTTTTCTATTGATATAGTGAGTATGCAAAAGATCATGAGCCTTGTGGCTGTTGGGTTCGCCGAGATATTCAGCATAAAGTTTTTTAACCTCGCTGTTCTCGTGGCTCTTACGGAGCGTCGCTTTCTTGTCGGCGGCGTAAATAGCCTTGGCACGAACGGCCTTAACGTCAATATTGTTGAGTACTTCTGCGGGTTGGATAGGTTGACCGCCGCCCGTTACGCAACCGCCGGGGCAGCACATGATTTCGATAAACACTACGTCGTTGAGTTTGCCGGCTTTGAGTTGTTCCATAACGGTATGAGCGTTTTCGATACCGTGAGCGATAAGAACCTTAGCAGGTTTTCCACCGAGTTCTACCTTTGCTTGCTTGATGCCCTTCGTACCGCGAACAGCCGTAAAGTCAAGTTTTTCGAGAGGCTTGCCGTCTACGGCTTCTTTAACCGTACGCAAAGCCGCTTCCATAACGCCGCCCGTTACGCCGAACATAAATCCGGCAGTCGAGCTTTCACCCATGAGGTTGTCGAATTTGTCCTCGCCGAGGCAGGGCAAATCGATACCTGCACGCTTGATGAGACGAGCGAGTTCTCTGGTGGTCAGAACGATATCCACGTCTTTGCCTTCTTTATAAGCGTTGATGTGTTCTCTTCTGATTTCCGTTTTCTTCGCTACGCAAGGCATAACGGATACGCAAACGATGTCTTTGGGATCGATTCCGTTCTTTTCTGCATAGTAAGATTTAACCAAAGCGCCGTAGATTCCTTGCGGACTCTTGGTCGTGGACAGATGATCCAGCAATTCGGGATAATATTGTTCGATATAATTGATCCAACCGGGAGAGCAACTCGTAATCATCGGAAGTTTGCCGCCGTTTTTAACGCGACCGAGCAACTCCGTGCCTTCTTCCATAATGGTGACGTCGGCTGTAAAGTTGACGTCGAAAACCTTATCGAAGCCCAACATCTTGAGGGCGGAAACCATTTTTCCTTCTACGTTGGTGCCGATGGGATAACCGAATTCTTCACCGATAGCAACTCTGACGGCAGGAGCCGTAGCAATTACGACGTGCTTGGTCTTGTCGTTAAGAGCAGCTAAAACGTCGTCGATATTGTCGCGTTCTCTCAAAGCGCCGGTCGGGCAAACGGTAATACATTGACCGCAAGCGACGCAAGGAACGTCGTTGAGGGACAATTCGTAAGCACTGCCGATAGCGGTGTTAAAGCCACGCTCGTTTGCGCCGATAACGCTGACGTGTTGGAGGCTTCTGCATGCGGCAACGCAGCGGCGGCACAAAACGCACTTGCTGTTGTCTCTTACGAGATAAGGCGTTACGTCTTCTTCAAAAGATTGCTTTAAGCCGTCGTAGTGGTGTTCGTTGCAACCGAGTTCCTGAGACAACTGTTGAAGTTCGCATTTACCGCTCTTTACGCAGCTGTTGCAACTGTTGTTGTGGTTGGAAAGCAACAATTCTACGGTCGTACGGCGACTGTCAAGAACTCTCTTGGAGTTGGTATAAATTTCCGTACCTTCTTTTTCGATGGGATAAACGCATGCCGCAACCAGACTACGGGCGCCGACTACTTCGCAAACGCATACGCGGCAAGCGCCGATTGCGTTGATGTCTTTGAGGTAGCAGAGGGTAGGAACTTTGATACCTACGCGTCTGCAAGCTTCCAATATAGTAATACCTTTTTCAACCTGATATTCTTTACCGTTGATTTTTACTTTAATTAAATCTGCCATTGTTTAAATCCCCTTATTTCTTAGAAATTGCATCGAAACGGCAGTTTGCCATGCACAAACCGCACTTGACGCACTTGGCGGTGTCGATCTTGTGAGCTTCTCTTACGTTGCCGCTGATAGCGTTAACCGGGCAGTTACGAGCGCACAAAGTGCAACCTTTGCACTTGCTGGCGTCGATTTCAAAGTGTAACAAAGCCTTGCAGACTCCTGCCGGGCAACGGTGTTCTTTAATGTGAGCTTCATACTCGTCTCTGAAGTAACGGAGGGTAGAAAGAACGGGGTTAGGCGCCGTCTGACCGAGTCCGCAGAGGGAGTTGTCTTTTATGTAGTAGCAAAGTTTTTCCATGTCGTCGAGGTCTTGCATGGTTGCTTTACCGCTTGTGATTTTGTCGAGGTATTCCAGCAAGCGCTTATTACCGATACGGCAAGGCGTGCATTTACCGCAACTTTCGTCAACCGTGAATTCCAGGAAGAACTTGGCGATATCGACCATGCAGTTGTCTTCGTCCATAACGATGAGACCGCCGCTGCCCATCATGCTTCCGATAGCGATAAGGTTGTCGTAGTCGATAGGAACGTCGAGATGCTCTACGGGAATGCAACCGCCGCTGGGTCCGCCCGTCTGAGCAGCCTTAAACTTTTTACCGTTAGGAATACCGCCGCCGATTTCGTAAATAACTTCTCTGAGCGTCGTGCCCATAGGAATTTCAACGAGACCGGTGTTGTTGATTTTGCCGCCCAAAGCGAATACTTTCGTTCCCTTGGACTTTTCGGTACCCATAGAAGCAAACCAATCCGCACCGTTAAGAATAATCTTGGTGATATTGGCGTAAGTTTCTACGTTATTAAGAATAGTGGGTTTTTCAAACAATCCCTTTACTGCAGGGAACGGAGGACGGGGGTGAGGTTCACCGCGCTTACCTTCGATACTGGTCATAAGAGCCGTTTCTTCGCCGCAAACGAACGCGCCTGCGCCGAGACGGATTTCCAGATTGAAGTTAAAGCCCGTACCGAAAATGTTTTTGCCGAGCAAACCGTATTTCTTAGCCTGGTCGATAGCAATCTGCAATCTCTTGACCGCGATAGGATATTCTGCTCTGATGTAAACGTAACCTTGGCTGCTGCCGATAGCGTAAGCGGCTATTGCCATGGCTTCGATAACGCTGTGAGGATCGCCTTCGAGAACGGAACGGTCCATAAATGCGCCGGGGTCGCCCTCGTCTGCGTTACAGCATACGTATTTAACGGGGTTCTGACTTGCGCGGGCAAATTTCCACTTCATACCGGTGGGGAATCCTGCGCCGCCGCGGCCGCGCAAACCGCTCTTTAAAACGACGTCGATAACTTCTTCCGGAGTCATTTCCGTCAAAACCTTTGCCAAAGCCTGATAACCGTCTCTGCCTATGTACTCGTCGATGTTTTCGGGGTCGATAACGCCGCAGTTTTTAAGGGCGATTCTGACTTGCTTTTTCATAAAGTCCGTCTCGCTGAGAGACATAACTCTTTGTTCGGTCTTTTCGTCTTCGACGTGAAGAAGTCTGTTGACGATTCTTCCCTTAAGGATATGCTCGGTTACGATTTCTTTAACGTCGCTGAGTTGAACGTGGTTGTAGCATGCACCCTCAGGATAAACGACCATAATAGGTCCGTTTGCGCAAAGACCGAAGCAACCGGTCATAATGACCTGAACTTCCTGATCCAAACCTTGCGCCGCTAATTCTTTTTTAAGTGCGGCAACGATTTCTGCCGACTTGTTGGACGTACAACCTGTACCTCCGCAAACCAAAATATGTGATCTTATCATTATCGATTCTCCCTTTTGTTATTTAACTATATACTCCGTAACGGGTTTATTGTTGACGATATGGTCTACCACTACCTTGACGGCTTTTTCAGGCGTCATATAGCAATAAGTAACCTTTTCCTGACCGGGAACAAACACTTCGACGATAGGTTCGAGTTTGCACATACCGATGCAACCCGTCTGACTGACGACGACGTTTTGAAGGTTACGCTTGGCAACTTCTTCGACAAAAGCGTTCATGACGGGTCTTGCGCCTGCCGCGATACCGCATGTCGCCATACCCACTACTATACGAATGGATTGAGCGTCTGCTACTTTGCGGTCTTTGCTCTGATTTTGCATTCTTTCTCTGATTGCATTGAGTTCTTGTAAAGACTTCATAATATTTGTTTTCCTCCGTTGGAATTTTTTATTCCGTTTTCAATATATTCTTTGAGAAAGGCGATTACTTCCGTACTCGAAAGAGGCACGTCTCCCAATATATTTTTTACTTCGTCGGTATCAAACACAAATTCGTCGCCGTCGACGGAATAGGTGAATATATACCTTATACTTTCTTTTGCCATAATCAGCAACGCAATCGTATCTTGCAAATTGCCTAACGGCATGCGGTCTATGCTGTCGAGAACGTAGACAGCGGTAGTGGTCGTTCCTTCGCCCTGCTTTGATTTTATTTCAAAACTGCCGCCGGTCGACTCCGCGCTGTCCTTAAACAGCGGAATCCCGAGCCCTACCTTCCTCGTGGTTCTGGTGGTCGTAAACGGATCGGTCACCCGACGCAAAAACTCCTCGCTCATACCGCAACCGTTATCCGCAACGGACACTTTCAGTCTGTTCGACTTTGTATCTACCCTGACGTCTATCCTTATTTCCGTTGCGTTTGCCGTAATGGAATTCTGGGCGATATCGAGGATATTCAAAGATATTTCCCTCATCTTTTTTTCAACCTTTCTATCAAAGCTTTCGCACTCATACGGTCAACGTCCAGATAAAATTCGTTTTTACACAAGTCCTCCAGACAATGCGCGTCGCTGCTCCTGATAACGTTGTATTTTTTCGCGTACTCCCGATAAACGCTTTCGTCGCATTCGTACGACACTTCTACGCAACTGACGTTAAGGTCGTCCGGAATCGCTCCGAGCACGGCTAAAATCCCGTTGCTTTCTCTGTCGATATGCGCCGGTATGGCTATACCGCCCAAAGCGTTCACCTCTTCCGCCAGAGAATACACGTCGAACTGCGTTGCGAGATTCAATAAATACGGTTCTTCGTACACCGCCTGGTCGTCTTCGTCGAGAACAAGCTGAGGGTTGTAAAACTTTCTGTTTACTTCCACCTTAGGTAAACTGTCGTATATTTTGTCGGAAAGCGTTTTTGCGGCGTCGAAATTTTCAAACAGGCACAGGACGTGTATATCCTCCGCCGTCGTCACTTCGATAGCGGGAACAGGCACGAGCCCGATATGTTTACAAACCTTTTCAAACGCCGGAAAATTAAGACAAGTGTTGTGATCGGACAACGCCAAAATCTGCGTTCCCGTCATCACGCTCAGGTTTGCTATATTGCAGACGGTGTTATCCGCGTCTGCGCAAGCGCTCAAACGACTATGTACGTGCAATTCAACCTTAACTTTCATCGTAAACTGCTTTCGTAATCTCTTTCGCGAGTTCAAACAACGAAAGTTTGCTGCCCAACAGGCACAGATTTTCCTGTTTTGCTTTTTCTTTCAAATTGTCGTCGGGCAAAACGTTTTCGCACAACACCGTGCATGCTACGTCCGCCAACTTTGCCACGGCGCAGACGTTCATGTTGTTCATGATAGTCAACCAACAACTGTTTTCGTCCGCTCTGCCCATTACCCAACTGAGCAAATCGCCGATATAAAAACTTTCTATTTTTCTGACCGCGCCCTTATTAAAGACCGTCAGATCAAACTTTTCGGCAAATTCTTCCGTAGTCATCCGGCTATTTCTCCTCTTTAAGGTGATCGCACTTGTCCAACTCCACTTTGCCGTTGACAACGTCTTCGGCAAAAGCTCTGCAAGTCGGACTGCCGCACACACCGCAGTCCCAATGCGGCAAACGCTTTAAAACGCTCTCGATTTTCGCCATTTTTTCCATAGCGACGGAAAAATCCTTGTCGAGTTTAAAGACGTCGTTTGCTTTGGGCTTGTTCTTCAGGCAGTAGTAAGCCATAGGCTTGTCAAACTTGTCGGTAGAGTTCGTTTTGTTAAGCATAACGGTTTTGCGGAGAGTATGAATCTTGCTCTTTGCGACGAAAGTGTTGGTGATATTGAGTAAACCGCCGACGCATCCGCCGTGACAAGCGTACAACTCCGCAAAATCGAGATTAGTGAGTTTGTCGTCCTCGATTTCTTTGAGAACGCTGATAACGTTTTCTATCCCGTCGACCGCGAGTTGTTTGGTGTTGGGAAAGTTGCTTGACTCGCCGCCGCTGGTGCACCACGCTATACCCATATTGCTGGCTTTTACGTCCATGGTACGTTCAACGTCGTTCTTGTCCACGGGGTTTAAAAGTTTGCAGGTCTCGGCGACCGACAAAACTCCCGTCAACTCTTTTACCTCGCTGTACATTCCGCCGTTAATAGCCTCCACTTTGGCAGGGCATGGCGAAATGTAAAACACACCGATATCCTCGTCGGGCAAACCGCTGATTTCCCGCGCCTCTTCTCTCGCAAGTTTTGCAGCGAGCAGAGCGGGCGGCAACAAATCGATAAGGTTGTCTATAAGGGTAGGAAACCGTTTTTGAATCAAATCCACACAAGCAGGGCAATTGTTGTTTATGGCAGGCATGTGTTCAAACTCCTGCATCACGAATTTTTCTCTCATGATGATAGCGAGAATATCGCTTGCCCTCGCCACCTCGTAAACATGGTCGAAACCTATGTTTTTTAGCGAGTTAAGCACCAACTGCGGACTGAAAATGTGGGGAAACTGTCCGTAAAGACAGGAAGGCAGCAACGCCACCTTAAACTTGTAGCCGTTAAGAATTTCATAAGTGTCGTATCTGGCATTCAGCGCGTGCGTAGGGCAAACCTTGATGCAATTACCGCAAAAAATACATTTTTCGTAATCTATCGAGGCTTTACCGTCGCGAACTCTTATCGCGCCTATAGGGCATTTACGCATACAATGCGTGCAGCCTATGCATTTAGTCGCGTCAAGCGACACCGCCCTGAAATCTTTCATCCGACACCTGTTTAGTTAAGCGACCTTAAACTTCATGGTAATGGTCGTACCTACTCCTACGGTAGAATCGATAACCATTTCGTCGCTGTACTTTTTCATATTGGGCAAACCCATTCCGGCTCCGAACCCGAGCTCCCTTATTGCGCCCGTGGCGGTCGAAAAACCTTCCTTCATTGCCAGCTCTATGTTTTCGATACCTTTTCCCGTATCTTTGAGTTCCACAACCACTTCGTCCTGACCGACGGTCACCGTAGCGACTCCGCCGTCGGCGTGGATAACCATATTGATTTCACCCTCGTACATAGCGATGATGACGCGCCTGACGACGTCGTTAGGCAGTCCCATCTGTTTCAGGCGTGCCTTGGTCACCTGAGATGCGGAACCCGCGTGTTCAAAATTTTTTCCGTCTACTTCAAACGTCCAAACGATGCTATCCATTATTCGGCACCGCCCACAAGACCTTTGCAATAAAGCTTTCCGCAGGCAGAGTACATACGTTCTTTGGTTGACATAACGACCAGATCGTTTTCCTCCGCGATTTGCAAAGTCTTTTCGTCCGGCGTCTTACCCCTGACAAAACAGATGCACTTCATATCCATCATAAGGGCAGTACGAACGACCTGCGGATTGACGAGACCGGTCAGCAGTATGGACTGATCCTTGACGTAAGCCAACACGTCGGACATCATATCGCTACCGCAAGCCGAATGGACTTCGGTATCTATCTGACCTTCTCCGCAAAGGATATTTGCCGCCAGAATTTCGGAAATTTCTCTAATCGTCATAATTATTTTTTATACTTATTGATAATACCCTCGACCTGAGCAACGGTAACTTTACCGTAAACTTCGCCGTTAACGGTCAAAACAGGAGCGAGACCGCAGCAACCGATGCAACGGGTAGCTTCGATAGAAAACTTGCCGTCGGGAGTGATTTCACCCTCGTTGATACCGAGAACCTGCTTTAATTTGGCCATAACGTCTCCGCTGCCTTTTACGTAGCAAGCCGTACCGAGACAAACAGCAACGTTGTATTCCCCCTTGGGATAAAGGCTGAACTGAGAATAGAAAGTGGCTACGCCGTAAACTTCTTCGACGGACACGTCGAGACCGTTAGCGATACGCGTAACTACTTCTATCGGCAAATAACCGTAGATATCCTGTGCTTTTTGCAAGACGGGCATAACTGCGCCTTTGGTATGCTTGTGTTGCGCAATGACCTTGTCCAACTGTTTGCGTTGCTCTTCTGTTTCCTTGAAAGGAATTTGACAAATTTTACTCATTTTGTCCTCCTGTAAAATTTTTTTCCGATTAAAGTCGGTGTCTTCTTAACACCATTATCTATTATGCTAAATTTTGTCGATTTTGTCAACCGAATTTAGACAATTAAGCAGATAATTTTATACGCAAAATGCATAAAAAATCATAGGAAAATAGTAGTAATTATCCCTTTTCTCCGTCACGAAAACTCCGCTTTCGCGGATATACTCCCGTCAAATCGGTTTTTACGCCAAAAAATTACAAAAAAATTCACGTTTGCCCATTGCAAAAGTATTGCATTTCTCCCCGATAGGAGTATAATAGGTGAGGAGGCAAAATTATGCTGGATATTTCCGTTAACTGCCACAGTAGTATAAAAATCGGAAACATGTATTTCGATCCGTATTGCATAGAATATCCGACTCATGACGCAAAAATCGTGTTTATCACCCATTCTCACCACGACCACCTGTCCGTAAAGGACGTTCTTGCCGTTTCCAACGACGAAACGGCAGTCGTCGCCACTCCCGACTGCGTCAACGCTTTGGTGTCGGCAGGTATCGCTCCTTCGAAAATCACGACGGTAAAACCCGACGTGAAACTTACCGTCAAGGGCGTCGAAGTGGAAACTTTCGCCGCGTACAACGAAGACAAATCCTTCCACCCGCGCGAAAAAAACTGGGTAGGCTATATCGTAACGGCAGACAAAGAACGCTACTGCGTTATCGGGGACAGCGACCTTAACGACAGCCTTGTAACCATTAAGTGCGATTATCTTTTCGTCCCCATCGGCGGCACTTACACCATGACCGCCGCGCAGGCGGCGCAACTCGCCAACCTGATTACGCCGAAACTCACCGTTCCCACCCACTACGGAAAACTCGTCGGTTCCAAAGAGGACGAGGCAACCTTCGTCGCCGACGTCAAAGTTCCTTACCGCATTTTAATTTAAGCCGGTACAACTCGGTAAAATAAAAAATAGAAAAAGAAAAACCGTCGCGGAACAACCGTCGACGGTTTTTATTCGTTTATACGTGCTTTTTGCCGAAACGATGAAACAAGGTCAGCGTTTCTTCGGCTCTTTTTGATTATCGTGTAAAACTTTGGACTGAATATCCTCGTCGGTATTGCGGAAACCGTTACCCACGACTTCCTTTACGGTGTAGACGGTGGCAAACGCATTGGGATCCGCCTGACGGACGATTTGTCTTGCGCGGTTGAGCTGGCGCTTGTAAATAATGCAGACGATCATGGTTTTGTCCTTGTGAGAGTACATGCCGGTCACTTTTATACCCGTCAGACCGCGGTGAAGATTTGCAGACAAAGCGTCGGCGACTTCTTTGGGCTTGTCGGTAATGATGTCGAAACCGAAAGCCGAAGAATAACCCTTGTATATCTGGTTCTGCACGACGTGCGCGGTAAACTGCGCGGCGATGGAATAAACGAGAACGTACAACCATATGTCGATACTCACTCCGCTTTCGAGTGCAACGCCGCAAATCTGCGAAACGATAGCGGCAATGACGATCGTGGCGATATCTATGCAAAGTATAACGCGGAAATAGTTTTCCCTCTGTCCGTGACGTTGCATGACCATAGTAACGATATCGCTTCCGCCCGTCGACGCCTGAATACTGAGCATAAGCGGCAGACTCAGACCGTTAAGCGCGCCGCCGAGCAAAGTAAACAGCACCATATCTTCTCCCGTGGCGGGGGAAGTATGAATTATCTGCGCAACGCCGGTAACTGCCAACACTTCCATCATCGCCGTCATAAGAACGACGCAAATCGCCGTTTTAATGGCAAAACCTTTGTCCGTCTTGACAAAAGCGATGATAAGCAACGGGATATTGACCGCCAGCAAAAACACGCCGGCAAGATTGCCCGCACCGGGAATAACCCAACTCAAAAGTCCCGCAACTCCCACTGCTCCGCCTATAATGACGTGATTGGGAATCAACAACAGTTCCAACGCCACCGCGCGCAAAAACGCCGCCGCGACGATATTGAATACCGTTTTAAACTTTCTCTTGGCATTGTGAGTTTTCAATTCTTTTTCATTCAACTCGCTTACCGCCGTATCGTTGGCGACGGTTAAATCTTTTTCCTCTGCCATAATTTCTCCTGTTTTTTATTTAAAGTCGGGGCGCGTCACCACGCCGTCGATAATCTTGCAATACGCAAAACAATTTGGGTCCACTTTTTTAAGCAGATGCTTCAACCTTCCGTTCTGTCGGTGCTGAATAACCACTATCACCATACTTTTACCCGTGGGATTTCCGTCCGTATCTACAACCTCCGCACCCGTCACCCCTCGTTTAAAGTGTTCTGCCAACGTTTGCGAAACTTCGTCCTTTTTGTCCGTCACGATATAATACCTCAGGAGCGGGTCCAGACCGTGAGAATAACTGTCCACCACAAAAGCCACGACGTAACTGAACAAAACGGAGTAAAATATTTTAAGAACGCTGTCCATGATATCCGAATCGGTGGCGATAAAGCATATCAGTCCCAAGCCGTATACGTAAAAGTTGAAAATATTGAGAACTGTACCGATTTTTGCGTCTGGATTACGGTTGACTACTATGCTGCTTATTATTTCGCTTCCCCCGTTACTTGCGTGAGCGAGGAACGGAAAGTAAATGCCGAACCCCTCTATAACGCCGCCGAAGACCACCCACAAAAGTATGCTCGGCGGAGTTTCCTGCGGAACGTTAAGCCTTTCGAGTATTCCGTAAAAAACGCTGTACATCACGCAGGCGTACACCGTTTTTACCGAAAAACCCTTCGGCAACATCACGAGAGCGAGAACCAGCAACGGGATTTGCAGGGCTATGGAAGTTATACTCATCTTCCAACCGAACCAATATAAAAATACGTTGGTAAGACCGCCGACGCCGCATGCCACTATCTGACACGGAACGACGAAAAAGTAAGCCGCAACCACCATAAATATCGCGCCGAGCGTTACCAATAAAAAGTCTTTAAGCGTTAACAGTACGCTTTTTTTTGTGATTTTTATCATAGTTTTTTTCTAAAAACCTCGATGTTTTCCCGATTTTTCAGTCAAGGTATTATAGTAGATTTCCCGATTTAAGTCAAACGAATAGAGGTCGGTTTTTTCGCGGATAACCAAAATATCGTTTTATTTTGACAAAAGTATCTTTATAGGACTTCCCTACTTACTCTTAACGCTTTTAAAGTCGGGACGCGTTACCACTCCGTCAATGATTTTACAGTATGCAAAACATTCGGGGTCGATAAGTTTCAAAAAGTGCTTCAGCTTTCCGTTCTGTCGGTTGAGAATGACGACGATTAACATGTGTTTTGCCGTCGGCAGTCCGTCTTCGTCCACTATATCGGCACACGTCACCCCTCGTTTGAACTTTTTCATCAACATTTCGGACACTTCTTCCGGCTTTTCGGTCACTATATAATATTTAAGGAGAGGGTCCAATCCCTGCGAGCAAAGGTCGACCACGAAGGACGCCACGTAACTCATCAATACCGAGTAAATAATCCTTATAACGCATTCGAGCAAATACTCTGCGTTCATCGTACCGGCTTTAATCCCCAACGAGACGAAACAGACGAACGCCATCGCATACACGCTGAAATTGAAAATATTGAGGACTGTGCCTATCTTTGCGTCGGGATTTCGGCTGACGACGATACTGCTGACTATTTCGCTTCCGCCGTTACTGCCGTTGCCGATATAAGCCAGATAAATTCCTATGCCGTCCACAAATCCGCCGAAAACCAGCCACAACAACCTGCTTGAGGGTTCGGGGGCGACGACGAATTTTTCCATCGCGGAAAAAAGAAGGCTGTACAACACGCAGGCAAAAGCAGTCCTGAACGAAAACCCCTTGGGGAGCATTATCAACGCCGCCACGAGCAACGGAATCTGCAACAGTATGGAGGTAATGCTCACGGGAAAACCGAACCAATAAAAAAGAATATTGGATATTCCCCCGACGCCGCCCGATACGAGATTGCATGGCAAAATAAAGAAGAAAGAGGAAAAAACGAGACAGCACGTTCCCGCAGTCACGTAACAATAATCTTTTACCGTTTTCAACACTCTTCTGCCCGTCGGTTTCAACGCCGATTACCTCCTTTTACATTTTATTTTTATGGAAAAAGCATTATAGCAAATTGCCTGATTTTTTTCAACCTTTTTTCGTTGGTTTTCGTTAAATTCTTTCAACCGTTTCTTTTTTTAATACCGAGGAGAGGGTTTACCCCTCCCGTCGGTAAAAAAGGATTCGTTTCAACCTTTAAAGTAATTTTTAAAAGTTTCGTGCAAATACTTAACTTTTTCGTCCAGATCCGAGCCGTCGACGAGTTGGCTCAACAAATCTCTCAGCGTCGTTCGTCGCATTTCGTCTGCGCCGACCGCCTCGCTTTGCCCACACTCGTCCCCGTCCGATTGCAAATCGTCGTTACCTTCGTCGTCTGCGTCCGCTTTGGCGTTCGCGTCGGAATTTTCATCGTCTTCGCAGACGACGTAAATTTTCTTTACCTCGTCGGCGACCTTTTTCACCTTTTTAAGAATTTCCGACAGCGGCACTTCGTTATCAAGAAGCTGTCGTTTAAGGTCGGTCACGAGAACGATTTCGTTAAAAAGAATGGCAAAAACCCCGTCTTTGCTGAGGTTTTTCAAGCTGTTTTTGTCCAACGACGAAACAAACTTGTATATCACCACAGCCGCGGCGCCGATGGTAATTCCGTCCACGACTATTTCAACCAGACTGCCAAACCCGGTAAAAGACCTGCCGCAAAAGCAAAAAAAGTTAAGAGCCGCCAATGCCAATCCCAAAATAAAAGGAAGTAAGGGCACGAAATCGAATTTGTTGCAAAAATCGATTTTCAGTTTGTTGACGAAATTATTTTTAACTATCTGCACCACCAGAGCGACCAATGCGCCAAAGAGCAAAAAAACGCCGTTATCGGCGTTTGCAAAAAGTTCAAACAAATCCGCAGGAGCATTTTCCAGTTGCATATTCCCTCCTCTTGCGGCCTTTTCGCGCGCCGCGTAAAGAGCGATTGACAATCCCAAAAATCACTCTGCCGATATTTTATATCACCTTTCGACTTTGTCAAGTCAAAAGTATGCGTTTTTTTTACAGCAACGCCTTATAAACCTCGTTTTTACCGACGCCGAGATCCTTTGCCGTGGCCTTGATGGCGTCCATTTTACTCATGCCTTTGTCGACGTAAAACTCAACGTGTTGCTCTATCGTCAGACCGTTCAGCGCGTTTTCGTTCGCACTCGCCTTATCTACGACGATAACGAATTCTCCCTTCGGCTGGTCAAGGTACGCCTGTCCGAGAGTCGTATGAATAACCGTCTCGTGCAGCTTTGTCAGTTCCTTGCAAATCGCCACCCGTCTGTCCTCTCCGAGTTTGCTTTTTAAATAATCCAACGTATCGTTAAGGTCGTGCGGTGCGGAATAAAAAATCAACGTTCCCGCCGACACGACGCTTTCAATGACCTTATCTTTATCTCCGTTTTTTTCCGGCAAAAACCCCACGAAAACGAAGGGCGTATCAAATCCGCTCGATACGAAAGCGTTTATCGCGGCGCTTGCGCCGCTCACCACGCCGTATTCTTCCCCCGCCTCGATGCAGGCGTTGACCAGAGTCCTGCCGGGATCGCTTATACCCGGCATACCTGCGTCGGAAATAACGCTGACGGTTTTGCCCTCCCTTGCCAGACTCAGTATAAAATCGCAACTTTTCGCCTCGTTGAACTTGTGATAACTCTTTAAAGGCGCTTTTACCCCGAGACGGTTCAACAATATGCTCGAATGTCTCGTGTCTTCGCAAAATATAACGTCGCTGTTTTTAAGTATCTCCACCGCCCTGTACGTTATCTCGTCGAGATTGCCGATAGGCGTTGCAACAAAATATATCATCTTTTTTATATCCTCAATCGGCAAAGCTTTCGCCGTACAATTTTTTTACCGTAACCGTATAATTTCCTTCTCTGTCGAAGACCACTATCGGAGCAAGCCACTTCAACCCGACCTTTCCGCCCTTGACAAACCGCGCCAAAAAGACGTTGGGTGGTTCGCCCTCTCTGGGGCAAACGGGACAAAGTTCTTTACCTTGCAATCCGTACTTGTCCCCCAGCGCAAAAGCCTCCGCAAGTCTCTCCGCCTGATGAACGAGATACATGCTTCCGCCGAATTTCAACGCCTTCTTTGCCGCAGAAAAAACGTCTTCGAGAGTCAGAGTCACCTCGTGTCGGCTGATTGCAAGAGTGTCCGCCTCCTGCGAAAAACCGCTCCCTACCTTTCTGTACGGGGGATTGACGACTACCACGTCGTAGGTTCCGTCCGTTCCTTTTGCCCATTCCCTGACATCGGAGCACACGACCGTTACCGTATCGGACAAACCGTTCATCTCCACGCTCCTTGCCGCCATATCGGCGACTTCCGGTTGGATTTCTACGCCCACGACGAGGGAAGGTTGTTGCTTTGCCGCGATAAGGATAGAAACGATACCGCTGCCGCAACCGATATCCACAACCTTTTTGCCTTTTGCTCCCCTTACGAAATTGGCAAGCAATACGGCGTCGGTAGTAAAACGGTATCCGTTTTCGCTCTGTATTATTTTTAGCCCCTTGTATTGCAGGTCCTCTATCCTTTCGTTTTCCTTCAACATACGTTTATTTTAACATATACGGTCCGTCTTGGCAAGTTTTTTCGTTTTTATAAAACAAAAAGTCCCTCTCGGGACTCTTTGCAAATTGATTTTAATTAGTCTTGGCTGATAGCGTTTACCGGGCAACCTGCTGCGCAAGCACCGCAATCGATGCAAACTTCGGGATCGATCTGGAACTTGTCGTCGCCTTCCGTAATAGCGTTTACCGGACAACCTGCTGCGCAAGCGCCGCACTTGATGCATTCATTACTGATTTTGTGTGCCATAATAATTCTCCTTTGTCGTATTAGACTGATTATATTTTAATATACAACTCCGCTTTTGTCAACAGCTAAAAGGAAAATATCTTAATTTATTCGGCTTTTTTCCTGCTCTGATTTTTGCGGTTGGTTTTTAACTTCTGCGTTACCGTCGCCGTCGCGTTTTTTGTTTTTGTCAAAAGGTTTGCGGTGCTTTTTGCGTTTAAACGGTTTGTTGCCGTCCTGCTTGGGCGCAGTACCGCCGTTTTCCCCTTGTTGAACCTCGTCTTCCGCCGGTTTGTCGGACTTGGGCTTATATTTTTCGTGCCGTTGTTTTTTAGGCTGTGGTTGCTGTTGTTTGTCTTCCTTGTTGTTTTCAGCCTTGTGTTTGCGGTCTTTGTTATCCCTGCGCCCGTTCTTATCCTGCTGTTTTCTTTCATTATGCGGTTTTTTGACGGTTTTTTCTTCCTTCACGTCCTCATCGACGAGCTGTTCGACGTCTTCGGGAATTTCGTCCGCCGACAAATCCTCTTCTATCTCGTGAGGAGCGACGTTGAGTTCTTCGACGTTAAACACTTTCGAAACTATTCCGCCGTCGGCGTCGGTGAACTTGATTTTTACGTTCCGTCTCACCAGATCCAACGATTCCACGACTCCTTTGCCGTCGGGAGTATCAACCGTACTGTTGACCTTGGGCATAAGCTTTGCCGTTTCGGAATAGTGGTCGTTTTCGTACTTTAAACAGCACATGAGCCTGCCGCAAAGTCCGCTGATATTGGCGGGATTAAGTGACAAACCCTGTACCTTCGCCATCTTTATCGACACGCGCTCGAAACCGTTGAGAAAACTGCTGCAACAGCACGGTCTTCCGCAACTTCCCAGTCCGCCCAACATTTTCGTTTCGTCTCTGATACCTATTTGTCTGAGTTCCACCCTCGTTTTCAACGTATAACCCAGGTCTTTCACCAGTTCGCGAAAATCCACTCTGTCGTCTGCGGAATAGTAAAAAATCATCTTGGAATTGTCGTACGAAAACTCCATATCCTTTAAATGCATGTCCAATCCATGCGCCTCTATGCGTTGACGGACTATCTGCATAATCTCAGGTTTGCGTTTCTGGTTTTGTTCATGCCTTTCGGTATCGGCGGCGGTCGCTTTACATTTGACCGGTTTTAGTTCGCCCACTATCTGACTTGTCGGCACTTCTTTATTGGCTATGGAAACTATCGCGTATTCGGCGCCTCTCGCCGTCTCTACGATAACGCCGTCGCCCTTACTAAAAACTATATCCTTCGGGTCAAAATAATAGGTTTTGCCCGTCGGTTTAAACTTAACACCCACTATTGTCGGCATAAATATCTAACCTCCAGTATTCTTAAAAACAGGTTGTCGGTCACGACGGCAAACGAGCCGTATCCGTCCAACTGTTTTTTTGCCTCCTCCACCAACGGAATAGCGCGTAACAGCGCTTCTCTCGGATAAAACTCGGCAATCTTCATTATATCATCTTTTTTAAATAAATTCAATACCTGCGACGCATTTATATTGATTAAAACCGCGTCGAAAAGCACGTTTTCGATAATTTCGAAAAAATCTTCGTACCTGTCTTTGTACTTAGCTATCGTCGGCAAAAAATCAGCCATAGTCTTGGTGCTCTTCATATTGCAGAACAAATCGACCACGTCCGACACGCAATCGATATAACCCGATCCGCCCGACACGTACAACGCTTTTGCAATACTCCCCCGAGACAATCTCGCCGCTATTTCCGCTTCCGAACGGCTTACGTTACGGTTCTTGTTCAAATAATCGGCGACGGCTTTTTCTTCAAATTCGCCCATTTTCACCGTCTGGCAACGGCTGCGGACGGTGGGCAAAAGTTCCTGAGCGTTGGATACGGCTATAAGTATAAAAACGCCCCGAGGCGGCTCTTCCAACAGTTTCAACAGTTTATTCTGCCATATTTCGTCGTTACGTTGTTCTACGCCGAGGCAAAAAACCTTTTTATCCGCCAAGGTCGGTTTGGTATTGGCGTCGTCAAGCACGCTCCTGACGTCCTCCGCAGACAAACGTTTCCGCCCGTCGGCAGGATAAAAACTCACGTCGGGATGCGTTCCGCCGAAAACGAGAAGGTCGCCTTTTTCTCCGCGTCGATACCCTAAAATCTCAGACACGCAGGCTTTAAGTAAATCGGGATAAAGAATTTTGTCTTTACATTCGATTATATACGCATGGACGGATTTTCCGCCGTCTGCCTGCTCGCAAAAACTCCGGAACCCTTCGTCGTATTCAAACAAATCCCGATAACCGTCGTATCTTTTGTTTTCGTTAAAAAATTCCATCAAAAAACGTTCCTTTCTTTTAAGGCGGCGATTATACGCGCAAAAGTTTCGTCCTTGCTTCCGCTTGCGTCTATCGTAATAATCCGCTGCGGCTCCGACTCGGCAATCTGCTTGTACCCTTCGTAAACTTTTTTATGAAAATCCAGATCGAGCAGTTCCAACCTGTCGTCCTTTGCGGCGCCGCCCTTACGGGCAAAAGCCTTGCTCGGTTCAAGGTCAAGAAACAAAGTGTATTGCGGCATATATTCGCCGACGGCAAGTTCGTTAATGCGGCGCACTCGCTCCAATCCCAGACCTCTGGCAACGCCCTGATAGGCGTAGGAAGAATCAACGAATCGGTCGCAAAACACCGTTTTGCCTTGTTTCAGCGCGGGAATAACGATTTCCTGCAAATGCTGCGCGCGACTGGAAGCGTACAAAAACGCCTCGCACAAGTCGGTCATGTCCTTATTTGCGGGGTCGAGAATGATGTTGCGGATTTTTTCCGCGACTTCGCTGCCGCCCGGCTCACGCGTAAACAACACGTTGAGTCGGTTGTCGATGCAATATTGCTTTAGTCTGCGGGTGTGGTAAGTCTTGCCTACGCCCTCGCACCCTTCTATCGTCAAAAAGTTTTTCATATACGCCTCAATAACCGAAAGGACCTTCGCCCTCGTCGGTCGATTTACTTTTTTCGCCTTTTTTAATCAATTTTTTTACCGCTCTCGCCAGCTTGTCCAGGTCGCGTTTCGTCGTGTAAAGTCCCAGATAAAACAACACTCGGCTGTCGCGGTACAACTCGGGATAGATGTTTTCCGTCGTCATAAAAGTGTACGCCGCCTTTCCGCTAAAACCTGCTTCCGAAAAGTCGAGAGTAAGTTTTGTAAAGTCGTCGCGAATCATACAGTACACGCCGTCGGGCAATTTCTTTTCGAAATCCGATATCCACCCAAACAGCCTGTCCAGCTTTTTTTCTCCTTTTTCCGCCGCTTTTTTTCGTGCGTAGTCGATGCTGGAAAGGAGAATATACGACGGGCTGGTGGTAGAAATAGCGTTGATTTGTTTTTTCAACTCGTCGGCAATGCGGTCGGAATTTGAAAGGACTACCGCCGTCTGCGTGTACGCGCCCAACGTTTTATGCGTACTGACGACGCAAGCGTCGCAAAAACCCACGGGACACGGCGGTAGGCGTTTGCTCAATCCGAAATGCGCTCCGTGCGCACCGTCGACGAACAGTAATACGCCTTGTTCTCTCGTCGTCTTAAACAGTGTCTGCAAATCGCATACCCTGCCGAAATAATCCGGATAACGCACGATAACGGCGGCAACGTTATGCTTTTCCTTGTATTCTTTTACTCTTTCGGGTGTTACCGAGTCAACGGCAAAAAGCGTGACGCCGAAGGTTTCCGCTCCTCGCGTCAGACTGACGTGACCGTCGCTTTCGGTCAAAACGCTTCTACCTCTGACCAATCCCAAAAAAGCAAAATTACCCTGACTGCTCCCGTTAGTCAAAAACAGCGCGCGTTTCGCGCCGAACAGTTTTGCATACTCGTCCTGCGCGGCGGCAATCGCGCCGCATGGCGCGTTCAGATTATCGTTAAACCCCAACTCGGTAACGTCCGTTTTTTCTATTTTCGACAACCCCAGTCTTCCCTCGTGGCAAGGCATATGCATGCGCACGGGGTTTGAACGGGAGTATTTTTTTAACACGTCCAGGAGTGGAGTCGGCGTTTTTTTCATTTTTCTTTATTCCGTAACTGTAATTTTTTTCAGATTTCTCGGTGCGTCGGGACTCGTTCCCTTTATCTTGCTTATTTCCAGAGCCGTCAGCTGTCCGGCAACGGCTTGCAATAAAGGCGTTTCCGCGGCGTCGGCATGCGGCAAAACGTAACAGTAATCCGCCGTCAATTCTACCCCGTCTGAGACAAAAGCATACAATCTCGCTCCCGTCTCCCTTATTCTTTTTGCCACTTTGATACAGCCGTCCTTAGTCTCGTCGTCCGAAACGAACAAAAGCACCGAACGGTTTTCGTCCAACACGGCAAAGGGACCATGCTGAAACTCGCTGACGCGGTAGGCGGTTGCGTTAAGGTAGCATGCTTCCTTAAACTTTAACGCCGTTTCGGTCGCGGAAGAATAACTCAATCCCCTGCCCAACACGAAAAGGTCTTTTTCTTTCGCCAGAGCCTCCGCTATCGGCTTGAGCTTATGCCTCGTAACGAAAAGTTTTGACAAAACGGAATTCATATCGGCTTTTTCGCCCCTTACTGCGTCGACCAGCGACGTAAAAACGGTCATCTGCGCCAAAAAAGTCTTGGTTGCGGCAACCGCTTTTTCCTGCCCGACGTTTAACAACAAACGGACGTCCGCAGCCTTTGCCAACGGGCTGTCGGGATTGTTGGTGACGGCAACCACCTTCGCGCCCGACTCTTTCGCCGCCCGGACGACCGACGATATATCTTCGGCCTTTCCGCTTTGAGAAACCGCGAACAACAAAAAATTCTTCAATGCGAGTTTACCGCCGTACACCGCCGTTACCGACGGTTCAATAAACAAAACGGGCATACCCGTATAGCGTTCCAACGCATATTTAAAGTATTCGCAGGCGTTACGGCTGCTTCCTCGCGCCACCACTGCCGCGGCAACGTATTTTCCGGAACCGATTTCTTCCGCAAGGTCGGACACGGCGTCGGCGTTGGCTTCTACCGTTCGCGTCAAAAGATATTGTTGTTGAAGTATTTCCTCTTCGAAAATCGTCATAGATAAACCTCCCTTACGGTCTATCTTATGCCGACAATACCCCGTGTGCCACTATTTTTTTAAAACGGCAAAAATTTTTTCAAGCACCTTGCCCTCGTTAACAACGGCTTTTTCGAGGTTTTTGTGAAAAGCGTTCAGCCCTCTTTCTTTGGGCGTATCGGTAACGGTGCGTAAAGCCACAAACCTTACTCCGCAAGCAACGCAAGCCTGCGCAAAAGCCGCCGTTTCCATGTCCACGCCCAACGGATTGATATTGGCTTTTATTTCCTCCCTTCCGTCGTCTTCGATAAACTGTTCGCCCGTGGCGAGTTTGCCGTAATAAAGGTCGAAATCGAATTTTTCTTTCTTCAACCCTTCCCTTATTTTTTCCACCGCTTGGTCGTCCGCTTTAAAACAGGCGGATTCGTAATACGGCGGATTGTCGGTCAAAAATCTGTCCGCCACGTCGTGGTGCTTCACTTCCTCGCATATCACTGCGTCGCCGACGTTAAGTCTGTCGTCAATCGCTCCGCACACGCCGCCGAGTATAATAAGGTCGGGGCGAGCTTTTTCTATCAGAAGCATCGTTGCGATTGTAGCGTTGACCTTTCCTATACCGCACAGCACGCCGGATACTTTTTCACCCATGTAAAAACCGTCGTAAAAGTCGTAACCCGCTTGTTTACTGTGTTGTAAATCGGTCAGCAATGCGTTAAAAGGCGCGATTTCCTCACAAGAAGGCGCAACGAAAGCTATTTTCATTCTTCTTACCTCGTAAAAAACTATATCTTTATAGTGTATTTTAACACAATTATCTTTTTTTTTCAAGCGTATAAAGATAAAATAAATATCCCCCCGTGAAACGGGGGGTATTTCAGTTTCGGGCAAAGCCCTAAACATTACTGGCAACGCATTAAATGCGTTTTAGATTGGCCTGCC